>NZ_VPCE01000002.1:0-316565 GCF_013418335.1 Acinetobacter sp. YH12145 | reverse complement strand
CGCGACTCATAAGTGCTCGGTTATATGCGGGCCAATTGGTTGTGCGGTAGATTTTGTGTGCAGGCTTCTTCATTTGAAAATTATATCGCTGAAAAAGCCTTTACAGATAGGTTTGTGCAACAAAGCCACTATAAACAAAAGAAAATAAAACTGTATCATTCATATCATATGTAATTGACTCTACAGAATAATCCCAACCAAATGTTTCCAATAAAGATTTGCAAATAACATTCTTTACAGAATCTGATTTTGCATACTCTTCTAACAAATATATTTTATCTTTTGGAAATGTATAATTATCCATCTGATATATTAATTTAATAGTTGCACCATCTCTGTATATATCTTTCCAAACTGTATATGCATTATTTTTCTTTGGCAGCGTTTGTTTAACGTCGAGAATTGCATCATCTACAAGCAACAAATTTTCATCAGCACCGCTTTTTGCCGTACAACTAACCATTAACATAACAAATATAAATAAACTTAGTATTTTCATCTAATTCTCAAAATAATTTTCAGTGTGAAAATATGTACAATGGATTTATCTTACAAGATTCCTCCACGTTCTTCTTACTTCAATATTGAAACGCATTCAAGGAAATTAAGAAAAAATCAATCATAGCCACCGCTCCCTAAATTTTGTAGAATAGCGTTTTTACCCCATGGTGCTTTTCTATGACCGCTTGGACTGCTCACGTCACTGTTGCGACAGTCGTTGAAAAAGACGGAAAATTCCTATTTGTTGAAGAACATACAGAAGGTGTGACCCATACTGTATTTAATCAACCAGCAGGTCATGTCGAAGCTGGCGAAACCATCATTGAAGCAGCCATTCGAGAAACCATGGAAGAAACAGGTCACGATGTAGAAATCACGAACCTTCTAGGCATATATACTTATACTCCCCCGATGTTCCCTGATCGTACTTATTTCCGTTTCTGTTTCTTAGCTAAAGACATTCAGCACCATGCCGATGCACAATTAGACACAGGTATTGTCGGTGCAGTATGGATGACGCTTGATGAACTCATTGAGTCTGCTCGTGCGCGCAGTCCATTAGTCATCAAAGCTGTACAAGATGCTCTTTCAGGTCAAAAATTTCCTTTATCGCTCATTTACGAGCACCAAAATTCTCCCTTAATTTCAAATTTGGATGCTTAATCCTATGCAACAACGTGTCATCGTCGGTATGTCTGGTGGTGTAGATTCTTCTGTATCTGCAGCACTTTTACTTCAACAAGGTTATCAAGTTGAAGGTCTTTTCATGAAAAACTGGGAAGAAGATGACGGCACGGAATACTGTACGGCAATGGAAGATCTTGCCGATGCTCAAGCCGTTTGTGACAAAATTGGTATCAAACTTCATACCGCAAACTTTGCGATGGAATATTGGGACCGTGTCTTTGAGCATTTCTTAGAAGAATATGCCGCAGGTCGTACACCAAACCCAGATATTCTCTGCAACAAAGAAATTAAATTCCGTGCATTTCTAGACCATGCTGTGAACTTAGGAGCTGACTTTATTGCGACAGGCCACTATTGCCGTCGTGGTGAAACGCTAAAAAATTCACGTGGTGAAGAGTATGCCCCTCTACTGCGTGGCGTAGATCAAAATAAAGACCAAACCTATTTCCTACATGCAGTGCATGGTCGTGAAATTAACAAGACCTTGTTCCCTGTGGGTGAAATTGAAAAACCACAAGTACGTAAAATCGCTGAAGAATTAGGTCTAATCACCGCGAAGAAAAAAGATTCAACAGGAATTTGTTTTATTGGCGAACGTCGATTTAATGACTTCTTAAAGCAATATTTACCTGCTCAACCCGGAAAAATCGTCTTAGACACGGGTAAAGAGGTTGGTGAACATCACGGCTTAATGTACTATACGCTCGGCCAACGTGGTGGCATCGGTCTTGGTGGTCTAAAAGGTGCTGAAGAAGGCGCTTGGTTTGTACTGCATAAAGATATCGAAGGTAACCGCCTAGTCGTTGGTCAAGGTCATGAACATCCACTCATGCAAAGCACCATTTTATGGTCTGAAGCGATTGATTGGGTGGCTGGCGAACAAGAGATTCCTGAATCAGGTTTCCGCTGCACAGCGAAAACTCGTTATCGTCAGCCTGACCAAGACTGTACATTATTTAAAGACTCTACAGCGCCAAATGGTGTGCGTGTCGAGTTCGATGAGCCACAACGTGCTGTTACACCGGGTCAAAGTGTGGTGTTCTACACCGGTGAAGTTTGTTTAGGTGGTGGTGTGATTCATCATACCAATGCCCCTAAACCGGATTTTATTGAATAAGGATTGTTTCGGATGACAGAGTTACCGTTTCAACAGCCTCAAACTCTGAATACTCGCCAAAATCGCGCATTGGCGTTAGCTGCTGTTTTTCAAGCGACACAGCTAACCCATATGACCGCATTGACGGGTACGCAAAGTATTGGTGAAAGCGGTAATTTTTATTTTGAACATCTCATCAAAGCCAGTTTGAATATCCGTCCTAAATCCAATCAGTCCAATCAAACGCTCGATTTTTTTGATAAATTGGCGGATATTTCTCTCGGTTTAAAAACTTTAGAAAGCAGCATTACCCAGCCATTTAACACTTCCCCAAAATCTAGATTGCCTAAACTTGCAAATACTAAACTTCCAATGACCTATGCAATGACTTTATTGCAATTAGAAAAGAAAGTGTATAGCAATCCGAAGTTCGTTGAAATTATTGAACAATCCCAACAAAAAATCCTAAGACAGCTTTCATTTTTCGATAATAATTATTTACATCCAAGTATCATTGCAAACCTTGCCCAAACCTATATTGAAACTGCGGGTTCGATCAATCCTCGCATTATGGTTCGAGGCAACGCTGAAGCATTTAAAGATACAGCACATACCAATCGCATTCGCGCGACATTATTCACAGGCTTACAAATGGCTCACTTGTGGCGTCAGCTCGGCGGTAGCTCGTGGGGTATGATTTTCAGCAAGCGTAAGCTGCTCCAAGATATTCAAGATCTCGCTCGTTTACAGTATCAGGTGGTTTAACTGATGGCTGTGATGAACTTTGTTTTACGTTTAATTCCAATGTTTAAGGAATCGCTATGAACGCTTTAACCGCACTTTCTCCATTAGATGGACGCTACGCTAGCAAATGTGATGCTCTACGTCCTTTCCTCTCTGAGTTTGGTTTAATCCATGCTCGTGTGACTGTTGAAGTGCGTTGGTTACAAGCGCTTGCGAACCGTCCAGAAATCACTGAAGTTCCTGCATTCAGCGCTGAAACAAATGCAGCACTTGATGCAATTGTTGCGAACTTCTCTGAAGACAATGCAAACCGCATTAAAGAAATTGAACGTACAACAAACCATGACGTAAAAGCCGTTGAGTACTTCTTAAAAGAGCAAATCGCACATATCGATGAGCTTAAAAATGCAGGCGAATTCATTCACTTCGCATGTACATCTGAAGACATCAACAACTTGTCTCACGCTTTAATGCTTAAAAATGGCCGTGAAGTTTTAGTTACAGCAATGCAGCAAATCATCGATTCAATCGTTGCTTTGGCTGAACAACACGCTGAACAACCAATGTTGTCTCGTACACACGGTCAAACTGCAAGCCCAACAACTTTGGGTAAAGAAATGGCGAACGTGGCTTACCGCCTTGCACGTCAAATCAAACAATTCAAACAAGTTGAATTACTTGGTAAAATCAATGGTGCAGTAGGTAACTACAACGCGCACTACTCTGCTTACCCAGAAATTAACTGGCCTGCTCATTCACAAGCATTTGTTGAATCATTAGGTTTAGAATTTAACCCGTACACCACTCAAATCGAACCACATGACTACATGGCGGAACTTTTTGATGCGCTACGTCGTTTCAACACAATCTTAATCGACTTTAACCGTGACGTTTGGGGCTACATTTCACTTGGTTTCTTCAAACAACGTTTGAAAGAAGGCGAAGTTGGTTCTTCAACTATGCCGCATAAAGTAAACCCAATTGACTTCGAAAACTCTGAAGGTAACTTGGGTATTGCAAATGCAGTACTTGCGCATTTAGGCGAAAAACTTCCTGTATCTCGCTGGCAGCGTGACTTAACTGACTCTACTGTTCTACGTAACATGGGCGTTGGTTTTGCACAAAGTTTGATCGCATTTGAAGCTTGCTCTAAAGGTATTGGTAAACTTGAATTAAATGCTGCACGTATTCTTGAAGACCTTGATCACGCTCAAGAAGTTCTTGCAGAACCGATTCAAACTGTTATGCGTCGTTATAACGTTGAAAAACCTTACGAAAAATTAAAAGCCCTTACTCGTGGCCAAGCAATGACCCGCGAAATGATGGTTGACTTCGTAAATGGTAACGAATTAGAAGCTGTTCCAGCTGCTGACCGTGCACGCCTTGCAGAAATGACACCTGCAACTTATACAGGTAATGCATCGACTCAAGCAAAACAAGTTGCTGATTTAATTTCTAAGATCTGATTTCTAAAATCTGATTTTAGATAGATCAAAAAAACGAGGCATCATGCCTCGTTTTTTGTTTCCACCTATATACTCCTACTCCCTTTGGGATGAAGAGCATGCTCCGCAAGGAGATAGAAAATTTAGACGTAATTTTATTCTGCAGGGCAATATTTCGCCCAATCATCTTTCATCCGTTGTAATTCACAGCCTGTTAAAACATCTGAGTAATAAACATAATATGTGGCATTGGGATACTGAATTTCATGGCGAAACATCATGCCGCGCAAAGATACAGAGAGCTCTTCTGGAAAATCATCTGTTAAATTAAGTTCTTCAAACTCATAGTTAAAATAACAATTTTGAGTCGCAATAAATGCCTCAACAACGGCCATAGTTACTTCCAAATACTTAAACATCGATATTCATCTGAGTTTAATACAATCTTTTTAAAAATACATATCCCCAGCCGCAAACTAAAGACATTTGAAAAAATAATGCACAAATTCTAGCACCGTCTAACTAACACTTTTCATCGCATTATGGCTATACTTGCCGCGAATTATAAACATTGCACACCGATAAAAAATTTGAGCTTTGCCTTTTCATGATTGATTTCAAATTAAAACTTAAGCACATCTTAGCTTTTGCGTTATTAACTCTTGCCATTGTGATCGCCAGTATCCAACCTTTAGAAATGGAAGCGTATATCCTCCATCAAATCGGCACAGCGTTTATGCTGATCGTGTTACTCGTTTTCCTCTATAAAATAGGGCTAACTTTCACAACAGTTTGCCTGTATCTTGGCTTTTTACTGATTCATGTCATTGGTGCCCATTATTTATATTCTTATGTGCCTTATTCTGAATGGACACAAGCTCTCCTCGGTTTCAATCTTGACCAAAGCATGGGATGGAGTCGGAATATGTATGATCGGCTTGTACATCTTGCCTATGGTTTGCTGCTCTACCCGTTCTTTTATCGCATATTTCAAATCTGGCTACCGCAGTTAAAAGCCGGAACACTCTTTTTATTGGTCGTACAATTCGTCATGGCGACCAGTTTATTTTATGAATGGATCGAATGGCTGATTGCCATTGGCTTATCACCAGAGGAAGCTGAAAATTACAATGGGCAACAAGGTGATATTTGGGATGCACATAAAGATATGCTACTTGCAACACTTGGTGCGATGATCACTGGCGGCCTTTTATATTTCAATCAGAAAAAATCCTAAATAAAAAAAGCACTCATCAGAGTGCTTTTTTTATCGCTATATTCATGAATGGATGTATTAATTATTAATAGAGTGGTAGCACATTTAAGGATTGATCTAACGGATCTAAAGTGCCCCACGCTGTTTGGAACGCTGCATTCGAAACTGCTGTCCCACCCGATACAGGGTTGATAGACGCATTTAAATAAGATGAATCATCTGATATTACATCAAGAGCATTGTTTGGCTCTTGATTGATCAATAAGCTGTTCAAATTGATTTGATCATCAGAAATAAAAGAGCTTGTTTCATTTAAGCCAAAGCTCGAAACACTTTGCTGTGCAAGTACATCAAACACAGTATTATCACCTGTTAACAGTGATGCCTGATCATGTAATTCAACCGAAGCCTGTTCTTCTGACATCAAGAATAAACTCACTTTGGCAACTGTCATCGCTTCAACGGTAAAATCAAATGCTGAGCTTTTGGCACTGGTATTTCCAGCCAGATCCGTTTGGGTAAAACTATAGCTATACTTACCTGCCGCTAAGTCAGATTCTGGTGTATACAACCATTTCCCACTAGTATCCGCTTTGACTGTTGCTACAGCGACGCCATTTTTATAAATGGTAATCGTGGCATTGGCCTCACCTTTACCTTCAAAACTTGGGGTTGAATCTTGAGTGCTCTCACCCTGCTTAATGGTGAGCTTTGTAGTATCGCGATCATCATACACAGTCGTCAATGTCGGCGCGGAAGGAGCAATCGTGTCCTTTGTTCCAATGACTTGCGTGCTCTTTGAGCTATTGCCAGCCGCATCTGTCGCAGTCACTTGGACAACATTATTATCTGTTATTGCGCTGCTTAATTTCACCGTATAGCGCCCATCGTCGCCTACAGTTGCAGTACCAAGCGTATTTCCTGCACTGTTTTTAATGGTAATTTTGGCACCAATTTCAGCGCTTCCCGACACTTCTGTACCATCTGTATTGATTGTTGCTGTTGGTGCAACGGGTGCCGTATTATCCGTTCCAGCAGTGACATTTAACGGTATCGATTGATTGCCTGCCGCATCAACCACAATAATGGTTGTCTTATTACTATCCGACAGTGCTGGGGACAATGTTAGTTTAAATTGACCATTGGCATCTACCGTAGTGGTAGCAATGACTTGTAAATTTGCATCTAATATTTGAATGGTGCTATTGGCTTCGGCAGTACCAACCAGTTCAGTTCCGGCTTTATTCACTTCAATCTTAGGTTGATCAGGTCGAAGCGTATCTTTGCCCATCTCAACTGACTGCGCTTCAGATTTGTTGCCGGCTTTATCTTCTACAATGACTTTAGCCGTCTCACCTGCTTGTAAAGTATTACTTAATGCAATGGAGAAATTGCCATCACTTGCCGCAGTCACAGGCCCACCTAAAAGCGTTGTGCCATCTGCAGCATAAACATAAACTTTTGAACCCGCTTCGGCAAAACCAGAGACAAACTTACCGCTTTCATCCACTTGTGCATTTGCAGCGTCTGGGGCGATCGTATCTTTACTACCCGTTAAAATCGTCGATTGAGAACTATTTCTCGCCTTGTCTTTCGCGTACAAAATCACGCGATTGCCGTCTGTAATCGCGTCATCTAAAGTAATTTTATAGTTGCCATCGGCATCTGCTTTAGATTGACCAATCGTATTGCCTTTCGCATCTACGATATAAACCGTTACACCCACTTCCGCCTTACCGGACACGACTTTTCCGTCACTATCAAAACTTCCAGTTGGCGTACTTGGCGCTGTTTTGTCATTGCTAGAGGATTTATCATCTTCTTTGTCAAATGCCAGCAGGTATACCGCTTCTGCACCCAAGATCGCCAATCCTGCCTTAAGTAGTGATGGCGAACCATCATCCTCACTTGCAACTTCCGTAGCTTGAGCAGGTGTTGTCGCTTGATTTAACTGTGTCGATGCAGCTAAAGGTTGCATAAATTCATTCACAGAGCGATAGCTCACCGTTTTGCCATCGACATCAATTTCAACCAGCTCAAATTGCTCTGGCCCACTATGTAAAACCAAAGAATTATCAGAGCCAAAGTCAGCTGTATAAAAATCATCAATCACGATTTTTTGACCATTTTTCAGGGTAATCACACATTGATTCCCTACTCGATGGATCGATTGAATATCGATTGGCTTGAGTTCTAACTGAATAATTGAAGGTTGAGATATTTGTATTTTGTTGGCATGAGTTTCTTTTAAAATCGTTTGATCTTTCTTCGATATCACGACAATTTTTGTCATTTCGCCCTCAGTGTTATTATGTAATAAACATCTAATAAATAATTAGTTAAGTACCTTATCAAATTGGTGCTGAACAGACAAACCCTAATATATAATTATTTATTGAGTAATTTTGGCATAGAAAAAGCCAATGTAATATATGAGTTGATTCGTATTACTAAGTATTGGGTAATCTTCTAGATTCATAAAAATATAAGGTTTAAAAAGACAACATATGCTAAAAGATAAGCTTCTAACTACCTAAAATGCTATTTTTACTAGGAACACTCTTCCAGTCCCAGAATAATTACTCACACATTATAATTAAACAAAAAAGAACCGTATTATTTATTTCATTCATGAGAATTATCATATTTCGAACACTGACTAAAATGGCTATTTCTTGAATGATAAAAATTAATATTCCATTCTTCATCCAATTGTCTAATGATATCCCCCTCTTCATTATCTACATTTTTAATTAATATCTTCGGGGGAATAATCTCTAACTGGCGACTATTTTGACAATAAATATATGACTGGGCCATTTTTTTCAGAAAAACCCATTCGTTTTTCTTCAAAATTTCATCATGATAAATTAAAAAATCAGCAATACTGAAATCTTTATAATGGATACTATAAAGTACATCATGCGAGGAGTAAGAACTATAACTTCCTTCCAATATAAGAATATTGCCAAAAATTTCTTGGGCCTTTTGCTTCAATTCTAAATTTATTGGGTGTTGGCTATCCGTTATTTTAATTTCCTCAGACTGCTGATTATTAGAAATATAGTCAAAAACTAAAAAAGAAGTAAGGATAAAAAATAATAATATCAAACGAAAATTAAATACAGATTTCAGTTTTAAAGCCCTTTATTTGAGAAACCCAACCATTAAAAGCCAATCTTTGGATTGGCTTTTAAACTTAAAGAATTAAAGCTTTGGATCACGCAACTGCACAAGACTCGAATTGGCTTTACTCAATGACTCCATCACTTTAGACATGACTGCAGGAACCAATGAGTCCGCAATTTGTGCTGCTTGTAAGCCTAACTTCTCACCAAGCGTTGGCTTTTTGCGGGTTTCAATCATATATACATCATGTTGTGGCATGAGACTTAACAGATATTCATCTGACGTTTGGAGCTTATCGACTAGATTAAGATCAATGGCATCTTGACCATACCAATGCTCACCTGTTGCAACTTTATCGACATTAAGCTGAGGACGGTATTTTTCAACAAAGTGTTTAAACAAGTTATGCGTTTGCTGCAACTCTTCTTCAAATTTGGCTTTACCTTCAGCCGTATTTTCACCAAACATAGTGACGGTACGTTTGAACTGACCTGCTGTATACAGTTCAAAATCGATATGTTTTTCTTTCAATAAACGGTTAAAGTTTGGCACTTGTGCAACCACGCCAATCGATCCCACAACTGCAAATGGAGCTGAAACTATTTCATTTGCAATGCAGGCCATCATATAGCCACCACTTGCAGCAACTTTGTCCACACAAATGGTTAAGTTAAATCCAGCATCACGTAAACGTACCAATTGTGCTGCAGCTAAACCATAGCCATGCACCATCCCGCCTGGGCTCTCTAAACGTAAAACCACGCGGTCGCGCCCAGCTTTTGCTGTCGCTAAGATTAGGGTAATTTCTTCACGTAGACTTGTTACCGCAGATGCAGCGGTATCACCATTAAAATCGATTACATAAATTTTTTGGTTATTCTTTTTACGTGCGCGCGCTTCTTTTGATAATTGTTGGCTTAGTTGCAGCAGCTCAAGTTTAGATGCAGTCGTTTGCGCAATTTTTTTTCGTTGTTCATTAATACGTGCATTTAAATGGCTTACACGAATTTCCGCAGGCAACTTGGGATTATGAAATAGCATAAAATTGAAACTCATTTAATTCATATTTATGTTGTATAACATGTGGGTTGCATCACAAAAATTCAATCTATTTTTTGAAAATAATTCTCATTGAGCCAAATTGAGCATTTTATTTTTATCAAGACTTTTTGACCTAATTATTGACTTCATAAAAAAAGAGCCTTTCGGCTCTTTTTTAGACAGACTAGATTAGCCAAAACGCCCGGTAATATACGCTTCAGTCAATTGATGATCCGGTTGAGTAAAGACTTTTTCAGTGGAATTCACTTCAATCAAATCACCCAAATGGAAATATGCGGTACGGTCAGATACACGTGCTGCTTGTTGCATCGAGTGCGTCACAATCGCAATGGTATATTGCGCTGAAAGTTCAGTGATGAGTTCTTCTACTTTTGCAGTTGCAATCGGATCGAGTGCTGAACAAGGTTCATCCATCAAAATCACTTCAGGACTGACTGCAATGGTTCGCGCAATACATAGACGTTGCTGCTGACCACCTGAAAGCCCCGTACCCGGTTGGTTCAAACGATCTTTCACTTCATCCCAAAGCCCCGCTTTACGCAGGCTATTTTCTACAATTTCTTCCATGTCATATTTATCACGTGCCAAACCATGAAGTTTTGGACCATAAGCGACATTATCAAAAATTGACTTAGGAAATGGGTTCGGCTTTTGGAAAACCATACCCACTTGGGCACGAAGTAACACCACATCGAGATTTGGATCATAGATATCTTGATTATCCATGAGCACTTGCCCTGTCACACGACAAGAATCAATCGTGTCATTCATACGGTTGAGCGTACGTAGAAACGTTGACTTACCACAACCAGACGGTCCAATAAAGGCGATCACTTCATTTTCATAAATATTCAGATCAATTCCTTTGATCGCTTCAGATTCGCCATAGTACACATGCACATCATTTGTACTGATTTTCACATTGCTCGATTTCGCATCTTTTTTCGCGCTAGATTGCGTATCGAATTGTGACACAAACGCAGTATTGGTTTGTTTTTGGCTGCCTTGGGCAGAGGTAAATTGTGTTTGTTCTGGATTCACGGACTTATCCTGATATAAGGAATTCTTTTCAGTTGTAATGACGCTATTCATATAATGCCCTCAATTACCAGCGTACTTCAAATTTCTTACGTAACCAGATGGCTAAACTGTTTAAGCCGATCATGAGAGCAAGAAGTACAATGATTGCTGCTGCGGTACGTCCTTCAAAGAAGTTACGTAGCTCATTACCTTGCCAAAGGAAAATTTGTACAGGTAATGCAGTGGATTGATCTAAAGGAGTGGCTGGTACACTTGCCACAAAGGCACTCATACCAATCAATAATAATGGAGCAGTTTCTCCTAGGGCTTGCGCAACACCAATAATGGCACCGGTTAAGATACCTGGTAATGCCAGTGGCAAGACGTGGTGAAATACAGTTTGTAAACGTGATGCACCCAAACCTAAAGCGGCTTGGCGGATCGATGGAGGAACAGCTTTTAAAGATGCACGTGTTGTAATAATTACGGTTGGTAGTGTCATTAAACTCAAGACCAAACCACCAACCACAGGTGCCGAAAGCGGCATGTGCATCCAACCAATAAAAATCGCAGCACCGAGCAAACCAAAGACAATCGAAGGAACCGCTGCTAAGTTGTTAATGTTGACTTCGACAACATCGGTAATCCAGTTTTTAGGTGCAAATTCTTCTAAGTAAATTGCGGATGCTACACCGATTGGAATCGAAATAATGATCACGATCAGCATCATAAATAACGACCCCATAAACGCCCCTGCTAAACCTGAAGTTGCAGGTGAGCTACGAGAGTCTGGATTTTTAAATATTTCAGTATTAAATGAGTTGGTGATAACACCGTCAGCTTTGAGTTTATCTGCAAGTTGGCGTACTTCTGGGCTCAATTGTTGCTGTTCATCAGGCAAGCTGCGGTCAATATTACCAGCCAACCAGACATCGACATTAGCATCTGCAAGGATTTTAAAATCTTGTTTTTGACCAATCAATGACGGATCTGCCATTACCATGTCACGTAAGCGATAAGCTTCTGAACTTGTATATAAACTGTTGAGATCATCACGTTGTGAGGCAATCGCTGGATCTTTTGCTATGATGCCATTTACGATGAGCGCATCCCAATCCACCATGCCCATTTCAGTTTGCCAAGCAATGTAACGCTCTTGGAACTGTGCAGGTGATTCACCTTCTTTTTGAATTGGTTTCGCACCAACTTTGACAATGTTTGGATCAAAAAACACAGGTACCGTCATTGAGCTTTGCCAAAATGCAGGTAAACCTTTGGCTAAAATACTACCAAACAATAGCACGACGAAAAATAAACCAGTCACTACTGCACTAAAGCCCAAGACACGGAAGGTCTTTTCTTTACGATGTCTTTTCGCCAAAGAGTTTTCAATGATTTTCTTACGTTTTTCACGAAGCTCAGCGGCTGCATGTGAATCAAATTTTTGATCCATGTTTGATGTATTCGTCGTACTCATTCGTATTGCTCACGGTATTTACGCACAATGTACAGTGCAACAATATTCAGCCCTAAGGTAATCACAAACAGTGTTAAACCGAGTGCAAAAGCAACCAATGCTTGAGGACTCGCAAAGTCTGTATCACCTGTTAATTGGTTTACGATGGTAATGGTGACTGTAGACACTGCTTCGAGCGGATTAATGTGTAGTAAAGGACTGTTCCCTGCTGCAAGTACCACAATCATGGTTTCACCAATTGCACGAGATGCTGCCAATAAGAATGCACCGATAATGCCCGGCAAAGCTGCAGGTATCACTACTTGGCGAATAGTTTCTGATTTTGTTGCACCCAAACCGAGTGAACCGTCACGAAGCGCGCGAGGAACTTGAGTAATGATGTCATCAGATAATGATGAAACGAATGGGATAATCATAATCCCCATCACAAAGCCTGCTGTTAGAGCACTGGTTGCATTAATATCGAGTCCAATATATGCGCCAAGCTGTTTTGCAAAGGGTCCAATAATCATTAAGGCAAATACACCGTAAACGATGGTTGGAATACCTGCGAGAACTTCTATGGCAGGTTTTGCCCAAGCACGGAAACTTGGCTTTGCATATTCAGCCAAATAAATCGCAATCATCAGACCAACCGGAACAGCTACCAATAAAGCGATACCACTCACCATGAGCGTACCCCACAATAAAGGTAATAAGCCATAGCTGCCTTCTGCACTTCCCGAAGTACTAAAACCTGGGTTCCATTCAGTACCAAAGAAGAAATCGAGTGGACTGACAAAACTAAAGAAACGCATGGCTTCACTGAACATTGACATCACAATGCCAACTGTTGTCAGGATTGCGACCCCCGAACACAGTGCCAATGCGATATTAATAACTTTTTCGACTTGGTTACGTGCACGATATTTTTCTGCGATGCGGCGTTTAGCCATAACTAAACCAATCAATGCCGCACAAATCACAACGGCTAATTTTGCATATGAGCCGATGTTTTCAATTTTCTTTAACTGTTCTGCTGCTGCAAGTTCATATGCAGCTGGCGTATCACTTACTCCAAAACCAGAAGCAATCGCTTGGACGCGGTCAGCCATTACGCTTGTGCTTGCAGGATCTAAACCTAAACGAATATTTTCTGGGACATTATTTAAAATAACGTGTTGAAAAATACTCGGTTCAACCAAGTTCCAAACAATCAAGATTAAAAAAGCGGGAATCCCACACCATAAAGCGACCAAAACACCATAATAGCCCGGTCGTGAATGCAACATTGCTGAGTTATTGCCTTTACCTGCAAGTTTGCGACTTTTGGTCAGTCCAACTTGATAAGCGATTGCAATAATTGCGAGCAACACACCAATTAGTAGCAGATTCATGTAATCTCCACTGTTTTTTCAAAAGCCCTTCTTGAAAAAACTGTTTCTTTGCAAAAAGCCAATGGCAGGTCAATCCTGCCATTGGCTGTTTCAATCCAATTATTTAACTGCTTTACCAGCTTTAAAGTTTGCAAGAACTACAGCGCGCTCTTTATCAGACATTGAAATTAAGCCTGCTTTTTCTAGCTTAGAACCTTTACCTGATACTTTTTTACTTAGGAAGAATTCTGTGAACTCTTTTAAGCCTTTAATTGATTTTAAGTGCTCACCCTTTACATAGAAGAACAATGGACGAGATACTGGGTATGAACCATTTAAAATTGTCTTCTCAGACGGCGCTACATTATTCACTGTTGCTACACGTAACTTGTCACGGTTTTGGTCATAGAAACCTAGACCGAATACCCCTACCGCATTAGGTGAAGTTTTTAAGCGTGCCAATGTCTCTGTATAGTCACCTGCGATTTCAATCACACGACCATCTTTACGGAATGTAGAACATGCCTTTTTCTTTGCATCTTTATCTAGCTTCGCAAATGCTTGGTAAGTTTCACAGCCAGCATCGACCATTTTTTCTTGGAACACTTCACGTGTACCATGGTTTGATGCAGGAATAACTAAAGTGATTGCTTCGTTTGGTAAAGTTGGGTCGATTTGATTCCAACGTGTGTATGGGTTTGGAACCAATTTACCTTTTGAAGGTAATTCAGCAGCAAGTGCAGCAAATACGTGCTGTGGGCGAAGTTTGAATGCGGCTTTTTTAGCGTTTGATGCAAACACGATACCGTCATAACCTACTTTAATTTCTAAGATTTGGTTAACGCCCGCTTTTTTACATGCGGCCAATTCAGTACCTTTAATTTTACGAGATGCGTTTGCAACGTCAATTGTGTTATCGCCTACACCATTACAAAATTGTTTCAAACCACCTGAAGTACCGCCTGAACCTACGACAGGTGCTTTAAATTGTGGGAATGTATTACCAAACTCTTCTGCAACAATACTTGCATAAGGCAGTACAGTTGAAGAACCAGCAATTTGGATCGTGTCACGAGCTGCATTTGCAGTTGTAGCGACTGTTGCCCCAGTAGTGAGTACCATAGCAAGTGCGATATGATTTAAGCGCATTCTCATCTCTCTTAATTGATGCATTTATTGGAGTACGCCACTTTTATTTTTAAAGTCTTGTACTTTTTCGATATCTGCATTTTGATTTTAGAGTATGACAGTTAGGTTACATCTTTATGACGCTTTTATGATAATTGATGATTGCTCATTGATTTAAATATAATTCTTTATTTTTCAATACGTAATGAAATTTATCAAAGTATTGGTCTTATTGATTTCTACTTTGATATTCGTAAGAATTCATGTCACTGTCATATTTTGTCTTATTTTCTTTTTTCAAATTGTCCTCTTTTTCTGAATGATGCACATTTGCATGTTCGATTTTTTATTCCATGTTATTCCAATAATTGAAATTTCATTACATTTTTAGTTAGCTCAATATGCAACTTTACATAAAAACAGAGCCTAAAATAACCAGTAAAGCCATTGCGACATTTAATCCAGACTTGCCTGTGCATATGACTTTTGAAAAACATGACTGGCACTTACTTGCGAAATATTGGTATCCGATTGCACTCGCTCGAGACATTACAAAACAGCCTTATGGCACCATGCTTTTAGATATGCCGCTCGTCATTTATAAAATGGGAGATGAACTGATTGTAGCTAAAGATGCCTGCCCACACCGCGGCGTACCCCTAAGTTTAGGCAAAAATGATGGTCTAGGGGTAGTTGCCGATATCATGGCTTACGCTTTGGTGAATCTGGTCATTGTAACCGCATCCCTGCACATCCTGAGCACAAAATTTCACCTCGCTTTAACTTGCGTACTTATGCCGCTGTTGAGCGTTATGGACTGATATGGTGCTCACTTACTGCCGCCAAAGATGCTGCACCGAATATCCCTGCAATGCCATATTGGGATGAAGCCGAGTTTCAGCAACTGGTGTGTCCAACGGTCGATTTTCAATGTTTTGCAGGCCGGCAGCTTGAAGGCTTCATTGATGTCGCGCATTTTGCTTGGGTACATCCCGATACCTTTGGCGACCCTGAAAATGTAGAAGTGCCTGACTATAAAACCATTGAGACTGAAACAGGATTTAATGCAGACTATTGGAGCAGTGTTGGGCGCTACCCGATTGGATTAGAACAGCGCGGACAAGAAGGCTTTGAATGGCTGCGGCATTTTGAGATTCATCTACCCTTTACTGCAACGCTCACCATACATTTTCCAAACGACAGCAAGCAAGTAATTATGAATGCGGCTTCACCGATGACCGCCCGCTCTACTCGCCTATTTGCGCCTATCTGCCGTAATTATGATAAGGACTTGCCTGTAGAAGATGCTTATGACTTTAACCTGAAAATATTTGAGGAAGACCGTCTCGTGTCTGAATCACAAAAGCCTGAATATTTACCGTTAGATTTAAGCATCGAAGCGCATTTCCCGGCGGACCGCAGTTCCAGCATGTACCGCAAATTATTGCGTAAAAAAGGTTTTAGTCCATTATTTGCGGCATAACATCAATATCGTATTGCATTCACCTCACCCTAACCCTCTCCTACAAGGAGAGGGAAACTCCTTTACAAGCCTTATATTGGTTATAAATATTGTGGTATCTCATTCATCAAATGATAAACATCAATGAATATCGCGACTGGCGACAGGAATGTCACTATAAGGTAATGGTCACATGGATGTACCTTTTACCTGAGAAGGATTTTAGATACTTTGATCCCTCAAAGTAACAATCTGCCTACTCAGTAAACTATCATCACTCAATGAAAAATTGCGGCCATGCAATAAATTAAGCGCCTTTTCATTTTTTAAAAAAAAGGAGCTCTTACGAGCCCCTTCTTCTACAATTACAAAATGACAATTAGTCAATTGCAGGTGTATATGTACCATCAGCGATTGGGCCTTTGATACGATCCGCTTCTGCTAGCACAAGAGCAAGCAAATTCTTCACGTTGTCTAAAGTCGCTACTGGACTTAAAGTCGTCATTTTCAATGATTGAACTTGACCTACTTTAGTTACACCAATATTCGCTTCACCCCGAGCAAACAATTCGTCTGCAACGTTTTGGTTCAATGTATCTAACAATTCAGCTGGGTAACCTGCTGGTACTACACGGAACAATACCGATGCAAATTGAGGATCAACCAGCATTTCTAGACCGTCAGTGGCAGTAATATAGTCTGCAACATCACGTGTTAGACCTACACCATGATCAATCATCGAACCGTAAAGCTCTTCACCTAACGCTTCAACCGTCATCCACAATTTCAACGCGTCAAAACGGCGAGTTGTTTGTAGTGACTTAGATACTAAGTTAGGAACGCCATGCTCTTCATCATAAGCAGAGTTTAAATACTCAGCTTCATAATGCATGAAACGATAGTTCGCTTCGTCTTTCAGCAAGAACGCGCCACATGAAATCGTTTGGAAGTAATGCTTATGGAAATCAAGCGTTACCGAGTCAGACAGTTCAATACCATCTAACATTGAACGATAGTCATTTGAAAGAATCAGTGCACCGCCCCATGCTGCGTCGATATGCATCCACGCGCCATACTTGTTGGTGATTGCACGCACTTCTTTCAATGGGTCAATTGCGCCTGCATCGGTTGTACCCGCAGTTGCAACCACACATGCTACAATTTTACCTTCAGCTTGAAGGTGCGCCATGGTTTTCTCAAGCGCGTCTATATCCATGCGTGCATTTGCATCTACAGGAACAGTGACAACAGATTGGAAACCCATACCCATCATGGCCATGTTCTTTTGCACAGAGAAGTGTGCATTTTCAGAACAGATCACTTTTACGTTACGCATTGCTTCCGCAGGTACGCCATCACGCTGAACAGACCACGGGTTACCGTTTTCGTCTTTCCAGTTTTTAGCAATACATGCATCACGTGCAAGCAAAACACCCATTAAGTTAGACTGCGTACCGCCAGAGGTGAATACACCTGCTTGACCTGCACCATAGCCAACTTTTTGGCGAAGCCAATCAATCAATTGAACTTCCATCAATGAACCTGCAGGGCTTTGATCCCATGAGTCCATAGATTGGTTAGTCGCGTTGATCAGTACTTCAGCGATTTGGCTTGTCACCATCGTTGGGCAATGCAAATGCGCTAAAGAATGTGGGTGATGTACTTTTAAGCTTTTGTTTAAGAACAGCTCAACCATACGGTCTAGTGATTTTTGTACACCCATACCTTCTTTAGAAGGATTGAATGCAATTGCACTACGAAGCTCTTTAATACTACCGCCGGTGTACATTTTGTCATTTTGCAACCATGCAGAAACGGCTTTTACCGCTTCGCCCATTGCTGACTGGTAGTCAGCAATAGATTGTGCATCATTGCAGAATAACGCTTTACGATGTTCTGCAAAATCAACCATTACGCGCCTCGAACTGCAACTAGTGCTTCAGCAAGTGCTTTCTTGAAGCGAACGATCACTTCTTCACATTCAGCTTGGTTAATGATCAATGGGCAAAGTAAACGAATGACTGTACCGTTACGACCACCTTTTTCTAACAACAATTTGTTGTTAAAACATGCTGCTTGAATTGCTGCTGCCAATTGAGAATCACCTGGTAAAGAACCCATGTGATCTGCTTTTTGACGTTCATCAACAATTTCAACACCAATCATCAAACCACGGCCACGTACGTTGCCGATACATGGGAATTCTACCGCTAATTTTTTAATTTCAGCTTGTAAGAAGTCACCACGCTCTTGTGCATTTTGCGCAAGATTTTGCTCTTTGATGGTTTTGATTGTTGCAAGACCAGTACCCATAGCAAGTTGGTTACCACGGAATGTACCCGTGTGACCCGCTGGTTGCCATGCGTCAAACTTACGTTTAATGCCCAATACTGCAAGTGGTAAGCTACCACCTACCGCTTTAGACATTACAATAACGTCTGGCTCAATACCTGCATGTTCAAAGGCAAACATTTTACCTGAACGTGCAAAGCCCGCTTGTACTTCATCAAGAATCAACACGATGTTGTGCTTTTCAGTCACTTCGCGGATTTTCTTTAACCATTTTACAGGTGCAGTCACTACACCGCCTTCGCCTTGGATTGCTTCCAAGATTACAGCTGCAGGTTTCGTTACACCGCTTTCTACGTCTTCAATGAAGTTTTCGAAATAATACGTTAATGCATCAACACCCGCTTCACCACCAATGCCTAATGGGCAACGGTATTCATGCGGATACGGCATAAATTGAACACCTGGCATTAAGCCGTTCACAGCGTTCTTCGCAGACAAGTTGCCTGTCATTGCTAAAGAACCGTGAGTCATACCATGGTAACCACCTGAGAAGCTGATTACTGAGCTACGACCAGTGTAAGTTTTTGCTAATTTAATTGCTGCTTCTGTACCATCTGCACCAGACGGACCACAGAACTGTAGGCAATACTCTTCTTTACCACCAGGTAATTGCTCAAGTAGTGCTTCAGTGAAAGCATCTTTTAAAGGCGTTGTTAAATCCAAAGTATGCAATGGGAGACCACTTGCAAGTGTATCTTGGATACTTTGAATTACCGCAGGATGATTATGGCCTAATGCCAATGTTCCTGCCCCAGCTAAACAATCGAGGTACTCTGTACCTTCAACATCAGTAACCCAACAACCTAAAGCTTTTGCTATCGCAAGTGGAAGTTTACGCGGATAGCTACGAACATTGGATTCCATCTGGCTTTGGCGAGTCAAATAGTATTCGTTAGTAGAATTAGTGGCAGGGTTTACAGAAGAAACGCTCATATCGAATTACCATCTCTGATATGGGTTGAAAGAAATAAGTCGGGTGACTTGCGGTCCTTTGACTCGGTGCTTTATGAGTTTCTAGTTAGCTTTAAAAGCTCTTTAAGTATGGGCTAACTAGGAGGCGGATGATACAGACTTTTTCAAGAAAATAAATCACTTTTATGATCAAATAAAAAGATAATTTAGAGAAAAAACAGATCTATTCCATGGATATCTTGAATTATCATCTTACAGTGTGACAAAACAAAGAAAACCTTTTTATTTTATGCTTTTTTACAACTTATGAATGATTATTGTAATCTTCAATTATTAAAACAACTAAGCACTGATTATTTAAATAAATATTCATCAAGCACTACATTTATTTTTCTTGAAAGATTTACAATCCCACCACAGATTTTCCTTTAATCCATCATAATCACCTTTTAAGATAACAGCATAAGCTAAATTAGTCATTCTGAAAGAAGAATAGGTCATAACAATGCGTAAAATTATCTTATCTACTGTTTTATTAGCATCCAGTCTAGGTTTGGCAGCAGCAACTCAAGCAGCTGACCCACTCAATTACAACATCGTGAACATTCAAGCGGATGCCACTCGCCAAGTGTCGAATGACCAAATGCATGCCGTTTTATATATTGAAAAATCAAATAAACAACCGGCTGAACTTGCTACCCAAATCAACCAATTGATGACCCAAGCGGTGAACACAGCCCGTAAATACCCTGCGGTAAAAATCGAAACGGGGTCTCAAAGCACCTACCCGATTTATGACAATGACAGTCGTAAATTGAAAGAATGGCGTGGTCGTGCCGAAGTGCGTTTAGAAAGTACAGACTTTAAAGCAGCTAGCCAATTGGTGAGCGAGTTACAACAAAATTTCCAAACTCAATCCATCAGCTTTAGCGTGTCAGATGCACAGCGAAAAAAAGTAGAAAATGAACTCATGGTTGAAGCCTCTAAAAACTTCCAACAACGCGCGCAAACATTGTCACAAGCGTGGAATAAGTCAGGCTATAACTTGGTGAATATCAATTTAAATACCAGCAATTATGGTGGTCAGCCAGTTCCGCGTATGGCGATGATGAAAGCTGCAAGTGCCGATACTATTCCTGAACAAGAAATGGCAGGTGGTGAATCTAAAATCACGGTCAGTGCAAATGGCTCTATCCAGTTCAAATAATTAAATTCATTTTAAGAAACCGTGCTTTAGCGCGGTTTTTTGACTATAAATTCCATCTAATCTTTATTTAAACCAAACAGTATTTCACCCGTTCATCAGATGCAACAGGTGGTAAATATATAGGGCAACCACGTACCTTCTTCTTACAAAACTTCATTCGACTTTTAAACTGGTCTAAATATAAAGATCCCACCAAGTGTGGGATTTTTATTGAATAATATATATGGACATCCATATATTCATATGTAAAGATATATGAAAATCCATATATACAGATAAACATGGAACAGACTGAATTTTTCAAATTACTTGCAGATGAGACTCGTCTGAACATCATCATGCTGTTGGCTTGTAAAGGTGAACTCTGCGTCTGCGAACTCACTGAGTCCCTTGAATTGAGCCAACCTAAAATTTCGCGTCATTTGGCATTACTGCGTTCATCAGGTGTGCTGAGTGATCAACGTAAAGGTCAATGGGTCTATTACTCCATTCACCCTGCACTGCCTACTTGGTGTACACAAATACTCGATGTCATGCGTCACCAAGAACGATTTAAAGACCTCGATTTAAACTCCCCGAAAGGCACTACCACATTGTGTGAAACGCTATGAATTTTTTATTTCTATGTACTGGCAATAGCTGCCGCAGCATTTTATCCGAAGTACTTTTTAACCAGCGTGCCCCTGAAGGTTTCCGTGCTTATAGCGCAGGCAGTAAACCTTCAGGACAAGTCCACCCATTTACCTTAAAAACCCTACATAACCTCAATCTACCGACTGAGGGCTTGTCGAGTAAAACCATCACAGCATGTGAACAATACCAACCCGATGTGGTAATTACTGTCTGTGGTTCTGCAGCTCAAGAAGCTTGCCCAATTTACTTAGGCTCTGCCATCAAAGCACACTGGGGTTTAGAAGACCCTTCCCATTTAGAGCTTGCAGATGACGTAAAACTCGCAGCTTTTCTTGATACCGTGGCGCATATTAACCGCCGTTTAGATGCTTTATTTGCACTCGATTTTACGCAATTAAGTCGCGAAGAACTCAACCAAGAAATCCAAAATATTTCAGAGATTCAATAATGGCTGCTGCAAAACTGTCATTTCTAGACCGCAATCTAACGCTATGGATTTTTATCGCAATGGGGCTAGGCATTGCGATTGGCGTGTATATTCCAAGTGCTTCAAGGGCTTTAAATCAACTCAATATCGGTGATGTCAATATTGCGATTGCCATTGGTTTAATCCTGATGATGTATCCGCCTTTGGCTAAAGTGGATTACAAAGCCCTGCCTGAAGTGTTTAAAGATAAACGTACCTTATACCTTTCACTACTTCAAAACTGGTTAATCGCACCTTGCCTGATGTTTATTTTGGCGATCGTTTTTTTACAACACTACCCTGAATACATGACCGGTTTGATTCTGATTGGTTTAGCACGTTGTATTGCGATGGTTCTGGTTTGGAATGATTTAGCTTGTGGGGATAACCAATACGTTGCGGCTTTAGTGGCATTTAACAGTATTTTCCAAATTGCATTTTTTAGTACCTACGCATGGTTCTTTTTGAGTTTTTTACCGCCATATTTTGGTATCGAAGCACAAGTGATCCAAGTCAGCTTTTGGACCATCACACATGCAGTATTGGTGTATCTAGGCATTCCCTTCCTGCTCGGTTTCCTAACGCGTGCCATATTGGTAAAACAAAAAGGTCTGGATTGGTATAAAAATCAATTTATACCCAAAATCAGCCCCATCAGTTTAATCGCATTACTCTTTACCATTGTGGTGATGTTTAGCCTCAAAGGTGCAGATGTCGTGAGCCTTCCGATGGATGTACTGCGTATTGCCATCCCCCTCACGATCTACTTTGTGGTGATGTTTTTCATTAGCTTTTTGATGAGCAAATGGATGGGCAATAACTACGCCAAAACCACTGCGATATCCTTTACAGCAGCAGGTAATAATTTTGAACTTGCCCTCGCTGTTGCCATCGCCACCTTTGGCATTGCATCTCCGATTGCATTTACCACGATTATTGGCCCATTGGTTGAAGTGCCTGTGCTTATTGCATTAGTGAGTGTATCGCTCTGGCTAAAACGCAAATGGTATAAAGAGAACTAAAATGAAGCTCCCCAATATTCAACTAGATTTACTTGAAACACCGCGTTTTGAACAAGTTCAAGCTAAAGCACTTGAACATCCGCCACGCATTCTGCTGCTATATGGCTCTAACCGTGAACGCTCATTTAGCCGCCTAACGGTATTGGAGGCGGGTCGAATCCTTGAACATTTTGGTGCAGAAGTCAAAATTTTTCATCCTAAAGGTCTTCCACTACCGGAAGATGCTGAAACCTCCCATCCCAAAGTTCAGGAATTACATGAATTACTTGCATGGTCTGAAGGCATGGTTTGGTGTTCGCCAGAACGACATGGTGCGATGAGCTCTATATTGAAAGCACAAATTGATTGGATTCCTTTAGCCGCAGGTGCCATTCGTGCTACTCAAGGTAAAACGCTGGCGTTAATGCAAGTCAGTGGTGGTTCGCAATCTTTTAATGCTGTTAACCAAATGCGCATCCTTGGGCGTTGGATGCGGATGATCACGATTCCAAATCAATCTTCCGTTGCAAAAGCATTTTTAGAGTTTGATGAAAATGATCGCATGAAACCTTCCTCCTATTACACTCGCATTGTCGATGTGATGGAGGAATTATATAAATTTACCCTACTCACACGTGGTCAATCTGCCTACCTCACAGATCGCTATTCTGAACGAGTTGAAAGTGCGGAAGAACTCTCTAAACGAGTTAATCAAAAGAACCTTTAATGAAAAACTCCTGCATCTGTGCAGGAGTTTTGGTCTAAAATATCCATCCGTTTCAACTTAAACTAATAATTTATAAAATAATGTCGTTGAATCTATAGTACCTGTAGGGCTCAATGCAAATTGCGGGATGATCCCAGCTTTTATAAAGTTAAATTTTTCATATAGCTTTTCAGAGACATCGCCTGTACGCGTATCAAGTACAAGTAATTTCAAGTTCAAGTGTTTTGCTTTATCTTCTGCAAGTGTTAATAGTTGGTGAGCAATGCCTTGCTGACGTACCTTTGGATGCACCATAAGTTTTTCAATCTCAGCACGATGCAGTGCATTGGCTTTGGTGGCACGAACCAATTGTACTGTGCCCACAATTTCACCGCTTTGTAGCGCCGCCCACAAAAAGGTTTTATGCTTTTGAATATCCTTTGCCACAGCAGACCAATATTCATCATAGTGCGACTTAGATTCTTTAGTTAAAAAACCCAGTGATGCACCATCTTGCACACATTGTGCCAATAATTCACACAGTTGAGCCTGCTCATCTTTTAGATCTTGAATGTTTAAATATTGAATTTCGCTCATCTTCTTTTCCTCTTATTTCTATTTTTATCGTTATATTCAAATGGCATGCCATAAAAAATCCCGCTCGGAAGCAGGATTTTGATTTTCAATTTAGTAAATCGACATATGATTGCGATGGATCATTTCAAGTGATCGGGCTTCCCCTAAAACTTGATGAACTTTATCTGAGGCCAAACCTTTAACGATTTCTGCCGAGCGTGAACTGAAGTTTACACGACCGACGGCAACACGATGACCTTGTGTATCGACACATTCCACCACATCACCACGTTCAAAATGCCCTTCAACTGCTTTCACGCCTACAGGTAATAAACTGCGGTGATTATCACGTATTGCCTTTACAGCACCATCATCAATCACCAAACGTCCAGCTGTTTGTAAATGTGCAGCTAACCATTGTTGATGGGCTGTCACACGATCATTGTCCGTAATGAATAAGGTACCGAGTAATTCACCTGCCATCACACGTGAAAGCACATTATCGCTATCACCGCTCGCAATGACTGTTGGACAACCAGACTTGGCTGCCAAACGTGCCGCACGAACTTTGGTCAACATACCGCCACGACCGAATTTACCGCCGCCACCAGCCATATCGAATAATGATTCATCCATTGCGCGTACTGTATGAAACAGTTTTGCATCTGGATTGGAACGAGGGTCTGAGTCAAACATGCCTTCTTGGTCAGTTAGAATCACCAAAAGGTCTGCATGAACCTGACCTGCCACCATCGCAGCCAAAGTATCGTTATCACCAAAGCGAATTTCATCGGTAGAGACCGTGTCATTTTCATTAATGACAGGAATCACGCGCCAATCAATCAGGTGTTGCAAGGCATCACAAGAGTTGAGATAACGACGGCGGTCAGCCAAGTCATCATGCGTTAACAGAACTTGTGCTGTACGAATAGAACGCTGTTCTAAAACGCTTGACCAAGTATGAATTAAGCCCATCTGACCAATGGCAGCACAAGCCTGTAGACTAGGTAGATCTGTGGGTCGGTTGTCCAAATTCATACGAACCATCCCTTCAGCCACAGCACCGGAAGACACAAGAATGATCTCGTGTCCTGCATTGTGTAGTTCTGCAATTTGTCCCGCCCAATGCGAGATTGCATCCAGATCTAACCCTTTTCCGTTTGCTGTGAGTAGTGATGATCCGATTTTAACAACGATACGTTTACAACCCTTGAGCTGACGTTGCCCATCTACCACTTCTATCATCTTGTCCTCAGACTTGTTTGCTTTGACACTTATTCAGCAATTAACGTACGTAGTACGATTCTGCCTCATCATCACCGTCTTCAAATTCATCATCAAAGTCTTCACCTTGACCTGCCAGACGTTGTTGACGACGCATTTCACGATATGCTTCTTTCGCAGCAAGCGTTTGCTCACGTGTTTCAGCTTCAAGCTGATCACGGAACGCTTTAACTTCTGCAGCATATTCAGGATCTTCAGTTTCGCGTTCGCGCTGCTCTTCAATTTGATCCATCAGGTAATACACAACGTCTTTAGTACCTTCAAACGTTAAACCTGAAGTTTTGAATACAGGGCCTTTCCACTGCAACTCTTCGAGAATGTGATCACACCATTCATCACGCGTTTCAGCCGCCAATTGGTCTACTTTATTGAGTACCAATACAACAGGTAATTTTGAAAGTGTTGGAGAGAATTTTTTCAACTCTTCCAAAATTGCTTTTGCATTGTACGCAGGGTCTGATCCATCAATCGGTTGAACATCTACGATGTGCAATAAAATACGTGTACGAGCCAAGTGTTTCAGGAATCGAATACCTAGACCTGCACCTTCTGCCGCACCTTCGATTAGACCTGGAATATCCGCCATTACAAATGAACGGTGACTATCGGCATCAACCACACCTAGGTTTGGCACCATAGTGGTAAATGGATAATCTGCAACTTTTGGTTTTGCTGCTGAAACTGCACGGATAAAGGTTGATTTACCCGCATTTGGCATACCCAACAAACCAACGTCTGCGAGTACTTTTAATTCAAGACGAATTTCACGATATTCGCCTTTTGAGCCGTGTGTACATTTACGTGGAGAACGGTTGGTTGAAGATTTGAAGTGAGTATTACCCAAACCACCTTCACCACCTGCTGCCACTAACACACGCTGACCGTCAGCCACTAAGTCGCCGATGATATCGCCAGATTCTGTATCTACAATTGTTGTGCCCACTGGAACGAGCAATACGGTATCTTCACCGCCACGGCCTGAGCAGTTCGCTCCACGACCATTTTTAGCACGTTCTGCACGGAATTTACGTGTATAACGATAATCTACTAGGGTACTTGTGTCGTTGTCGGCTTGAACGTATACGTTACCGCCACGACCACCATCACCACCATCTGGACCACCAAATGGTACGAATTTTTCACGGCGAAAACTGGCTACGCCATTGCCACCGTCGCCAGCCTCTACGGTAATGACTGCTTCATCAACAAAGCGCATATTTGCCAATCCTCTAAAAACTTTAAAACCGCTTATTCTGCCATATTTTAAAGAATTTCTCGAACAATATTATTCAGCAATACTATAAATTTCATTTATCTTGGTACTGATGCAAATTTTTAGGAAAATCCGCACCTCGCTCGAAAATCTTTAGCTCATCATCAAAATACCGTTGATAAATGGCAAACGAATTTCACTCCCCATTTCCGAAAGCTATTTACGTGCATTTTCCTTGGCTTCAATAATTTCAGGCAATGTTCGTTCAACCCAACCAATCAGATGCATTAACTTTTCTGCAGCCTGTGAGCCCATTAAAGTCAGTTGATATTCAACTTTGGGTGGCACGACTGGATAGACTGTCCGTAGGATAAAACCATCTTGCTCGAGCATTTTCAGCGTTTGAGCCAGCATCTTTTCGCTCACCCCTTCGATCCGCTGCTTAAGTTCACTAAAACGGTGTACCCCTTCAGTCAAACAACGCAAAACTAATACTGACCATTTATTGGTGAGATGTTCCAATATTTCTCGAGATGGACAATCTGTGGATAAAACTTGACCTAATAATTTACTTGTAGCGTATGTGTTCATTAAATCTTTCCTCAAAGTCACTAACTTACTTTTTGGTACGTACTTACATTTAGTAAGTTAACAGATTAAGATTCAACCATCAAGATCATTTATTCAACAATCAGAGGGTTTAAATATGAAAATCGCAATTACAGGTGCAACAGGTCAACTAGGCCAATTGGTCCTTCAATTTTTATTGAAAGAAACCGCGGCCGAAAACATCATCGCTTTAGTTCGCTCAACAGAAAAAGTAGCATCTCTACAAGCTCAAGGCATCGAACTTCGTCATTTTGACTATGATCAACCAGATACACTGGTTCCTGCACTACAAGGTGTCGATAAATTATTACTCATTTCTGCCAATGAAATTGGTCGTCGTACTCCACAACACAAAGCCGTAATTGATGCTGCAGTAGATGCGAAAGTTCCATATCTTGCTTATACCAGCCTGTTACGTGCTGATACATCGCCATTGGGTTTATCTCAAGAACATCGTGAAACAGAAAGTCTGATTCAAGCTAGTGGTTTAACCTATACCTTCTTACGAAATAACTGGTATGTCGAAAACTATCTTGCTGCTGCAGGACATGTGGTTGAAACAGGTACCTTATTTGGTGCGGCAAAGGATGGAAAAATTAATGCAGCGACACGTGCTGACTATGCTGAAGCTGCTGCAAAAGTACTTACAAGCTCTGGTCATGAAAATAAAACCTATGAACTTGCAAGCTCAGACAGTTTCACATTGGCACAGCTTGCTGAAACCCTACAGCAAGTTTCAGGTCAAAATGTTCACTATCAAAATTTAACTGCAGAAGACTACACACAAGGCCTATTACAAGCTGGCTTACCTGCTGGTCTTGTAGATGTGATCGTCGATGCTGATATCAACAGCATTGACGGTGCAATGCAAAGTGATCGTAAGGACTTGGAACAGTTACTCGGTCACCCAACCACTTCTCTACGTAGTGCTGTTGAAGCTGCTTTAAAATAAGATCAAACCAACAAAAAAGCCCGAATTGATTCGGGCTTTTTTTTGAGTTAAATCTAACTTATGGATGTACATTTTTTATCGGCAAATCCATATTCATATCTAAATTTGCCTTGGTATTACGCTCTGCGTTGTACATCGTGGCATTAAAGGTTGCGATTTTTCGCATGGTCATCGGGTCATTGAGTTTTAGCTGTGGTGCAAACTGATGTACCACGTGCAAATCAACTTTTTCATTAAACTCAAAATACACAGGACCATTAAAATTAATTCGAATCGGAATGTTATAGGTTCGTTTTAAGTGAAATGGGACATCCAGTTTTATTGGTATATCCATTTTTAGCGGAAACTTCGGCACAAGTTTATTTTTAATCACCAAATCTGTGGTCGCCTCAAGTGGCATCGTCTGGTTAATTTGAATATTGGTGGAATAATCAATATCCACAGAGATGGGAACCTCTACACTAAACTGCAAATCTGCCAGATATTTTCCCTTCAAGGGTAGTTGCAGCTTCCGATCTAAAGCAATCTGCGTATCCAACGTCCCAATAGACTGCGTTTGCAAATAATTACCAACGGAAATTTTGGTGGGTAGTGAATGCGACAATTGAATATCAGCATTTTTTGCACGTACTTGCATCGACGCATAAATATTTAAATACAACCAAAATAGTACCGCAACCAATAACGCAACTGCGATAAAACTCAAAATGATGCGCTTCGCCGATTGAAATATCCACATGGCTTACTCCTGAGCTTTCGCTTCAGTTTTGGCATGCTCTCTGTTGAGTCGCATTGTTTTTAGTGGAATTACCAATTCACCCTTTTTAATTTGAACCGGCAACGTATTTTGCACATCCACTGTCGCTTTTAATGCCGTTTTAATTGGAACATTTAAATTACCTTCAATAGGAATGTTGGTTTTTAAATTTGCATTCAGTGGAATATGTAGGTTTTCTTTCAGTACGGTTTTGACTGGCGCATCAAATTTTAAATGTACTTTTTGCTCCAAAGGCACATTCATATTTACTGGAATATCCAATTGTATCGGGATATCACCTTTGAGCGGCAAAGTCACATCCTGCCCCATGACTTTAACTTTCACTTTGGTATTCACAGGAAGGTTTTGATTCACTTTCAAAGTTTCACGCACTGGAATCGTGGTCTTAATCGGGACTTGATTATCAAAATACACCCGTGGCGTCAGCGTTTGAGTTAAGGGAATATTTAAATTTTCATGTATCGGAATTTCAGCATTCACCCTCCCTGTCACGTCCACATCCAAGGCATCATGAATTTTGACTTCGGCTTGTAACGGCTCTTGCAGGTCAATATTGACGTCCTGATTTTCTAGCGGGATATAAATATTAAAGTGCTTAAACACCCAAATGGCGATAAGTACACCACAGAGCGCAGCAAACACAATAAATGCCAATCCACTGAGCATGTGCTTTGCTTGCAAACTAAATTCCTTTTGCTTTTTATTTTTTACAGTCTCATTTTGAACACATTATACAAACCAGTTTGCAATTTTTTGTATTTAATTCTTTAATAATTTCATTAACTTAAAACTTGAATATTTTAGTCAGCTTTTCATTATAAATGACTCACACTCATCTAACAGTGGCAGAAAAAACAAGAACTTTTGATGCTTTTGATCAATCCATTCGTCATCTATGCCTTAAGTTTTTAACCCATACTCTTTAGATAAAAAAAGAGCCTCAAATGAGGCCCTTTTTTTACAGCGTGAACTAATTAAGCATTAGTTTCAGCAGGAACTTTTGGATAGCTTACGCCGCCCATTTGCTCAGCAATACGCAATACTTGGCAGCTATAACCCACTTCGTTATCGTACCAAACATAAGCAGTTAAACGGTTACCAGAAGCGATTGTCGCTTGAGCGTCAAACACACCAGCAGTACGTGAACCGATAAAGTCAGACGATACAACTTCAGTTGAGTTTGTATAACCGATTTGACCTTGAAGATTAGAGTTGATTGAAATTTGGCGAATGTATTCATTCACTTCTTCACGGTCAACATCTTGACCCAAAGTAAGGTTCAAAATTGCAAGAGATACGTTTGGAGTAGGTACACGTACTGAGTTACCAGTCAATTTACCTTGAAGAGCAGGAAGTGCTTTAGCAACAGCTTTAGCAGCACCAGTTTCAGTGATTACCATGTTTAAAGTAGCAGCACGACCACGACGGTCAGCTTTATGGTAGTTGTCGATCAAGTTTTGGTCGTTTGTGAACGAGTGAACTGTTTCAACGTGACCATTAATCACTGTGTACTTGTCATTTAACACTTTAAGTGTTGGTGTAATCGCGTTTGTTGTACAGCTTGCAGCAGAGATGATTGTATCTTCATCAAGGATGTCAGCTTGGTTCACACCGTATACAACGTTCTTCATATCACCTTTACCAGGTGCAGTTAGAATTACGCGTGCAGCACCTGGACATTTAAGGTGCTGTGCAAGACCTTCAGAATCACGCCATTTACCTGTATTATCGATTACAAGTGCATTGTTAATACCGTAAGCAGTGTAATCAACTTCAGATGGGTTAGACGCATAGATCACTTTGATGAAGTTACCGTTAGCAATGATTGCTTCGTTTTCTTCATCAACAGAAATCGTACCTGCGAATGGACCATGAATAGAGTCACGACGTAACAAAGACGCACGTTTTTCTAAGTCACCGTCAGATGATTTACGAACAACGATTGCTTTAAGGTTAAGACCACGACCTAGACCAGATTGGCTGATCATCAAACGTGCAAGGATACGACCGATACGACCGAAACCGTAAAGTACAACATCACGGTTTTCAACGTTAGTTGCATTGCCTTCAAGTGATTTCACAGCGTCAGCAACGAATGCGTCAACATCACCGCCTTTTTCTTTGAACTCAACAGCAAGTTTGCCAAGATCAATTTCAGCAGTACCGATGTTTTCGATTTTCGCCAAAGCTTCAAGAATTGGGAAAGTGTTCACAACTGAAAGTTCAACGTCAAGTACGCGAGTACGACGATGCGCTTTAAGAATTTGGATAACCGAACGGTTAATTAAAGAACGACCGTATACTGTAGCTACGATGTTTTTTTCACGATATAACTGACCCACTAGGGCAATCATACGTTCCGCGATTTCTTCACGGTTTTTCCAGCGACCTTGGTGCTCTGCATGTAGGGCAACGATAGTGTCTTTGCTCACAGATACGTCCTCTAATTAATTGTAAATCTAAGCATAAATTTCAAAACCCCACAATTGTAATGGAAAACTGAAAATTAATGAATCTAAAAGCAGATTTCGACAAGGTTATTTTGTTATATATTCACTATCAATTTTCAAAATAATCATGATTAGTATTATGATTTTATAGCCGAAAGTTGAAAAACTGGCTTTTTCGCAGATTTTTGTCACAAAATTTCAAATGTAGTTTTATCAACCAGATCTCTGCATATTTAGCTCAAAGATGCACGAATATTTATAGTTTTCAAATTGTGCTGTTTTTTTATTTTGCTCAATTTATAGTATTTTTACTGATGTTAAGCTCGTAATAATAATTTCACATTTTTAAATGATTTTTAAGAATATTCGATGGAGTCTTACACCTGAGTTTTGAATAAAGGGTTTAGCCTTCAGCTGGAGGTACTCTTACGAAACGTTGTTTCTCATTTGGCAAAATGAGAAGCGAAGCTTCGTAAGGAAACCATCTTGCGGAGCAATGCTCCTCACCGCAAAACTCGTTCACTACCGTCAATTTATTCAAAGTATCGCAAAAACATTTTTTATTAGAAGTAACCTTGTCTTAGACAATTGCGGATAACATTACCGCGTATCGTTCTTTTATTTGAATTAAATTACGCCTCTAATGTTACTGCCTAACATTAGTTTTAAAGTCAGATCAATATTTAAAATTCAGTTAATTTTTCAGATTCTCAGCAAACTTTTCCAGATTAAAATCAAAGAAATTTACACTCAGCTCTAATACTTTCGGTAGTGCATTTAAACCATTCTCTCCAGCATTAATCGCAAAATATCTCCGATCACTAAAAGACTGCACCTTTAAGGCATTTTCACATGACTCAAAATCAAGATTGACGAGCTGTGGCGCATGTTCCTTTAGCAACATTAAAACCTGCATATAAGTCTGGCGCTTTTTTTGCTGCTGCGCTTTTAAAGTATCGGCTTCAAGGCTTTCATACTCCCCTGTTTTCGTCATGCGTTTGGAAAATCCAACATGCGCGCCATGGGCACCCGTATTTTCTACAATTACGTCTTTAGCAAAGATCTTCTGTTGATCATCGACCGGCTGCAAGATCGCCTTCAGCGCCGTATGAATTTGCTGTGACTGCTGATGATGTAATTCCCACTCATCTTCGTTTTGAACATGAAAAATTTGAGCACGCCGTTTCAACAAAAGCACCTGCCAAGCCTGTAGTTGAAGTCGCAGTCGTTTTAACTCCAAACTCGCCTCAAACTTCGGGCAGCTACTTAAGACGTTTAGACTCGTGATGAGCTTCTGAGATATTTGCATGCTATGGAAAAATAAAAAATCATGCTGTATCTGCTCACTCAGTTGATATTGAACAGTCTGATGCAATGGCTTCAAGATCAATGTATTGAACTGCTGCTCAAAAGTAGGTAAAACCGTCACTAATTGAGTGGCATCCTCTACATGCAGCATTAAAAGTAGATGCTTATCTACCCGTATATGTAGTTGCTGCATTAAATTTTGCAGATCTAAATGTATAAAACCTGCAATAGATGCCAGCTTAGAGACTTGAATTTTTAATTCGTCTATTTGCTGATTCTCTAAAGCAGTAGTTAAATCTAAAGCCAACCCATCAAAAACGTCGTCTGCTAGGGCGTCATTATGTTTTGTCGATAAAAACCGAGTTGCTGAATACTGCGTCGTCCAATCTAAATCAGGCGACAAAATATAAATAAACTCAGATGTTTGTACAATTTGTAAATAACGCGTTTTTTGTTCACGCTTTAAATAATATTTAAAAATCGGATGTTGCCAAACCTCAGATGATTTTGGGATAGAAGCATCAAAAACTTGCCCTAACATATGTGACTTTAAGAAAATTTCGATCAAGAAAATTTTAACTTGCAGAGCAGTGAGTTGACGTGCATCACTCGGCGCAATCAAATCCATTTCACGAATGATTTGTGCGGCATTTAAAATGAAATGCTGATGTAATACATTTTTTTCATACTGTAATTCAAAATCTTCTTCGGCATCTATTTTATTGATATAGGCTAGGTTTTCTTCTAATTTTTGCGCAACTTGAATACTCATTGTCAATATTCGAAGTTCTTCGAGCTGTGTTGCCAAATACTGTGCATGCTCACGCATGACATCATATTTTAGTACTTTCATCAGCATGCCCAAATTCATCGGTACATCTCTTTGATACGACTGTGATGAAGACTCCCAACGAATACCTTTTTGCGATAACACCTGCTGTATCTGTGCTAAATTGGATTGATCAAGATCAGTGCATACTTCAGATACAATACTCCGCCAATGCTGATCCAACACAGGCTCTAGCTGTAAAAGTTTAGCGCTTTGATGAAATGGGACAACCACTGACTGCTTCCTGTATCTTGGTTCTTTAATCGATCTTTTATCGATTTCAGTTTATTTTTATCTAAAATAAATATTTTTGTACACCATCATTCAATACTGTTCTTCCTAAACAATGAATTGAATCATGGCGTGTTTTAGTTTTCTAAGTTTAAAATTTTCTTAAAAAACAGCAAGTGTTAATTGTGAACTGATCAATTTATCGTACCAATATTTTCAGTCTAAGAATCGATTCGATCATTTAACGCTTTTACATTTTTAGCTAACGCACGTTCATTTTGCTTTTGTTTAAACAGATGCAAGATGCCTTCTATCACCAACAACAACACTGCACCCCAAATTGGAATATAGGTCAGCCATTCTTCGGCTTCTACTCGCTCACCCAATGCGATCGATGCAAAGGCTAACAAAACGGGCTCTAAATAACTCAACAAACCAAAAATCACAAATGGCAAATAACGACTCGCCAACATATAGCTACCTAAGCCAAGCGCACTCAGAAAACCCAGTCCTAAAACCGCCAAAATCAGATACGGGAATAACGACATCAGCGCTAAACTATCGCTATGAATAAATCCTAAATAAAAGGCTACAGGCAAAATTAAGCAAAGATCCCACCAAAAACCACCCAAATGATCGGTTTTAAAGGTACGACGTAAAAAGAAATAAATCGGATAAGCCACAGCGACATAGACAGTTTCCCACGCGATACTGCCAATACGCCAAATTTCGTGGCCGACCCCTAAAATTGCCAATGCCACGGCAGCCATCTGCCATTTAGACAGCTTTTCTTTATACAGTACACATCCAACCAGAACCATCACTAAGGGCAATAGAAAATACCCTAAAGATACTTCTAGCCCTCGGCCATTAATTGGTCCCCACAAAAACAACCAAAGCTGTGTAGTACATAAAAATGAACTAATGATTAACCAAATGAGAAAGATCGGTTGCTTGACCACACGCCAAAAAATTTCACTGACTTTGTTTAAATCTTTCATCCACCACATAAATAAGGTTAAAAATGGCAAGGTCGCTAACATGCGCCATGCAAAAGTTTGCTCGCTATCTAGAGGTTTTAAAAAGATGGTAAAGAAATACAAAATACCAAAAGTGACCGATGCCAATACAGACAATGCAACGCCTTTATACATCTTTCACTCCAGTCCCGAATACACCATAAATTTGATATTTTGCTTGATTGATCAAGCTTTTCGCAGAGACATTCTAGCAAATAAAAAACCATGCACAGGCATGGTTTTTTAGCATTTGTTCAAATATTTAGATTTATGGTTTTACTGTCTGCTTGGTATGAATTATATCTGATAAGTCATAACCGACAGATTGAGCATAATTCAGATATTCCTGAATCACTTCCTGATCTGGATGAGCCGAACGAGAAAGCACCCACATATATTTACGACGGGGTTCACCTACCAAAACTGTTTGATAGTCTTCATCGGCTTTGAGTACCCAATAATCACCACGCCCCACAGGCAACCAACGAATGGCTTCTGGTAAGAAACTAACTTTTAATTTCGAGTTAAACGGTGCATTTTGTACAAATGCCTCGCCTATTGATTGCTTCTTGGTACCATCTTTAGATACACAGCGATTATTGACATTAATGTTGCCATTTTCATTTAGCGTGTAAACCGCAATCACATCACGGTCACAGCTTTTTTGAAAAACCATAGGCTTACGAGCTACTTCATACCACATACCTAAATAACGATCGAGCTCAACTTTTTCCACAGTCTGTAATGGTTTCGTCTGTGCATAGGCCATTGTGGCTGCACCCAAACCAATTAACACTGCTGCGCCAAGTGCAATTTTCGCGAGCTTAAAACCTGCTTTGGGAATATTCGTTGTTGTCATTTTTATGCCTCATTTCGATGCAAAACATTCGATGAAAATTAAGTAATTCTTTCTCTCGTGTTTTTACTCTAGCGGAAAAAATTGCCCTAAAAATCATTTTCTTGTCTGAATTATGTATGTAATTCAGACAATATTCCGCATCTTGTCTAACAAAATTATGAAATCATCTGTGCTTTTAAACGCAAGATTTCATCACGTAATCGAGCAGCTTGTTCAAACTGCAAATCTTTCGATGCTTTCAGCATTTCTTTTTCCAGCTTGTTCATATGTTTTGCTAAAAGTTTTGGATCAGACATCAAATGACGTTCATCTGCAGTTAACGCCTTAGCCTGATCTGAAATTTTTGCATCGATTTCATCATCTGTCAGCACTTCACCTGTATCAATATCATTGACGTTTTGACGCACTGCACTTCGTGGCGTAATGCCATGCTCAAGATTAAATGCGATCTGTAAATTACGACGACGATCCGTTTCATCAATGGCTTTTTGCATGGAGTCGGTCATACGATCTGCATATAAAATCGCTTTACCATTTAAGTTACGCGCTGCACGACCGATGGTTTGAATCAAAGAGCGCTCAGAACGTAAGAAGCCTTCTTTGTCTGCATCTAAAATGGCGACTAGAGACACTTCTGGCATATCTAAGCCTTCGCGCAGTAAGTTAATACCAACGATTGCATCGTACACACCCGAGCGCAATTCATGGATAATTTTAGTGCGCTCAACAGTGTCGATATCTGAATGTAAATAAGCGACTTTAATGCCGTATTCTTTCAAATACGAAGTTAAATCTTCTGCCATGCGTTTGGTTAGTGTTGTGACTAACACACGCTCATTTAAATCTTTACGATTATTAATTTCTGAAAGTACATCATCCACTTGTGTTAGGACTGGACGTATTTCAATTTCAGGATCGACCAAGCCTGTAGGTCGAACCACTTGCTCAACGACTTGTTCAGATTTTTCAATTTCATAATGTGCGGGGGTTGCACTAACATAAATGGTCGACGGAACAATCCGCTCCCACTCTTCAAATTTCATTGGTCGGTTATCGAGCGCACTTGGTAAACGGAAACCATAATTCACTAAGTTTTCTTTACGCGAACGGTCACCTTTATACATAGCCCCAATTTGCGGAACAGTCACATGCGATTCATCGATGATCAATAAGGCATCATCAGGTACATAATCAAACAAAGTCGGCGGTGCTTCACCTGAAGGACGACCTGACAAATGCCGTGAGTAGTTTTCAATACCGTTGGTATAGCCAAGCTGCTGCATCATCTCTAAATCATAACGTGTGCGCTGTTCGATACGTTGAGCTTCGAGTAATTTATCATTTGCACGAAAGAACCCCAGTCGGTCTGTGAGTTCTTCACGAATCGTCCCAATTGCACGCTGCAAGTTATCTTTAGGCGTCACGTAATGACTCTTTGGATAAATCGTAATACGTGGCACTTTACGGACCAACTTGCCCGTCAAGGGATCAAACCATCGAACTGAATCAACTTCGTCATCAAACAATTCGATACGAATGGCATTTTGATCCGATTCTGCAGGGAAAATATCAATAATTTCACCACGGATACGGTATGTGCCACGTAGGAATTCGAGTTCATTTCGGGTGTATTGCATTTCCACCAAACGACGAATGATGTCATCACGGCTGATACGGTCACCTTCCACGATATGCAAAAGCATACTCATATAGGCATTCGGGTCACCTAGACCATAAATGGCTGAAACTGACGCTACAATAATTGCATCACGACGTTCTAATAATGCTCGGGTTGCCGAAAGACGCATTTGGTCAATGTGATCATTAATCGATGAGTCTTTTTCAATAAAGGTATCTGAAGATGGCACATAGGCTTCGGGCTGATAATAGTCATAATAACTAACGAAATATTCCACAGCATTATGCGGAAAAAAGGCTTTAAACTCGCCATAAAGCTGTGCAGCCAAAGTTTTATTATGCGCCATAATAATTGTTGGACGTTGCGTGCGTGCTATTACATTTGCCATGGTATAGGTTTTACCTGAACCTGTTACCCCTAAGAGCAACTGATCATGCATTCCTTTTTCAATCCCCTTCACCAATTTCTCAATCGCTTGAGGCTGATCACCTGCCGGCTGATATTGTGTTACCAGTTCAAAAGGCTGTTCCTGCATCACACTCTTCTTCAACAGTTTTATATGGCTTTATTATGAGGGCAAAGTTGCACAAAACAACGCTAAATTTATGTAAATACCAGAGGCGTGTACGGACTGTAAAATTATAATTCAACATAAACCCATAGATTTTTCTCATGTTTGAAAAATAATTCGCCTGATTTCGCATGTTTTTCTTGAGGAAACTCTTGGCTCTAAAAAAACTCAAGAATAAAGCGTTCATTTATCCCTTATTGATACTTGACCTATATAAATTTCACCTGCAACATGAACAAAAGGACGCCACAGATCAAACTTATGACTTACCAATATCATGACGAAAGTATTGTTAAAAACCTACCCGAAGATACTATTTTTGTTTTTGGCAGCAATATGGCAGGTCAACATACTGGCGGTGCAGCGCGTACTGCCCTAGAGCATTTTGGTGCAATGAATGGTATTGGTCGTGGATGGGCTGGTCAAAGTTTTGCTATTCCAACAATGAATGAGCATTTACAACAAATGCCATTGTCTCAGATTCAACATTATGTTGATGATTTTAAAATCTATACCAAGAATCATCCGAAGACCAAATATTTCATTACTTCGATTGGCTGTGGTGTCGCTGGCTATAAAGTTGAAGAAATTGCTCCCATGTTTAAGGGGATTTCCAGAAATGTTATTTTTCCAATTTCATTCCGTCCTTTCGTTGAAAAAGCTTTACCTAAACTTACTTCGAAACTTCTACATACAATTTTTCAAGACTCGGTAATTTTTGCACCTTCGGCAGATGAATTGGTTGATGTTCTGGCCTTAACAGATAATGAAAAAAGTCTTGCGAAAATTGTGCTGAATACCCAAATGTACCCGACAGATAGCAATGGTCGTGACCGTATTTTTGAAATTGAAGATATTTTGCATGCCCTGAATGGGAAAATATTTGAGTTTCAAAGCAACTCAGAAGGCCCAATGATGTTTGGCGGCGTCATTTTAGCCCTACTTGAACTGTACAATATTAATGAAAAAGATTTCATTGATGTTTGGAAAGCTGAACGTGAAATCGCTGCACCAAAGCCTGAAAATAAAGCTCGTAAAGCCAGCCGCTAAAGACTATTTTCACCTCATTTCCCCCCAAAAAAAGCCAAAGTCTAAATTGGCTTTTTATCTAAGGTGGATTAACAACTTTTAGCGACATTGGTCACATTAAAAATAAATTTTATTTCACATATCACATTATTTTAATATCATTTTTTTCGTCTTATACTACTTGCTGACATTATTATAAAGAATGACGAGCACATAAAATAGACATGCTAGATTCTCCTTTTTTTGAGCTATCCCCCATTGCCATGTGGCTTGAAGATTACAGTGAAGTCAAAAAACAATTGGATCTCTGGCGTCAGCAAGGTGTGCAGGATCTCTCCACTTTTCTTCAACAAGATGAATCACGTATTCTGCAATGTGCAAGAAAAATAAAAATCTTACAGGTCAACACAAAAACGTTAGAACTGTATCAAGCGCGTGACTTTGAACATTTATGTCAAAACCTTGATCTCGTTTTTCAGGCGGAGATGTGTCAAACACATATTAGAGAATTGGTTGCATTATGGAATGGGGAAACACATTTTTCCCATTCTGCCGTAAACTATACACTCAGTGGGCAACGTTTAGACATTCAACTCAAAGGCATCGTCCTACCAAATCATGAGCAGGATTTATCAGCAGTCTTAATTACAACTGAAGATATCACGTCTTATACCGAAGCTTGCCGTTTACAAGAACAAAGTCGTCATTTAGCGGAAGCGCGTTTCCATTATTCGCCAACCTCTCTTTGGGTAGAAGATTTCAGCCGGATTAAAATAAAATTAGATCAGCTTCGCGCTTTAGGTATAGAAGATTTTGTGACATTTTTGGATGTTCACCCCGATTTTGTACAAGAGTGTATTAAGGAAATACTGATCGTTGATGTTAATCAGGCCACCCTTGATTTGTTTGGCGCTTCGGACAAAGAAATCTTGCTCAAAAATGTACATAAAGTATTTGCCAAAGAGATGCTTCAAACATTTAAAGAACAACTGATTGAACTTTGGAATGGTAATCTACATCATCAACGTGAAGCTATAAATTATGCACTTGATGGCAGTATTCGCCACGTCTTACTACAATTTACTGTATTTCCTGATTATCTCGACGACTGGAGCACCGTGCAGGTTGCATTAACCGATATTACCGCACGTAAAAAGGCTGAAAATTATCTTGAGTATTTAGGTAAGCACGACGTATTGACCAAACTCTATAATCGTTCATTTTATATAGCAGAACTCAAGCGTCTCGAACGCAATCAATTACGTCCTGTTTCTTGTATTTTTATTGATTTAAATGGACTAAAAGAACTCAATGACAGTATTGGGCACGATGCTGGTGACAGTATCCTCAGACGTCTGGGCAACATTTTAAACCAACTTATTCAGCATACGCCCTATTCTGCTTCGCGCATTGGCGGTGATGAATTTGTCATACTTTTACCGGGTGCTGATGATGCAGCATTGCAAAACTGTTTACAAAGTTTGAATGAGTTGTTATTGGTCGATAACCAATTTTATTCAAATCAACCGATGAGTATATCAATTGGTTCTGCCACCAATACTTTGAATGAGCGAATGGAAGATATGCTTAAACGTGCTGATCTTGACATGTATCGTCAGAAAAAAAAGTATTATCTCAATAAAGACCGTAGAATTCAGTCTAAAATACGCAATTAGCATCAATCATTTGCAATAAAAAAGCCATGGTTTGAACCATAGCTTTTTTATTTAAATCTTTTAACGCTTACCCATCGAACGACGTGTACCGCGTGGTGGCATCCAAGTACGATCAGCATAACGCTGAGGTTTTGGACGCATATCTTCAAAGATTTCATCCGAAGCATTATCTTCAGCTTTTTTAATCGGAAAAGGCAAATTGACTAAAGCCTTTTTCTTGGGAGGGTTTTGCGTACTCATACGAATAACTCAATTGAATCTGGCGCTATTGTACAAAAAAAATGGTTTTGGTGTAAAAGGCTTTGAGTGATTAGACTCGATTGGCATATAAAGACTCACTGATCAGCTATGAATTTTATATCTATAGAGGACAACAGCACAAAAAAGTGCTTTGAATATGGTCGTTTTAAACTATTTTATTGACCCAATTCAACCAATACACTGTCACTTATGTCAATAAATATTGAATATTTACAAAGAGATAGAATCATTTCAAAATTTCAAAAAAGTAAGATTTTTTTACACAAATACCTACTTAAAGCCCTCAAATAATACAAATCATCAAAAATGTTACAGGACTATTACGTTTATTCTTGTTTTCTATAACATTTTTTACGCACTAATTTTGAATAATGGGCACTTAGAAAAATTATTATCAATTTACGGACATGGAGTCCTTTCAAATGAAAAAAAGTGTATTGTGCATTGCTGCTTCTATGGCAGCCCTACCTATGCTCAGTCATGCAGACTCACCATATTTTAGTTTAAAAGATGGCGATGGCTTCAAACGTTTTTCTGTCTCTGTTGGTGCCTTACATGTTATGCCACAAGGTAAAGCGCAGCCATTTCGTGTAAATACTGCCATCAATGAAGGCTATGAGGCAGAAGTCGGTGATGTTAAAACACAAACAGTAAAAGACAATATTCGAGAAGGATACAAAGTCCCTCCACTGCTAGCAGGTGCACTAGATCTTTTAGACACCGTTCCTGCTTCAATGAGTGGTAAAGCCACGATTTCAGGGCTTGAACAATGGGACAATCCAGGGACAGGTCTTGAAGCAGACGACGTCACCACGCTTGGGATCATGACCAACTATTTCTTCACTGACAATGTATCACTAGAAATGAAAGCGGGTATTCCGCCAAAAGTTGATTTACAAGGCTCAGGGAAAATTTATGCACCATTTTCTGCCATTGCAAAACCACTAGGCGGTGCACTGGGAAATCTTGAACTTGAAAACGATATTTTCATTACCGACTTAGGTGCACATGGTGCCGCAGCTTCTGCACGTGCATGGACTCCGGCTGCTGAAATCCAATATCACTTTGGTAAAACTGGCGTCAATAAATTCCGTCCCTATGTGGGTCTAGGCGTGATGTATGCCTACTTCAATGAATTGGAAATGAATCCACAAATTGAGAAAGATTTGATTGCCGCAGGTCACATGATTGCTAACATTAAAGAAGGTAATGCAGGCGCCTCTTTAGAAGGAAAGCCAAGTAAGGCTAATCCAAAAGTTGATTTAGAGGCAACTGATGTATTTGCTCCGGTTGCGACGGTGGGCTTCACTTATGATTTCAATGATAAATGGTTTGCTGTTGGTTCTGTTAGCTATGCACACCTTCAAAATGAAACAACCATTACCGTTACAGATGCGACACACGGCGAACTGATCAAATCTAAAGCGGATATTGAAGTAAACCCGATCCTTGCATATGCAGGTATCGGTATGCGTTTCTAATTAATAACCTGAATATAAAAAAGACGGCTACAGCCGTCTTTTTTATTAGGCTATATATGGTCTTTTATTCTGAGATATCTTTTCAATCTCTTTTAAACACTTTTGAATTTATGCTGAGGCAATTTCCTTTATTCATCCATAGTTACCTATAAAAAAAATTTATTGTTTGGTGAATTAAATTTAATCGCAACTCTGCGTTTATTCGAATACCATTGGATTAAATTTAAAAAATGTAGACTGCTGTATGTCTGATACTCGTTTCTCAAAGCCCCTGATTTACATGCTCATCGGCAGTGCTATTATTTTGGCATTGTCTTTAGGGGTGCGTCATGCATTTGGCCTCTATCTCGTGCCGATGAGTGATGAATTCGGTTGGGGACATAACGTATTTAGCCTTGCCATTGCCATGCAAAACTTAATTTGGGGTGCTGTGCAGCCAATTACTGGGGCTTTTGCAGATAAATATGGCAGTAAGATCGTGGTCGCCGTCGGTGGTGCATTATATGCCCTCGGACTATTACTCATGGCCGTCAGCTCCACCGGTTTACTGCTTAATTTAAGCGCAGGTTTAATCCTAGGTTTGGCTCTCTCGGCCACTTCATTTCCAGTATTACTCTCGGCCGTAGGACGTGCAGCGCATCCAGACAAACGTAGTTTAGCCATGGGTATTGCCAGTGCCGCAGGTTCTTTTGGTCAGTTCATTATGCTGCCCTCTACATTACTGCTACTGCAAAAATTGGGTTGGTCTTCGGCTTTGGTGGTCAGCGCCATTTTAATTGCGCTTATTATTCCTTTAGCTTGGATGCTAAAAGCACCAATGTATGTTGCACCAAATGCAACTAATACGCATGAAGCCTCTCTGACTTTTAAACAAATTTTGCAATTGGCTTGGGAGCATAAACCCTTTTGGTTTCTAGCACTCGGTTTCTTCGTCTGTGGCTTCCAAGTGGTGTTTATTGGCATCCATCTTCCGGGATATTTAATCGATCATGGCTTTAATGCCACTACGGGCACTATTTTCCTAGCGCTCGTTGGACTGTTTAATATTGTCGGCACCTACACAGCTGGTTGGCTCGGTGGCAAATATTCCAAACCAAAGCTGTTGATGGGACTGTATGGATTACGTGGTATTGCCATTATTGCCTTTCTTTTGCTGCCTTTAAGCACATGGACAATCTATGCTTTTGGCGTCATTATGGGTCTATTATGGCTTTCTACCGTACCACTCACCAACGGTATTGTGGCCAATATGTTTGGCGTTAAATATCTCAGTATGCTGAGTGGTATCGTGTTCTTTACTCACCAAGTCGGTTCATTTTTTGGTGGCTGGTTGGGTGGTGTGAACCACGACATAACCGGTAACTATAATGCCATTTGGATTTTTTCGATTGTCCTGAGTATTTTTGGGGTATTGGTTCATTTCATGGTTAATGAGGAAAGTGTCATTCATGACTAATTCAACATTATGGTTCAGACTCAGTATTGCTATCAGTATTCTGGCCTTGTTAGCCTTATCCATCGGCTTATGGAGCCAAACACCTGAATTATTTGAATACTTTAACCAAGCGTTTTGTGCGCATTAAAAACGTATTGAAATCTTAATTCCGACCCAAACTGCTGTTTTATCAACACTACAACAGCAGTTTTTTAGCTATTTTCTACACGATTCAATAAAAGCTGCATTTTCAGCATATTAGTATTAATAATACGTTTTTTCATAAACTTAGCTTATTTTTTAATTTTCCATCCTGTGCTTTCTTCCATAGATTAAGTCTCAATAAAGAACAAATTGAGAACTTATGAAATGACCGCATTAACTCAACTTTCGCAAGCCATCCATGATGCTCCACGTTGGCATCAAGCAGAACAATTTCAAGATGGCAATGAAATTCGTATTGAAGCGCAACATGACCAAGCTTTGGGGGCTGTGGTTTATGGTTTAGATGCGCGTAAAGCACAGTCTGGGGAAACCATCTATCGTTTAAAACAAGCGCTGGCAGAACACTTGATTTTAATTTTCAAACATCAAAGTCTAGATGATTTACAGTATCTCGCGTTTGCAAGCTACTTCGGTTCAATCTTCCGTCCCGGTGCAGATATTCCAGTGTTAGCGTCACAAGATGATACCGGTACACCACCAGACGTGGTACCTGTGTCAAATGCAGTCGGCAAAGGTGACTACACTGGACATGGTGAATTGGCTGCGCATGCAGACCATCAGTGGACTCCGCTGCCATCTTTTGGTTCATTACTCTATGCCATTGAACTACCGCAAGACGGTGGACAAACCTCATGGTATAACACCATTAAAGCCTATGAAGCTTTAGATGAAGCGACACAAAAACACTTAGACCAACTTCAACTCATTACCTATAACCCATTTGTCCGTGCCAAAAATAATAAAGGCACAACGGGATATGGCGCTACACCGCTTTACCGTTTCAAAGACCAACCGATTGTTGGACATGCCTATCCACATCCGCTTGTACGTACCCATCCAGAAAGTGGCCGTAAAGGGCTGTGGTTAAATGAACGGTCTGAAGTGGAATTGGTTCATTATGATGATCAGTCAGGCAGTGAATTGATTGCATCTTTACGTGAACATTTATTGAAACCTGAGTTTCGATATGAACATCAATGGGAAGAAGGTGACATTGTGTTTTGGGATAACCAAGCCACTTTACACTCACGCCGCCCTTTCCCTTCAGACCAACGCCGCTTATTAAAGCGAATTAGCCTAGCAGGAGGACGACCATACTGATGTTGAACTTCATGCCAACAATAAAAAATAAATACCCCTGTAAAATCCGTGTTTGAGCAATAACCCCAAATAATTAAAATATTAAAACAATAAGAACACTGCTCAAATTACGGATGATCTATATCTAAGGCCTTAAAACCTGAAATCAAATGGTCTAACATCGCACGCACACCCGGCAGCATACCTTGTCGTGTTACGTAGGCAACATGGATGACCCCTTGCGGCAATTGCCATTCAGGAAACAGTTCAATTAACTCACCACTTTTTAAAGCATCACGTACAAACACTTTGGGCAAAGAAGCGATTCCCACGCCAGAAAGAGCAGCCGAAATCATCGCACTAAAACTGTCAGTTCTTAAGCGTGGATGAAATTCAATTTGTTGAGTTTCACTTTTTTCACGATGTCGGAAATCCCAAAAATGTTTAGGACGGTCAAAACCTATACACGGAAAATTTTGAATCTCAGCCAATTGCTGTGGTATTTCACGCTCGAAGAAAAGTTGTGGCGATGCCACCAAAACATGATCCCAAGCATCTAAATCTCGAACGATCAAATCACTATCCAATAAAGGCATGTTACGCACACGAATGGCTAAATCTACACCTTCCTCAATGACATCAACCCGATGATTGGTCGCTATCAGATGCACACTGATGTCTGGATATTGCTGCATAAAATCGGTGACCATTTTTGCAACAGGCATTTCCACCAAAGCCACAGGACAAGAGATTTTAATTTGGCCACAGAGTTGATCGTTCAACGTACTGAGCACAAAGTTTTCCGTTTCGCTGACTTCCTCTAAAATTTTTAAGCAGTGTAAATAGAACTGTTGTCCTATTTCAGTTACTGTAAATTTACGCGTATTACGCTGAATCAGACGCACCCCCAAACGGGTCTCTAATTCTGTGATACGGCGTGATAGTTTAGATTTTGTAATACCCAATGCTTCACTGGCTTTGGTATAACCTTGGTATTTCACCACTTGCACGAAATAGTAATAGTCATTTAAATTTTGCATGATTGTTTCATTTTTAGAATAATCTGTTGAGTTTTTCGCCCTGTCATTCCCTCACTATACCTCAATAATAGATCTCAGAAGCAATAAATTGAGGGCTGAATTATGAATTCAATCAAACGTGTTTATCATAGTGATCGTAGGACTTGGGTGGGCGATGGCTTCCCAACAAACTCTATGCTCCCTATGCAAGAAATGGGCAATCAAACCAGTCCATTCCTCGTTATGGGCTATACCGGCCAATATCATTTCTCTCCAAGTCATCATCAACGTGGTGTTGGGTCACATCCACATCGTGGGTTTGAAACAGTAACCATTGTTTATGAAGGAGAATTGGAGCATTTTGACTCCAAAGGAAATCACGGCAGCATTGCCAAAGACGAAGTGCAATGGATGACTGCGGGTCGAGGCATTATGCATGAAGAACATCATTCTAAAGATTTTACCAAAACAGGCGGAAATTTAGACATGGTACAACTTTGGGTCAATTTACCTCGTCATGCGAAAATGACTGAACCTCGCTATCAAGAACTGACTAAAGCCAATATTGCTGAAGTTAAACTTGCACAAAATGCTGGCGTGGTACGCGTCATTGCTGGCCAATTTGAAGATACATTGGGCGCCGCTGAAACCTTTAGCCCGATGAATGTATTGGATGTGCGCTTGAATGCAAATGCTGAACAGGAATTTTCATTCAACCCACAGTGGAATAACATGATTTTTGTATTAAGTGGGGCGATCGAAATTGAAGGTCAACGCTTTGATGCGAAACAGACTTTATATGTGAGTGACCAAGTATCGTCCTTGAAACTTAAATCTTTTGAAGCAACCAAACTGCTTATTTTAAGTGGCGAAGCTTTAAATGAACCGATTGCGGCACATGGACCATTCGTCATGAATACTGAAGATGAAATACGTCAGGCATTTTATGATTTTCAACATGGTCATTTTGCTTAAATATTTCCACGATAAAGTCCCAATAAAAAAACCGCCTTCTGGCGGTTTTTTTATATCTATGTTGGTATGAATTACGCATCACGCTTTCAACAGATTATTGCGTGACTTTTTGATAAAACGCATCTATTGCATTGACCATTTGCTCAAGTCCCGGCTGTTCCAAAGGATAATGTCCTGCATTTTTCAACAGCACGACATCGACTGGAACTTGGTGAATCCGTGCTAAAAATGGCTGACTTAAAGCCAAAGGCGTCCAGCGGTCTTGTTCAGGCTGCGTTAGTAAAATTGGGCAGACATCAAACTGCTCCGGTGGCGTGTCATTTTTATAATATAAATACGAATCTAGAAATTTAACCGATACACTATTCCCAGCTGACGTTTTATCTTTTAAAAAGACCTGCAATGCTGCGTCATTATTCACCAAGCGATGCATTTTACTTACCCACCGCATCGGCATTGGCAATGCTGAAAATGGTGTATGTGCTGTCACATGAGCCAGTGGGCTGCCCACGCGGCTCATAAATTTATTCAAAGAGACTTGATCACGCACAGTTTTATTTGAAGTGTCTAGAAAGGTCATACCGACGATACCTTTCACCTTTTTATTTTTTGCCGCCACGTGATAGGTCAACATACCACCTGCACTAAGCCCATACAAAACGATAGGACGATGATCTTTTTGTAGCTCGGCTTCAATGAGGTCATTACCTGCTTGAACCCAATCATCATAACGAATTTTTGAGCCCTTTTTGACTTGGGTGAGGCCATAACCGGGCATATCAATAGCGATAGTTTCATAGCCACGTTGTGCTAAAGGATAACCCAAAATCATCGACATTTGTCGACCATTTGTTCCCACACCATGAAACAGAATCACCTTCACTTTTGCCTGTGGATTCCGATAAGTATCTAAGTGAACAGTATGACCTTGCCAGTTCCACCACTCTTCTTTGGGTCGCTGCGTTTCGTCTAAATGGTATTCTTTGGGTAGATAGTGCTGAATTTCCTGCCAACTGTTTTGATCTGTATAACTTGCTAATGCTTGTGAAGCAAGTAGCTGATCATCTGCAAATGCCATGATTGAAAGTAACGATGCAATGCCACTCATCAACCACTTCAATAAAGCGCTCAAAATTTCTGATAAGGTGTCTGATTTTGGAGAAGTCATTTTTAGACAATTTTTTATGTGTATGTGCTGATGCTAATCAGCGGCGGAAACCGACGCCATGTGCATGTGGGACAGCACTATGTCACTTCGTCCAATTATCTTTTTCCCTGCTTAGCACTTCAAAATATTTTTGAAGCAGGATTTACATACTCCTGCAATAATCAGCCTTTAAGATCTTTTAACTTTAATAATTTTATCCTTTAGAAATTCATAACCTTACTTTTGATTTTAAATATTGGTAACGCATGAGCCAGTCCAAACCACAACGAAACCTTGTCATCTTTCTCACCTTTTTAAGATTAGGGTGTATTGCATTCGGTGGACCTGCGGCACATTTGGTGTTGTTTTTTCAATATTTTGTGAAACAAGAAAAATGGATAACAGAGCATGAATATGTGCATTTGCTTGCCTTGGCTCAAGTCCTTCCAGGCCCAACAAGTAGCCAGCTCGGCATGGCGATTGGATTTCAACTCAACCGCTATCAAGGTGCTTGTTTTGCATGGTTAGGATTTACTTTACCTTCAGCCCTGCTGATGTGTGCCGCGGCCACTTTAAGTATAAAACTCAGTAATCAACTCTCAACTTTATTCTTTCATGTTATTCAGTTAATTGTACTAGCCGTTGTTGCATGGGCATTTTGGCAAATGATGCGAAGCTTCTGTAAAACAAAATTTCAGTATCTAATCATGCTTTTAGCTGCATTTTTTATTTATTTCTTTCAATTTTCTCTAAATCAAGTTTTGGTGATTTTATGCGCTGCAATTATCGGTTTAGTTTTATCGTCAAATCAATTACGCAGCCAAAAGCCAAATATCACCAAAACAGTTCCACCCAAACATGACAGTTTTAGCCAAAATGCACATGAAAATACTCGCACCTCTTGGCTATGGCTTCTCGCCTTTATCAGCCCTTTTTTCGTTCTGCCATTCTTCGATATACAACATAGCAATGTATTGGCTTTCAGCTTAGAAAGCTTTTACCGCACAGCATCCTTCATCTTTGGTGGTGGACATATTATTTTGCCATTTTTACATCAGGACTTTGTCTCTACAGGACTGATCAGTAATGAAAATTTTGACTTAGGCTATGCCCTTGCACAACTCGTGCCGGGACCTTTGTTTAGTTTCGCCGCCTATCTCGGCACACTTTTACCCATGACTGATGTGCCAATCTTGAATGCCGCACTCGCGACGTTAGCGATATTTTTACCATCATTTTTATTATTGTTTGGCTTATTGCCCTATTGGAATAAATTGATGAAATACCCGATACTTTTTGGCACCTTAAAAATAATCAATGCGGCTGTCGTTGGTTTATTACTGTGTCTACTATTTCAAATGAGCCAAAAATACATCATTCAATGGACAGACTTTATATTTGTTGCCGTCGTTATTGCTTTACTTCGCAGCAAACTGCCAGTTTGGTTCAGCTTAATAAGCAGTTTTATCGGCTATTACGCTTTTTTAACTTTTCTGCCTTTTTAAACTTAAGCAAAAAAAACTAGAACTCAAGGAGTAAATTAATCCTCATCGATTAAGCTTGCGCCCTTGACCACAGTTTTCCCCTCGACTTGATCTAGTTGATAATGCTGCACATCACTATACTGTTTGATCATTTCAACCAGTTCATTGGAATGTGTGGTCAACCAAAGCTGCGTATAGCGACTTGCTTCGGCAATCAGCATCGCCAAGGCAGATAATAAATCGGGATGTAAGCTATTTTCTGGCTCATTCAGTGCCATAAAATTTGGGGGTCTTGGACTCAATAAAGCCACAGCTAAACACAAAAACCGTAAAGTCCCATCTGAAAATTCAGCACTTTCCAAAGGTCTTAAGATCCCTTGCTTTTGCATCATCATTTGAAAGCGCCCACCCATTTCCTGCACATAAAATTGGGTCTGCGGAAAGGCTTTTTCTAGTACTTCAAACAAGGTTTCACTGTTGCCACGCTCACGTAAAGTTTCAAAAGCCGCAGCTAAATTTGTACCATCATGCGCTAAAACTGGCGAACGAATGCCCACCTGTGGGACACGGATCGGTGAATTTCCACTGACTGAAAACTCATGATAAAAGCGCCAGTTTTTCATGGTCTCACGCACTTGTGAAACTTCGGGATATAAATGTGGGTCGGACAATTGTCCAAACACCGACTCTTCAGGTGTTAAAGACATCGGATAAGCAATCCGTTCTTCATCAACATTTTTAAGAAATGCCGCTTGGTTGGTTCTCTCTAACAACTCGCTCATTTTTCGACGTTGATAGCCGCTTAACCAAATCCCTTCAACTTTGACCAAAGGATCGAGTGCAAACAAGGTGATGAGCGGTTCAGGAAAACCAATTTCAAGTTGATATTCATAATGCTCCATCTCCACTGCAAGCTTCATGCGCTTAGGGTCTTTCGATCGATCACCCGCACGGTGACCACCTGCCCACATGATTTTTTGAATCCCGCCCTCATTTGCAATAGCTTGGGATAATTGGCCATTTGCAGCTTCATGCAGGAGACGTACAGCTTTATATAGATTGGATTTACCACAACCATTCGGACCACTGACAATATTCAGACGTGACAAGGTCAGACTCATATGATGAATAGATCGAAAACCTTGAATAGTCACTGAACGGATCGTCATGAGTTACCTAAAATGAGTTGGAAATGTTGATGATTATAAGTTTATTGCTTGTATATTTTTCATGCACTTTATTCTAACAATAAAAAACCCGCAAGCCGAAACTTACGGGTCTTACATTGCACAATCTAAGTTAAATTTAACCTTAGAATAAGCGGTTCATACCATTCAATGTTGCAACACGGTACGCTTCCGCCATAGTCGGATAGTTAAATGTGGTTTCTACGAAATATTTAATCGTATTGTTCGGGCTATTCATCACGGCCTGACCAATGTGAATAATTTCCGCAGCATTATTACCGAAGCAATGAACACCTAAAATTTCTAAAGTATCACGATGGAACAAGATTTTAAGCTCGCCCACGGTGTCACCTGTAATTTGCGCACGTGCCAAATGACGGAAAGATGCCTGACCCACTTCATACGGAATTTTTTCTTCCGTTAACTGTTGTTCAGTTTTACCAATCGAAGAAATTTCAGGAATTGTATAAATACCTGTAGGAATATCCGTTACAGGTGCAATTCCTTCTTCACCGCTCATGTTAGAACCAGCACAGCGACCTTGGTCATATGCAGCAGATGCAAGTGATGGCCAACCGATTACATCACCCGCTGCAAAGATATTCTCTACTTCAGTCTGATATTGATCATTCACGGTTAGTTGACCACGGCTGTTTGGTTTGATGCCTACATTTTCTAGACCTAAACCATCTGTGTTACCAGAACGGCCGTTACACCACAAAATCGCATCCGCTTTAATTTTCTTACCACTTTGCAAGTGAAGCACCACGTGGTCATCATGTGTTTCAAGATGATCAATCTGTTCGTTGTGGCGAATCAGTACACCCTGCTCACGTAAACGATATGACAATGCATCTGAGATTTCATCGTCTAAATAGCTGAGTAATTTGTGCTGTGTATTGATCAAATCGACTTTGTGGTCTAGACCAATAAAGATAGAGGCATATTCACAACCAATCACACCTGCACCATAAATGATGATTTTTTGGATTGAATAATCCAGATCCAAAATTTTATCTGAATCAAATACGCGAGGATGATTAAAGTCTAAAGCAGCTGGACGGTAAGGACGTGAACCTGTTGCAATCACTAATTGCTGGAATACTAAAGTTTCCGTCATACCTTCATTACTAAAAATCAAAACAGTGTTTTGATCTTGGATATACGCACGGCCGTGGAAAATATCAATTTTATTACGGTCATAAAAACGTGAATGCGTTTCAACTTGTTGTTGAATCACTTTATGCGCATTACGTAACACCTGTTTCATCGTGAACTGTTTCCATTCACCGACTTTTTGGAACATAGGGTCACGTTGGTAACGTAAAATGCTTGAAACGGTCTGACGCAATGCTTTACTTGGAATTGTTCCTACATGGGTACAGTTACCACCAAGCTGTTCACGCATATCTACAATTGCAACTCGCTTACCTGATTTAGCAAGTTTCATTGCAGCGCCTTCACCCGCAGGGCCAGAACCCAGAACTACCGCATCGTATTTCACGAAAGTTCCACTAACGACCTCTTTCTTACGTGGCATTCAACGCTCCTTTACAAATATTCTTTAATCTAGGCTGTATTATGACGTATATCCTAACTTTTTTGGATATTTAGCTCACATATATTATGTGATAACCACATTTATTATATGAATATCGTTTTCCCCCTATTTAAGCTCAAGTCCGCTATAATGATCGAGCTAATTTTTTGAATATCTCCTCGTCAAAAACAGTGGAAAAGTTGAATATGTCTGAGAACCGTAAACCTGTACAGGGTGTAAAACTTCGTGGCGCAGAAAAAGTCGCTCGCATACCTGTGAAGGTTGTGCCAACGGTTGAAACGCCTCGTAAGCCTGACTGGATTCGGGTCAAAATGGCTGCCCCTGATGAAGTTCAACGTATTAAAACAACTTTGCGCGCACAAAAATTACATACCGTGTGTGAAGAAGCGGCTTGCCCGAACTTACCTGAATGTTTCGGTGGCGGTACTGCAACCTTTATGATTATGGGCGATATCTGTACTCGTCGTTGCCCATTCTGCGACGTTGCGCATGGTCGTCCCAATGCTCTTGACCCAGATGAACCACGCCATATGGCAGAAACCATTGCCAATCTTGGTTTGAAATATGCCGTAATTACGTCGGTCGACCGTGATGACCTAGTTGATGGCGGCGCACAGCACTTTGTTGACTGTATTAAAGAAGCTCGTGACTTGAGTCCAAAAACACTTTTGGAAATTCTAGTTCCTGACTTCCGTGGTCGTATGGATGTTGCCCTTCGTATTATGACGGAGTGTCCACCTGATGTCTTTAACCACAACATTGAAACCGTGCCACGTTTGTATAAAGCAATGCGTCCGGGTTCTGACTACCAACACTCTTTAAACTTATTAAAAATGTTTAAAGAATACTGCCCAGATGTTCCTACCAAATGTGGTTTGATGGTCGGTATTGGTGAAACTGAAGAAGAAGTGATTGCGCTATTAGACGACTTAAAAGCACACGATGTTGACTATGTCACCATTGGTCAGTACTTACAGCCCTCTAAAGAACATGCCCCGATCGATCGTTTCGTTACACCTGAAGAGTTTGATCGTTACACTGCACATGGTCAAAAGCTTGGTTTCAAAAACATTTGGGCTGCACCAATGGTCCGTTCAAGCTACTTTGCTGACCGTCAATACTATGGTGAGCCAGTACCTGCGGTACGTCGTAAAACTGATCCTGCAAAGAAAATTGCAGTTCAAACGATTGAAGCTTAATCACGCAAAGATTTAAAACATCGCAAATTAAAGCCCTCATTGATTGAGGGCTTTTTTTGTGGCTTTCACACACTCAGCCTAATTCGTTTCCCAATATAAGATCTTTCGAAAATTGTCCGTTCCTTAAACGTTATCCAATATATCGAATCATCCAAGTTTACGTAATGTGACATTTTTTTGCCCGATAGGGATTGTATTGTGATTATTTATTAATCAATCTATTGATAACACATTATTAGCGCTTTCATTATATTCGCGCAATTGTCCAATCACACTCACCAGCCGAGTGATGCCATTTTGACAGTCTCATGCACTTTAAAATCAGAAAGACAAAAGATGAGATCATTTTTAAACGCATGTAGGCTGTTTTAAACGCATAACGCTCTGGCCCTTGTCACTGGAGCCATAACAAATGCTATTTATACTCAGTGCAGTACTCTTTATTTTTGCTCTTTGGGCCGTTTTTTTCTTTGAACTTTCACGAGCTGTAGGCGCAATAACACTGATATTTGTTTCAATTGCACTCGCCTTTTTAACCCCATGGTCATTAATACTTGGCATCCCGCTTATTGCTTTAAGTTTAGTTATGTTGATTGACCCACTGCGGCTCAATCTGCTCACCAAACCTGCCTATAAAACCTTAGCAAATGCGATGCCGAGTATGAGTACTACGGAACGTGAAGCGTTGGATGCAGGAACAAGTTGGTGGGAAAAAGAGCTATTTATGGGTGCGCCTGATTGGAAAAAATTTGAGGCTTATCCCTATCCACAGCTTAGTGCTGAAGAACAATCCTTCATTGATAATGAAGTCGAGCAACTTTGTGCCATGCTCAACGAGTGGGATATTCACCATAAACATAAAGACCTCCCACCAGAAGCTTGGCAATTCATTAAGGATAATGGTTTCTTAGGATTGGTGATTCCAAAATCTTACGGGGGCCGTGAATTTAGCTCATTTGCACAAAGCCGTGTCATGAGCAAGATTGCATCTCGCTCACTCACTGCCGCAGTCAGTTGTATGGTGCCCAACTCTCTTGGACCGGGGGAATTACTTCTACACTATGGTACCGAAGCACAAAAAGACCGATACCTCCCTGGCCTTGCAAAAGGTGAAGAAATTCCATGTTTTGGACTCACCAGCCCTGAAGCAGGCTCAGATGCAGGCGCTATTCCAGATACAGGTGTCGTCTGTTATGGCACTTTTGAGGGACAACAGGTGCTCGGCTTAAACATGAACTTCTCCAAACGCTGGATTACTCTTGCACCAATTGCCACCGTCATTGGTCTTGCATTTAAGTTATACGATCCAGATGGCTTATTGGGAGATAAAAATAAAACGGAATATGGTATCACCTGCGCGCTGCTACCGGCGAGTCATGACGGTGTCGTTACAGGCCCTCGTCATAATCCAGGCTCACCATTTATGAATGGGACAGTTGAAGGTAAAGATGTCTTTATTCCCTTAGACTGGATCATTGGAGGGATTGAAAATGCCGGCAAAGGCTGGCGTATGCTGATGGAATGTTTAGCGGTCGGTCGTGGTATTTCACTCCCTGCATTGTCAACAGCAGCCGGAGAAATGGCATATTTAAATGTTGGTGCATTTGCCAAAGTTCGTCAGCAATTTAAAATTTCTGTAGGTAATTTTGAAGGTGTACAAGAAGCATCGAGTGATATCGCATCAGATGCATATATGCTTGAAGCATTCCGCTATTTGGTGACTTGTGGTTTAAACCAAGGCGGCAAACCTGCTGTAATGACTGCAATGGCCAAATACTATGCCACTGAAACCATGCGGAAAGTGGTGAATCATGGCATGGACATCGTCGGTGGACGTGCTGTGCAAATGGGACCTCGTAATTTTTTAGCTTTGAATTATCAGGCCATTCCTGTGTCAATTACTGTCGAAGGTGCCAATATTCTAAGTCGCTCTCTGATGATTTTTGGACAAGGCTCAATGCGGTGCCATCCATATTTATTTGAAGAGCTACAATTACTTCAAGCCGAAGATAAAAACACTGCACTCAATGCATTCAATGAAATGCTCTTTAAGCACTTAGGGTATACCTTTAACCGAACTGCACGTGCTTTTGCTTATGCCTTCACTGGTGGCCCATCAGACTCACCTGCTTCAGCAGATGAATTTAGCCGCCCCTACTATAAAAAAATTAATCGATTCAGTGCTGATTTCGCGCTGACTGCTGATATGTGTCTCGGCCTTTTAGCCGGCGATATTAAACGCAAAGAAATGCTTTCGGGACGTTTGGCGGACATTCACTCTTATTTATTTATAGCAACGGCTATTCTTAAATATTATGAACAAGGTCAAAGAAGTGAAGCTGAACAATTACATGCGCAACTTGCATTAGATAAAGCTTTGTACAATGTTGAAGAAGCTTTCCAGGGCTTATTTGACAACTTCCCAATGCGGCTGGCAGCAAGCGTAGTAAAAATCATCTGCTTTCCGTTGGGACGAGTTGTTGCTAAACCGACAGACCGTTTAAAACGTGAAGTTGCCACTCAAATGATGCTAGACAATACTTTCCGCCAAGAACTGAAAAAGCACGTGTATTACAGCACTGCAGCAGATGAAGTTTCTGGTCGTATGGAAAATGCCTTTTTACAATTGTTGAAAATTGAACCGCTGTGGAACCAATTTAAAAAAGCTGAATCTAAAGGCCAATTTAAAGGTTTAACTTTTGAAGCACATATAGCCGATGCAATTGCACAAAAATTCATTACAGCCTCTGAAGCTGAACAGCTCAGCACTTACAACATTCAACGTTATGACAGTATGCTCACAGATGTATTTGACATGCAGCTCATCCACGAACTTGAGTTATCCAATCCACATTTAACCGTTACACCAGAAGTAAAAAAGCAACAACACACCGATGATGAACCAGAAGCCTTCCTGCGTTATTAATCAACTTCTGCATCGCTTTTAAGCTTTATTTTTCTCAAAAATAAAAGCCATTCCACTGTTAAACAATGGGATGGCTTTTTTATACGACCATCAGCCAATGGTATCGCAGAGTCAAAGGTATAGGCTGTACTGCAAAATTACATCACAGAGGGTTTGCTGCATGTCACAACAAGATTATGAAAATGGCTTAAAAGTTCGTACTGAAGTTATGGGTGAAAGTTTCGTCAAACGTGCTCAAGACAATACCGTGCCATTTACTCAACCTTTGCAAGATTGGATTAATGAGCATGCATGGGGTTCAACTTGGCAGCGTGAAGGCGTTTTACCCCGTAAATATCGCTCACTGATTACCATTGCATTTTTAACTGCACAAAAAAGTCCAACAGAACTCAAAGGTCATGTCCGAGGTGCTTTAAATAATGGGGCGACTGTAGAAGAAATTCAGGAAGTGTTACTTCATAGTTTGCCATATTGTGGCGCACCGGCGACTCAAGAAGCCTTTCGTGCGGCACTTGAAGTCATTAATGACAATCAAAAATCTAAATAAGTTACTGCGTTATAAAACGGCTTTAGAAAACTACGATTATCGTGGTTTTCTAAAGGGTTTCATCTTGTTTTTAACTTAGGACCTTAAATGCAGTGAATCCCGAATCAAATCCAGTAGACATTAAAATTATAGAAGAATTCATTCACTTCAAATCGAACTTGATATCCCAATTCTGTAAGCTCAGCAGATAGACTTCGAATCTCTTCTAAAGCTAAGTGCTTGGGTAAAACCGTAAATACGGCGGTATTCCCCTGTTTGGCATTTTCTTCAATCAGCAAAGCCAAACGTGCCTTATATAAGGCGATATCTAAATTGGCTTGACTGGATAAAACTTTGGCATGTTCTGCGGGTAAAAAGCTCATATTCTTATACGCTTATCTGATTATTATTGCTTATAAATTAAGCCAAATTCAGCAAAGTGTGCAATGCTTTTTTGTAATTAATATTTCAATTTTAAAGCACATTGTTTGGCCCAAACGATGCACGTCAAAGCGTTATGCAAAAAAGAATTCAAAAAAATCCCTCATGAAGAGGGATTTTCTATACTAACGTGGTAATGGAATATATTGCGAGTCACTGTTTTGAGTTTGCGGTTTACGCTCTCCTACTTGTACCGGCAATGTCATCGCCTTACCATCTCGCTCAATATCAATTTGCATAGTGCTCAATGGCGCTTGCTGTGCAACGTAATTGATTAAATGTGAGGTCGAGGTAATTAGCTCATTATTCACTTTCATGATTTTATCACCACGTTTTAAACCTGCTTGTGCTGCAGGTCCATTACGAATAACATCTGCCACAATCACACCATTCACCCGTGGATCTAAAATATTTTCTTGTTTAATTGGAAGTAAACTAATACCTAACCAACCACGTACCACTCGCCCATCTTTTAAAATAGCGTTCAGCACTTGTTGGCACACTTTTGCAGGAATGGCAAAACCAATCCCCAAAGAGCCACCTGACTGCGAGAAGATCGCGGTATTTACACCAATTAAGTTCCCTGCAACATCAATTAAAGCACCACCAGAGTTGCCGGGGTTGATCGCAGCATCTGTTTGAATAAAGTCTTCGTAAGTGTTGATTCCCAAATCTGAACGACCTGTAGCTGAGATAATCCCTTGCGTAACCGTCTGACCCACGCCAAAAGGGTTACCAATCGCTAGGACGACATCACCGACTTCATTGCCACTTAGCTTAAATGGCAAAACTGGTAATTGACTCATTTCAATCTTAATCACTGCTAAGTCTGTATCTGGGTCTGTACCCACAACTTTCGCTTCAGCACGACGACCATCATGTAAAGCCACAACGATCTGATCGGCCTGTGCGATCACGTGGTTATTCGTCAAAATATAGCCATCTGGACGAACAATCACACCTGAACCTAAACTATTTTCGTTTTGATTGGTTTGATCTGGAAGTTGATTACCAAAAAACTCACGGTAAACAGGATCATTTAATAAAGGATGATCCAATTGTTTCACTTTTTGCGTAGTGAAAATATTGACAACCGCTGGAGCAGCAACTTTTACCGCAGCACTATACGAAACTACACCGCCTGTACGCGACGTATCAATGAGGGGCTCAACCTTTTCTGCAGGCATTTTAACCCCATCTGGGGCAATGGGTGCTTTAGGTTTTTGAACCTGTTGCCATGTAAAGAAACCGATGATCACAAGTATTAATAATACCCAAGGTAACCATGTAAAGGTCCGACGCACGTCTATATCCTCTAAATTTTATAATTCATTGATGGCTAAATAATTTATATCGTATTGTAATGTAATATTTTCAACAAACTTAAAAATAAATACAGAGATTTGTGATTCTTTAGTTACAATTTAAACAATCGTAAATTTTGATGCATCTCTTTGAGATTTTGGACAGTATATGGCTCAGTTAAGTGAAATTATTCAGTGGTGTGACAGCACACTCAAAGCACATGAATTTAAGGACTATGCTCCCAACGGCTTGCAAATTGAAGGCTCAGCAGAAGTGCATAAAATTTTATGTACAGTTACCGCATCACAAACAGCGATTGAAGCCGCGATAGCAGCGAAAGCTGATTTGCTATTGGTACACCATGGTTATTTTTGGAAAGGTGAAGCTTACCCAATCACAGGTATGCGTGGCAAACGCATCAAAACCCTGATCAAAAAAGATATTTCATTAGTTGGCTATCACTTACCTTTAGATAGTCACCCTACTTTAGGTAATAATGCAGCGATAGCAGATTTGCTCGAATTAGAGAATATTGAAGCCTTAGATCCTACTGAGCGCAATCCTATTGGTAATGTTGGTTATTTAAAACAAGCAATGACTCCAGCGGCGTTTAAAGACTTCGTTTCTGAAAAATTAGGATTTGATGTCATTCACCTGCCGGCAGATAAACCATCGATTCAAAAAATTGGTTTGTGTACGGGTGGCGCACAAGACTTTATTGGCAAAGCCGCTGCATTAGATTGTGATGCGTACATTTCAGGTGAAGTGAGTGAACGTACTTTTTACGAAGCTGAAGAATTAAATGTGCATTATTATGCATGTGGACATCATGCAACTGAAAGATATGGTGTACAACGACTCGCAAAAGCTATTTCAGAACAGTTCAATATTGAGTATAGTTATTTCGAATTAAACAACCCGATTTAATTTAAATCGTCTTGGTCTTTGGCTCAGTCCTTATACGTATATTTTCAGGCTTTATTCTGTATTGTTATTTATAAGCAATGCGCATTTTACTGCAAGAATCTATTACAATAACGGTACTTAATGTCAAAACCCAGCAAAATGCAAGGAATTGAAAACATGACAACGATTACTTTACCAGCGTTACCTTACGGTTACGAAGATCTTGCTCCGCACATCAGCAAAGAAACTTTAGAATACCATCACGACAAACACCACAATACTTATGTGGTTAATCTAAACAAAGCAATTGAAGGTACTGACCTTGCTGGCAAAACTTTAGAAGAAATCATCACTGCTGTTAAAGGCGATGCTTCTAAAGCTGGTATCTTCAACAATGCAGCTCAAGTATGGAACCACACATTCTACTGGAACTGTATGGCTAAAAACGGTGGCGGTAAAGCTACTGGCGCTTTAGCAGCTAAAATCGACGAAGCTTTCGGTTCTTACGAAAAATTCGCTGAAGAATTTGCAAATGCTGCTGCAACTCAGTTCGGTTCAGGTTGGGCTTGGTTAGTTGCTGACGAAGTAAACGGCAACCTTTCTATCCTTAAAACTTCAAATGCTGACACTCCACTTGCTCACGGTAAAGTTGCAGTGTTGACTATCGACGTTTGGGAACATGCTTACTACATCGACTTCCGTAACGCTCGTCCTAAATACATCTCTACTTTCTTAGAAAGCCTAGTGAACTGGGACTATGCAAACGCTAAATATGCAGGTCAAGCTGCTGGCGTTGAAAAATAAGTTTTAAAACTTATTCAAAAGTCAAAAAAATCACCCTTTTAGGGTGATTTTTTATGCTTTAAATATCATACGGCCACAACAAACAATATTACACAAAAGAATGAATCAAGAGCCATTACTAATCATAAAAGCAAAATATACCAAAATATTAGTGATGTTTATCTTTATCACTATAATCCAGTATGTGAGTTACTCTTATGTTCAAGAATCTATTAAATATAGCTTTAATTCAGCACTAATACTGACTGGATTATCAATTATGGAATTCGTCTTAATTTTACTTATCATCAAAAATGGACTGCCACAAATTAGATTTTTCGAAAGTCATTGTATAATTCAACTTTATATAATGAAAATTCAGTTTAACTATGATCAAATAGAAAGCATATCCATTAACAACACAAAAAGTCACTACAAACTATTACCTGTCGGTAATGAATATTTATTAAGGATTGTATTCAAACACAATCAAAATCTTTTTAATCTACTCCAAAACACCATTAAACCTGTTATGTCTTTTTCTAAATTTCATTTAGATACCTTCGCAAACCATCAAATTTTAGAAATATATTTATTATTCCAAATTATAATTCCTTTAGATCAAGAGAAACGCATAACTACGCTTAAAAATTTAAATCTACAAAATTTGACGATAAAGCAAATCAGCAACCTAGATGATATAAAAAACTTCAAAAATAACCGCTATTTAAGAAAAAATTTCTAGACTTGAACAATAAAAAAACATTCAAATAGTCATTTCATCAAATCTGCTTGACCACTTTAAAATTCATCCCTAAAATGCGCATCAGATTCTCCAATAGCTCAGTCGGTAGAGCGACGGACTGTTAATCCGCAGGTCCCTGGTTCGAGCCCAGGTTGGAGAGCCATCTATTCTTCCATAGCTCAGTCGGTAGAGCGACGGACTGTTAATCCGCAGGTCCCTGGTTCGAGCCCAGGTGGAAGAGCCAGATTCTAAAAAGCCCACTCATTGCGAAGTGGGTTTTTTATTGCCTACTATTTAACAAAGCATACCTACTTTTTTGTTTATGCTTTCCTAAAAGTATCCGTATAAGTACTAACTTGTCTGATTCGGCTATTTTTAAAACACTTAATTTGATTTTTCTGTATTTTATTTAAATCAGGCTTGACCACCCTCCCATACATCTTTAGAATCCACTTCAGATTCTCCAATAGCTCAGTCGGTAGAGCGACGGACTGTTAATCCGCAGGTCCCTGGTTCGAGCCCAGGTTGGAGAGCCAAATTCTAAAAGCCCACGCATTATGTCGTGGGCTTTTTTATGCTCTGACTTTTGTTTTAAGATAAGTATAACTTGCTCTATGACCTAAGCTATTCACTTAGCTCTCCGACCACATTAAAGAATAGTCAGAGCTTAAGTTTTAAAAACGCTTTATATTAAAGGTGTTTATATTTAATACATTCAGCCTAAATTTCCTTATTTTTTGCAATTCTGACTTGACCTCACTGCATTTGCCCCATAGAATGCGTGCAGATTCTCCAATAGCTCAGTCGGTAGAGCGACGGACTGTTAATCCGCAGGTCCCTGGTTCGAGCCCAGGTTGGAGAGCCAAATTCTAAAAAGCCCACGCATCATGACGTGGGCTTTTTTCATATATGTAGTTTATTCCGTGCCAGATCTCAGTCAGTTCATATTTTTTATTATTGGTTGCTTGGCAACTTTTGCCCTTGTCTGCTTAGTCTTTCCCAGACTGTTTAGAAGCAAACAAAAGTTTTTCCCACGTCGTGTAATCACTGCCTTTGAAAGTAAGATGTTTCATCGTTTAAATGAAGCATTTCCGAACTACCACATTTTAGCCCAAGTGGCTTTTAGTGCACTGATCACCAATCAAAATTATAAAATCAGAAATAGATTTAATCGAAAAGTCACTGATTTTGTCATACTTGACCAAACTTATGAGGTGCTTGTGATTATCGAACTGGATGACCCCAGTCATATAGGCAAAGAGCAAGAAGATGCTGAACGTGATGCAATGCTTGAAGAAGCTGGCTACCGTGTAATCCGCTATACCAGTATTCCAACAGTTCACACACTCAGGCATGATGTAAATAAATAGTTGTTAAATACCTAAAGTACAATCGAACATTGAGTGAATGCGCATTGCATTCACATCCATAACGTAAGCAGAATTTTATTGAGCATTTGACTCTTGAGCAGCCAGCACTTCTGATACTGCTTGGTCAGCCTCAGCAGCCAAAGCCGCATCTTGAGCTTCTTTTGCTTTAATACGCTCAATCATTTCAGCTTGTTGTTGCTTATATTTTTCTTGGTTTTTGGCATCACTATTGACTGCAAGAAAAGCCATGCTGACCAAAAATATAGGAATCAATAGCCCAAGTGCCATCAGAGTGATCATCTTTTTGGTATTGGGTTTTGGCTTAACTTCAGACATAACTATTCTTTCATATACATAAATAATTCGACGCCCAATATAGCAAAAAACAAAATTCGCTCAAGTATTCATAACATTCTTTGCTCGAACTAACTGTGCCCCTCATTTTTAAGGATTGAATGATTAGTAATCCAATATGCAAAAAAAAAGGAGACATGCTCCTTTTTTTATTATTGAAAAAACTTAGCTTGAAGCAGCTACTCCCTTACAATGTGGACTTTGGCTTGCATCTTTTTGCTCATTGGTTAAGACAATACCTGTACCTGCAGACATTTTAGCTTGAATAAATTCGACCGCTTGCGCATTTCTACAGATAATTGCCTGTGTATGACTTGCATTTGGCACAACGTCTAATTGATAACCTTCAGCATAATTTGCATCTGGGAAATACTTCTTCGCTTGTGTTTTCATATTTGCAAATAGCGCTTGCGTAACCACAGGAATAACTGCCTGATCATTTGCACCTTGAATAATATACACAGGCGCTTTAATTACTTTGGCAGCAGTTGCATTTGTCGCTGGCTGATTATCATTTAAAAATTTCTGAACAACAGGATCGGTATCAATTTTATTCAGATCAATTCCATACTGTGAAACTGTATGCGTTGGATCCTTTAAAAATTCAATCACAGCTGCTTTAAACTGTTCTTGCAAACCATTTGCGCCATTTGGATCGGCATAACTTAAACATGCACCGTCATCCCCTGTACGTCCATAGGCTTTTTCTGCAATAACACCAGCATCAGCAGTAAAAATATTTTTTAAATCATAATTTGGCTCATAGGCTTTAATACCTGAACTGGTCAATGCAGCATATGCCAAAAGCTCAGCATAGCCATCTGCAATTTGATCAATTAACGCTTGTGCTTGAACCTCAGAAAGCTGCCCCATACTAAGTGCATAACGCACTTGTGCCAACTGTTCATCCAATCTATTCAATCCATGGGGTTTAGGTTGACCGTTTGCATCAACATTTAGTTTTGGATCTAAATAGATCTTAATAATCGTGCCTAAACTCGACGCAGGTGCGGCTGCTACTGCACCTTTATAGTTAGTATCGGTATTCGCAAATTCCGCCGTGCCTAAGGATGCATGACCACCTTGCGATTGACCAATCGACATCCACTGACCATTGAGTTGCTTACCATAATGTTCTTTTGCCGCTTTAACTGCAGTAAGCGCCGAATTTGCCGCACTTGATAAATTAAGGTATGGATGAACTCCTTTGGTTCCTAAGCCTTCATAGTCTGGCGCCACAATTACATAACCTGCCGCCATAAGCGTGTTGGCTAGAATTTTAAAACGTGGATGAATTACATTTCTACTTGGCGCACACTCATCTCCTGCTCCGACTGTCCCATGCTCCCACACCACAACGCGATACCCATCTTTAGGTTGTGTAGCTTTTGGAAATAATACCAAGGCTGTTGCAGTCGCTGCTTTCCCCTGTACATTTGTCATGTTATAGGTCATGACTTTAATGGACGATGTATTGTCTACTGTATTGAAAGCATAATTTGCTTCAGACACAAATGTTGATTTTTGATTCGAAGATGATGAGTCATTATCATCGTCATTACACGCGGTTAAAGACAGCATAGAAACTGCAACTGTCAAAGCTAATGCTATTTTTGAACGTTTCATAAAATATCCTTTTTCATCATTATTCTTTAAACATGAAACTACATGCCTTTTTATTAATGCATAAAAAAAAGCACCCGAATAGGATGCTTTAGTTCAATTTAAACAGTTTCAGATCAATGACATTAAAGAGCCAATGCCATAAAAATTCCAATAAAAATCATAAACCCTACCCAACGGTTATGGCGAAACGCCCAAAAACATAACTGCGGATCACGGTCTTTAGTTTTAGTCCATTGGTAAATAAAATCGGCAGCCACAGCCAACATTGCAACTAAACCAAATGGCATCAAGAGATCTTCTAAATACAACGCAGAACCAATCAATACAATGCTTAGCGCCTGTAATAAAGAAATGATTTCAATATCGTATTTACCAAATAAAATCGCAGTCGATTTCACGCCAATTTTCAAATCATATTCACGGTCAGTAATAGCATATTGTGTATCATACGCAACCGTCCACGCCAAATTACCAAAGTACAATAACCAGCAAGTCAAATCAGGTGTTTGCCCCACAGCGGTATAGGCCATAGGAATCGACCATGAAAATGCCGCGCCTAAAAATACTTGTGGCAGATGCGTGTAGCGTTTCATAAAGGGATAAATGAACGCTAAAAACAATGCACCAAAGGACCAATAAAAAGTTTCTATCGGTAAAAAGAACAACATACATGCGCTAGCAAGCACCAAGATCAAGAACACATATATGGCTTCTTTAGCACTAATCACCCCAGTGGCTAAAGGACGATGCTTGGTTCTTTCCACAGCACCATCGACTTTACGGTCAGCAAAGTCATTAATCGCACAACCTGCTGCACGCATAAATATCGTGCCCAAAATCATGGGAATCAAAATACTGAATTGCGGTGTTCCTTGATTGGCAATCCACAGTGCCCACATGGTTGGCCAAAAAACCAGTTCCGTGCCAATTGGCTTATCGAAGCGACATAAATAGTAATAAGCTTCTAAACGCTGCTGCCAAGTAATCTGTTGCACCACGGCCATGACTGTCCTTCATCTGGTAATGTTATTTCTGCAAATATTGCTCAAAACTCGCTAAAAAAGTTTCCTGAACTATAAATTTACAACCATGCCAAGTATAACAGCTCTGACGTGTCCAACCATCGTCTAGCCACAGTACACGCCGCTCACACTTCGGATTGGTACGCTGAAATAAAAAATGTCCGATCGGTTTTTTACCAATATGCTGAAAAATCCGCGCACGTCCTTGTATGCTAAGGATTGGAAATATACTTTTTGCCTTGACCCACGGCTCAGCTTCACAGCCATATAAATAACTTTCACGTACCCAAGCTGTGTGCTGTATTGGCATTTGTAGCCACCGTGCATCTTGAAGCGTCATACGTTGAAATTGCTCAATACTCGGCTCAACTTTAAATACACCTTGGGCAAAATCTGTTAATTGTTGGGTTAATGAACCCGAAGCATACAACCATGTTCTTAATTCAGGAGACATTCTTTTATCCCGCATTTCGCATGCTTGACGCTGCATATTTCATTTCCCTTTAACCATTTGCTGAGTATAGCGAATCCCTAGTGTAACTAACTCAACATCGTTTTTCATGACCCATAGCTTGTTTTCAGTAAAATGAACAAAACCAAAACTGCTTAAGTACTTCATTACATTTGCAATCAACACAAACCTCACTTACACAGTATGATGTCGTGGATAACCACTAAATTACACAAGCATAATGTTTCCATTTTACCCGCTACATGTTTTTATTTTTTTCGTTTTACTTTGTGCCAATATCACGGCTCAAGCAAAATCTATTGCGCTCAGTTTTGATGATGGATTAAATCCAGTGTTTAACGCACAAGCGGAACAAATCAATGCCCAAATTTTAAAACATCTGCATGATCAACAAATCAAAACTATTGTCTTCCCTAGCCTGATTAAAATTGGCGATTATCAAGGTAAACAACTGATTCAAGCGTGGGGACAATCTGGCCATCTGATTGGCAATCATAGTGCACTGCACCAAAATCTGAATAAAGAAAATGTCACATTAAAAGATTATCTGCACAGCATTGAACATGCGGATACAGTGTTAAAAACGCTGCCGAATTACACACGTATCTATCGTTATCCATTTTTAAAAGAAGGTAATAGCGCTGAAAAACGTGATGCTGTCTATCAGTGGTTAGAGCAGCATCAATACCGCATTGGCGGTGTGAGTATCGATGCCAGTGACTGGTTTTATAACCAAAAATATCTCGACTATGCCAAACAGCAAGATCAGGACAAATTAGACCGACTAAAACAAGCATATATTGCTCACCTGCTTCACCGAGCAGATTATTATGACCAACTTGCCCAGCTCACCATAAATCGTTCACCACAGCATGTTTTACTTTTACATGTAAATGCTATTAATGCCGCATTTTTAAAAGATCTCATTACCGCCTTTCAGCAGCATGGCTGGACATTTATTTCAGCAGCAGACGCCCTACAAAACCCACTATATGCACAGCGCAGCCAAAACATCCCTGCGGGAGAGAGTGTGATTTGGTCCATTGCCAAAACCAAAGGATTAGAAAACTTACGCTACCCTGCCGAAGATGCGCCTTATGAAATCGACAATTTAAAACAGCATGGTTTGCAATGACGATTAGCAAATCACTTAAAGCTCAATAAAAAATGACCTGCAATATTGCAGGTCATTTTTTCAGTTCAATTTTTTAGTGTTGAATTAAAAGTTATCTGTCTTGGCAATGGCTTCAAACTTGCCTTGCGGCGTTTTTATTAAAACCAACCCTTCGGTCGTAATATAAAAACTTTCAGGGTATTCAAACTCCAATGCCAGCTCTGGGTTTTTCAACTCGACAAATTGAACCTGTTTATAGCCTTCAACGGTCCGCCCCACTTCCAAATAAGTCACTTCTGAGAAGTTAAGTTTAAATCCCTTTGCCTGATCCGCTGGATCAATCCAAGGGAAAAAACCGGTATGTTTTTTACGTGGTTTTGCCATGTTTAGATATTCATTCAACTCTTTGCTTTATCTTAACCCATCTCATAAAAAACCCGCACAAGGCGGGTCTTTTTACAGTGCAATTCTGTACAGAATTACAAGCTGTAGTACATGTCGAATTCAACTGGGTGAGTAGTCGTGTTAAGACGACGAACTTCTTCAGTTTTAAGTTCGATGTAGGCATCAAGCATTTCTTTAGTGAACACGCCACCTTTAAGAAGGTAATCATGGTCAGCTGCAAGAGCTTCAAGCGCCATATCTAAGCTATGAGCCACTGTAGGGATTTTAGCTTCTTCTTCAGGAGGAAGGTCGTACAAGTTCTTGTCAGCAGCTTCACCTGGGTGGATCTTGTTTTGAATACCGTCAAGACCAGCCATAAGAAGTGCAGCGAAACCTAAGTACGGGTTCATCATTGGATCTGGGAAACGTGCTTCGATACGTTTGCCTTTAGGGCTAGAAACGTAAGGAATACGGATAGAAGCTGAACGGTTACGTGCTGAGTAAGCAAGCATAATCGGTGCTTCGAAATGTGGAACTAAACGTTTGTACGAGTTAGTTGATGGGTTTGTGATTGCGTTCAATGAACGAGCGTGTTTGATCACACCGCCAATGAAGTACAACGCCATTTCTGAAAGACCAGCGTATTCATCACCAGCAAACAAATTCTTGCCGTCTTTAGAGATTGACATGTGAACGTGCATACCAGAACCGTTATCGCCAACCATTGGTTTAGGCATAAAAGTAGCAGTTTTAGCATATTGGTGAGCAACGTTCCAAACAGCATATTTGAACTGTTGAACTTCGTCCGCTTTACGAACCATGGTGTTGAAGCTTACACCGATTTCAAGCTGGCAAGATGCAACTTCGTGGTGATGTACTTCTACACGACCTGGGCCCATGATGTCTTCGATTTTTGCACACATATCTGCACGCATATCTTGTGAAGAATCAACAGGAGGAACTGGGAAGTAACCACCTTTCACACGTGGACGGTGACCAGAGTTACCCGCTTCGTAATCTTTACCAGTAGACCAAGCAGCTTCTTCAGCGATTAATGTGTGGCGCGCGCCAGACATATCGATGTCCCATTTTACTTCGTCAAATACGAAGAATTCTGGTTCTGGACCAAAATAAGCAGTATCACCGATACCAGTTGATTTTAGGTATTCTTCCGCACGGCGAGCAATAGAGCGTGGGTCACGTTCATAACCTTGACCAGTTGAAGGTTCGATAACATCACAAGTCACAACAACTGTAGCTTCTGCAAAGAACGGGTCGATAAAACAAGTTTCTGCATCTGGACGTAAGATCATGTCAGATGCTTCAATGCCTTTCCAACCAGCAATTGAAGAACCATCAAACATTTTGCCATCTTCAAACGTATCTTCGTCGATTGAATCTGCTGGGTAAGTTACGTGTTGTTCTTTACCCTTAGTATCAGTAAAGCGAAAATCGACCCATTTTGCGCCACTTTCTTGGATGAGTTGAAGGACCTTGTTCGCCATGCTCATTTTGCTCCGATGATTTTTTTGTGCACACTGAAGTGCGTGTTAGTAGTTGGTAGTTATTAAGCAATTACCGTACCAACTTTTAAAAGCCAAGCTAAAATATTGAATTCCTTATCAGAATAGAAGATTTTAGCTCCTAGCTTTTCGACTATTATACTGTGTGTAACAGTAAATGCACCATATTCAGCCACTCTTCATCACTTTTGTTTAAAAACTTCTCGCAGGTGTATCAAAATAGTGCAACTTGGTTTTGCACCAAAATGATTAATCGCTTTCAACGATAAAATCATTGAGATTTTATCAAAGCTTTAAGGTCGAATTTAAATACGATAGAAACTAATGGCTTAGCTAGTTATAAATGGAAAAATACTGGCGTAATAACTGAATTAATGATCGATATCTAGGTTTTTTGAGCCCGTAAAGTATCCATTTTTTGACGTTAATTTAACCATTTTGTTTTAATTTTAATCAATTTACCTTTACATTAATTGTGCTCCATTTTGGTGATTTTGCTTCAAAACGGTTCATATTTTTCCATCTAGAGCCTGAATTGCTATTTTTAACGACATCAAGCAGATCTTTTTAAAATATCAATTGAACATATTTTACCCACTTAAATTCAGCCTAATGTCTTGTTCAAATTAAATCCCAAATTTATAAGTCGAAAATTTATTGAAATGATTTCAGTTGCGATGAACTTTGGCGAAATTGTTCAGCAGAAATTGAATAATATTTGCTATGATTGGCTGCATTCTAAATATTTCACTATTTTTCTATTTAAAATATCCACACGATATTTGGGTCAATATACAACTATTTAGAATCATTTCGGACTATTCAAAGCACATTTAAGTGCATAAATTTCAAAGGTTAATACGCTCATGCTTTTGATGATCGAAAAAAAGTACTGAGATTCACACTACTCCCCATTAGTTCCTTTGACCTACATAACAGTCTGATTTGTTACAAAATAGGTTTGTATTAGTTCCTTTTAGTTCTTCTTAATCCGGTACATTTACGGGTAATATTGCGGGTAACCTTAAATTTACCCGTTCGTTACCCGTATGGCCTCCAATAAGCTTACAGATGCAAAAATTAAAACACTTAAACCGCAAGAGAAAGTTTACCGAATATTAGATTCAGATCGCCTGTATATTGAAGTTCGCCCATCAGGTACGAAAGTTTGGCGTTTTAAATTTACGCATCAAGGTAAAGAGTCATCTATGAGTCTTGGTGAGTATCCATCAATCGGTTTAGCTGATGCTCGCATTTTGCGTGAAGAAATGAGGGCAAAACTTGCCCGAGGGATTCATCCAGTTTTAGAGAGAAAGCAGCTCAAACTTGAAGAAGAAAACAAACTAACAAATACTTTTAAAAATGTTGCTTTAGAATACTATGCAGAGCGCCTAAGCTCTAAGACTGAAAACTACAAAAACCAATTTTCAGTTTCTATGGAAAAAGATGTATTTCCGGCTATCGGATCTAAAGACATTAAAGCCGTAACGTCAGCTGATGTTTTAGGTATTTTGAAAAATACTATTAAACGAGTTAGATCTCAAAAGAATCGTGGCACTGGTGAGGTTACAGCAATACAGAATAGGAAGTTTATTGGTGCTGTTATGCGATATGCCATTGCCACCCTCCGTGCTGAGAATGATCCAACATATGCTGTTCGTGATGTGGTTATCCGCCCTGAAGTTACCCATGCAAGGCCATTAAGTAAAGATGAGCGCATCAAGGTCAGAACTCGCTTAGAAACTTACGGCGGCACTGAAACGGTAAAAAATGCTGGTCTTATGCTGCTTTACACGATGCTTAGAACCATAGAAATACGTCGTATGGAATGGTCTTGGGTAGATTTTGACGATCGCATCGTAACTTTTCCTAAGGCTGCTATGAAAAAAAGCCGCGAACATATTCTTCCGATGTCAGATCAAGTCTACGCAATTCTAAAAAACCAATATTTAAACTCTGGTAATAAAGTTTATGTGTTCCCTTCGGTTTATAAATCGGATTCGATGCTTAACCAGATGACCCTAAATAGAATGTTTCAACATTTAGCTATTGAAGATGTTTCAGCTCACGACTTGCGTGCTACTGCTTCTACTTTGCTGAATGAATATGGCTATGATGACAAATGGATTGAAGCTCAACTTGCACATGCTGACGATAATAAAACCCGAGCATCATACAATCACGCAAAATATTTGGCTGATCGTAGGAAAATGATGCAAGATTGGGCTGATATGGTAGATGGATGGAAGCAATAAAGCCTTCTATTGTTTCTATTGTTTCTATTGTTTCTATTGTTTCTATTGTTGGTGGGTACTTCTTTCTTTGAAATACTTTATACAACTCTCTATAAATTCAGCATTTACGTGCTACAAGCCTAGAATATTATCGAGATTTTGTTCTTTCAGAATTGACCACATCTCTTTACTATTTCAGATGAAGAATTGCGATTAATATTTTTAACTTACAGAGTCATAACTTACCTTTTATGCTTTGTTTTCATTTTATAGTTTTAAAACAGTAAGCCGAGCCCAATTGAAAATAATGCACACAAACGAAACACTTCGTAATATATTTAGAACAATGCAAGAAAAAAAATTTTTACTATAAAAATATTTCAATCTATTTAATAAAATTTTTAAAATAAGCTCTTCTCAAGTTTGAATTTAAAACTAAATGGTAGCAAAACTTATCATATTTATTACGATGCTGATAATCATTATTATTCTGTTGAAATTCATTATTCAATAATATTTCTTTAAAATTCAAATTTGTTACTTCAATAACTAGTTTTGTATCCATGACATTCACCTTTTGAACATAATAATTATTAACTGGATAAAGCAACTATAAATCACTCAAAGTTAAAGGAGGTGTGGTCAATTCCCCCTTTAACCCTGCATCAGAGGCAAAAAACAACTCAATTATTTTTTTTATCTTGTTGTTGCTCTTTGTTTATTTGAGCCTGATCTTTTTTTGGCTCATTTTTACTCTGATTTTCACTATCTTGTTGCTGTTGCTTTTGTTTATCTTGATTGCTATCAAGTTGCTTATTTGTGTCCTGATTTTGCTTAGAACCTGATTGATTAGAATTTTGCATATCTACTTCCTTTATTTGTCATTAGTATTAGTGACAAATACACATTGGACCTTTTATTTATATATAGATACTCTTTAAATGTATCAAGAAATATTATCAACCTTTTAGTAAAATATATTCTTATATTTAATAGCCTGTTATAACTAAAAATCAAATTAATTATTTATTTTAATTTATTCAATTATATTTTATTACAAAATTAATCTGAAAAAATAAATATTGAGTGCTATTTATTTAATCTCCAATTAAAAAAGCAGGTTCGAAATGAAAATTTTAAAACTATTAGGTGTAAGTATTTTAGCTGGCTGTTTATACAAGAAAATAAAAGCCAAGAAAAAATCTAAATGTGCACTTAAAAATGATGCTGAAACTCAGGCATCAGCCACTAAATGAATTATTAAAAACTCATTATTTAGTTTTTAATACGTTCAATATCAAACAATTACTTACAGTTTATTTATATCGAGAACACTAATGAATAACGGTGTTTATTTACTTATTTTTAAAAGTATTAATATTGATTTTGGCACCGGAATTTTGGTTGTGAACAACAACATAGCCAATGGCGGCGATACTATATATTCATATACTGGCGAAATAAATGATACACAGATTGTGTTTGAGTTTATCAAACACAATATTGAAGCACATTCACTCTTCGGGAATGTTGGCAAACTTAAGCTTAATCTGACATGTCACCCAGAGCCTGAGGGCTATCTTATGAAAGGTAATGTAGAGAATATCCAGTCTGTCCCACTGGTCATCAAAGCTAAGTTTATTGGTCACATTGCTAAAGAGTCTAACTAGTAGCAGTTCAGCAATAATTTAAAAAGCATAGCCCTCAATTGAGGGCTTCTAGGTTGATATTTTTATCTCTAGATATGCGCTTATCTTTCTTAAATGCCCCATTTAATCTCCTTTTGCAAAATTTTTATAGCTTTAGTAATACTTACACGTATAACGTACATTGAGCTTTTAGTAATTTTCGAAATTTCTACATAACTAAATCCATAATAGAAATACATTACAAAATAAATCCTCATCTCTCCTGTAAGATTTCGATGCACATGGTCTAAAACCTCTAATGAAATATCTTCGTTAAAAAATAAGTGATCTGCAGAAAAGTGTTTTTGTGCATTGATTATACTGTTATTTTTTTTAACTAAGTTTTCGTGATACGTAGATGCTATCTTAAACAGCATCGATTCTGGTGAATCAAAATTACAGTTTTCTCTGCTTATGAAGTAAACACAATATACGGTAAAGAATGTTTGTTGGACTAAATCCTTACTCATTTCTCTATCATGAGTCAGTCTTTGTAATCTGTTTAACAGCCAAAAATAATATTCACCATATAAATCATCAAAACAGTATTCTCTAATATCAGTCATGGTACTTCCTAAAAATTTCAGAAAGTCTATAACTGGCCTGATCAATTCCAGAACAAATTTGAGCCACGTGTTTGTCATCTAGATCAATTGTCGATAGTTTTCTATTGAATGATCGCAACTCGTTATTTTGAATCCGAATTCCAAGTTTAATGCTGCGTTTAAGTCGGATATCAGGGAGTTGTGAAACATGACTCTTATAGTGATTTAACACTATAATTTCATTTACATGCATAATATACATCCAACCAATTGCCTGAAACTTATTAATATTAAATATATTGATAAGTAATGGTTTGAGGTTTATTTGCAATATTTCTATATCCACAATGCAATTCATATTTTTATTTTGTATTTTCATAAGTGAAAATAAATTTCTATATGTTATGTCTCGTTTAGAGACGCTCAAGATATCGTGCGTTAAATAGAATGAAATCAGTGTAGCCGTTCTTACTGATTTGTTAAAATTGGATTTAATCTCTCTTTCCAAAAAATCATTTAATTTTTTACAGTACTCTTCTGCATACATGTTAAGTGTTAAAGCTAAGTCTTTATTTTCACTTTGAATTATATCTACCATTCAGACTGCACCTTCTATTTTTATGAATCCCATACTCCTATAGACAGATCTAAACCAATTTTTTTTAAAACTTTTTAAAAATTATTCTCTTCACACCTGTCTAATACATATAAAACTTAGTCGCATGCCTTTTTAGAGGAAATTCAATTGCAAAAAATCAATCAAAACAGATTAATTATATGTAAAGAAAGTGATCCAGATTACTTACAAGCCGCTTGGGCTAACTATGATGAAGAGGGTTTTTTTATTAATATTACAAATTTTTATGGGACAAAACTTACTTTACTTAAGGGAAATAAAGTAAGTTTTAACGATGAAATTTGGCTAATAAAAGGACATGTTAACCTTTTCTATAAAAATTGATTTTTCGAAATTATCTATAAATTATATTTATAAATAATTTAAAATACTGTGATTTATATTATAAATCCTAAATTCCCATAAACCTTATTAATCTAGTCAGGTTTTACAAACACATCTAATAATAAAATTTACTCAATAGATAACAAGTTCTTAATTTTAATGATTTTTCAATTGTATTTTTTTGTAAATTTACTAAAAATTAACCGGTTTAAGGTGTCTATTCTATATAGGAGTAATTTATTTTAGGAGAGTGTTGTGTGTAACCAAGAATTCAAACATATTGAGATTTCTGAATTATTATTTAAATCATCTGATTCATTTGCCATAGAGCTAATAAAAACTCTAACTAACAATTTATTTTTTACAAGCTTTTCTAATTTTAAATTTTTCATACTTATCCAATATGAGTTTAATGAGATGTTCCTACAATCCATTACAAAAAATGATGATTTAATCAACTTTCACTCTTTCATTGAAACTGTTAAGTCTCACAACAAACTTCTTCTTTCTGATATTGTTAAGTTTAAAATTGAAAATAAGATAGTAGTCCCTCAAACTTATAAAATAACTAAAAATGAATTAGCTGCATGGTTATATGTTTATTTCTTTTGTGATTATTTTTCTTCGTTTTATTTTAAAGAAATAAATACGAATATTAATTATTGTTCAACTAAAAAGTATCTTTTGATTGATAACTTTAATAAAAAAAGAACTTGGAATCTTTTTAATAATTTTTTAAATAAAAACTATTTCAATGAAATTAATAAAGAGGAAATCTTAAGATCCATTGATAATTTTTCAACCAAATACATAAATATATTGGGTGAGAAAAGCTAGTGAAAGTAAACCAACAAAATATTCTGTTTGATCAGCTTTATTCTGAACATCATGAATGGCTTTTAAAAAGATTAACAGCGATGACTCGTAATCGCTATTTGGCTGAAGATATTACTCAAAGTACGTTCTTGATTGTGTATTTAAAGTACTATTGCCCCCATAATAGTAATGAAAAAATTAATTTCCCAAAATCATTCTTGTACACAATCGGTCGTAATTTACTTTTTAATTATTATGAACACGAGAAAGTTATTTCAGAAAATGCTGAAAATTTTACACTGTATTCCAGGATGTATTATGAATCGTCAATCAATAGCAATCAGCTTATGGATGAAGTAAAGCAGCTACTCGACCCTAGAGAGCGAGATATTTTTATTTTGTGGTGTTTTTATGGTTACACACTCAAAGAAATTAGTCAGTTTGTGCATTTATCCCCCTCTAGAGTTTTTATAAAACTGAAAAACTCAAAAAAGAAATTACGATCCAGCTTAAGTGCCAACTCGTAAGCCAGCCTTAGCTAGAATGAAAATTCCTTTTACTTTATTCCAGTACTATCATTATTTTTATAAGCATTCGCCAATTTAATATCATAGCTATTCTTAGCATAAGCAATACCGTTATAACCACGCGCAAAAGCTTTCCAGTCCTTATTTTTAAGCGCATTCACCAAGCCATTCACTTGAATGTACCGACACATAGCTTCTAATTGCGTTGATTCATCTTTATACATCGCATTTATAAATGCTTGTAGAGATGAATATCCTAAAGCTTTCCAGTGATAGCCCATGACCTGCCCAATCCCCCAACTAGCCGACTCTAGTGCTGAAGCCCGATGATATTGCGCAGCAGCATTTAAGCGACCATGTTGAGCTGAATACAGACCGTAGCCACCTGTACTTTTACTGCATAGATCTGGCCGCTTAATTATCATTTGATCAGCAATTTTAGATTGGCCATTGGCAATCAAGCGCTGCCGCATCACATGCCTTTCAAACAAAATGACGGGGGTATTGTCGGCATTAAAGCCAGATCCTTTACATTCAACTTCTATCACAGCCCGCAATGCTGCAGTTTCAATCCTTAGCAATTTTGCTTGGGTTGCAATTTGTGCTGTTGTTAATTTTTTACTCATTTCACTTTCCTTTAGGCATAAAAAAAGCACCTTTCGGTGCGTATGTAATAAAACCAGCCTCTCAGTCAGTAGCCGATTCACATTCTCTAAATATATGTACAGACAATGATCGTGAAAAGAATTGCTATAAATCGCCATGCTGCCATATCACACAATCCATTTCATTAATGCTGTTATGGCGACTATTGCGCCTGTAAGACTACCAACCACCAGTGAAATAGACTTACCCCACGCCATAATGATGGCTACTTTTCCTGTATCTTTTTCGCTCATTTTTCCCTCTATGCTGATATCGGGTTTGGTGTTAAAATTATCTGACATGAATATTTTTCTGATCCTTTTATTAAAGTTTTGGAAATAAAAAAAGCCAAGAATTGCAGTTCTTGGCTTTTTACTTTTTAAAATGTTTGGTTATTTTCTAAAATCATTTCTGGCATCTTTCAGCTCTTTCACAACTTCAATAATGGTCTTACCTTCCTGTTTATTGATGAAGTTAAATGTCCAACGCACGATAGCCCAACCGGGTAAACCACAGATAAAGAAGAAACCACCTAGGGCAATCATTCCCCATATATCAGTTACCCATTCATGTAAGCCCCATTTCACGATAATGAATGCACCACCGGTCAGACTCGATACAACGGTGCAGATTAGGCCAACAGCCCATTCTTGTGGTGAGCGCGGTAGACGCATCATAATGACGACCGTTGCAACCAAGCAGATGGCCAGTGTGACTGCAACTGCAGCACCGTAAAATTTTAAAAAAGCTGCGAAACCACTTGTAGAGACAGGCTCCATTTAATTCCCCTAATTTTTAGGTATAAAAAAAGCACCTTTCGGTGCCATTGTTTAAATGATTCAGACTTCTATCTGACTGTGTTGACCTGATGGAGCTGGCCGTAAGATTTGTTGATTTGAAATGAAAACGCGTTGCCCAATGTTGTAGGCTGTCCCGCTTGTGCAAAGCACTGGTCCAGATGCCCCATCCACTTGAACACGATATTCAGGATGACTTGCAGAAGTGATTGTTCCAATTAATTCTGAATGAGTTGGATTCAACAGTTTACGAAGTTCAAATAAAGGATTAGTCACGATGGATGCGCTCCACTTTAATGGATTCTGTCACTTTGCCATGACTGAATGAACCGCTCACAGAATCAACAACGCCCCACCACTGTCCGTGGAATGCCACAGTTTTACCTGGCAACATCTCACCAATATCTAGAGCGACTGGCAAACCTGATAAAGTGTGAAATTCCTGAATATTGGCTTTGATTAACTCCATCTTGCCAAAGCTTGCACCTGACACGACATCAAACATTGGACCACTCACAGCTTCAAGAGGAACATCACCTGCAGTATTGCGCTGTTTCACAGTCAGGCTGTCACCACTTCGACTATTCACGACATTAATGGCATTGAAGTCGGCGATGTAATCCTTGTTTTGTTCAATGACTTGTTGAATCACGATACTTTGTGAAATCAGAATATCGTAGTCGTCCACAGTCATAGCATCCCAATAGCCCTTTTTATAACGAGGCAAGATTGAAAGCGTATTACCTGATTTTTGGCTATAGATAAAGCCGCCACCAGCTTCGACCACTTGTTTAATCGCGTCCATTGGTGCAAGTTCGGCATAGCTCAGACTCTCAACCGGTACAATCCAACCAACGTCATCAATCAACTTCCAGTCCAGTTCAGTACCAGATTGTGCTCGATCAATTTCTGCTTGCGCGAGCTGTACAGAGGTTCGCTCATTGTCTTGGATAAATGATCGCTTATTGGCGTAATCCGCTGCATTCAACGCTGTGACACTTCGACCATCATAAGTGTATGACTTGTTCGCAAACTTAATTGTCTCTGTTTCAGTCTCAAGTAAAACATGATGTTCAAAGCCATTGATCATTAATTTCAAAATCACCGGCTGATCATTTAGAGGCTGTAACTTCTCTTTTTCCGTTTGCGCCACAGTAATCGAATAAGACCAGCACCATGTACTACGGCTGCAGTTATAGGTGCCGTTAATGACTTTAATCGGCTCATCATTATCTAAGCGTTCAGCACTTAAGTTATTCACGATATACCACCATTTTGGATTATTCCGCTGCGGAATATATTGTTTTGCACATTTGTCTTCATCAAAGTTGAGCACAATATTAAAGCGACCCACTTTTTTTGATGGACAACAAAAATTTAAATGAACTGGCTGCCGTTTAGGCTTTTGGTCAGGCTTTGGCCAAGGTTGGACTGGATGTTTTCTGTAGTGAATGGACTTGGCTTTATCCCATGGCAAATCAGACTTGGTGACAATCTCAAGCCCCTTATCCCACTCGAATGAAAAGCGCTTTTCGAATTGCTCAGCGACTTCATGTGAATAAGTGAATTGCTTGCGCCTGCGAATCATTTCTTGCCATCTTGATTCACGGTTGTGACGTAGCTTGATCGATTCTTCATGCATGTAAAGTTGGTGAATAAATCGAGTCTCTCCTTGCTCCCAAACCATGTAAGCATCAGAATTCAAACCAGTGGTTTGCTCATGCGTAGATCTAACAGCATGATTCAATGAGCCGGCTTGTTCAAACCGAACATCCACTTGGTTAGAAAGTACTAAACTCCGCTCATAAAAAAGAGCCTCATTTGAGACTCTTAATATTGGCTTAGCCCACGGTATTTCCATGACACTTAAGCGGGCAATCGCTTTTTGATACTGCGTATTAAAGCCATATGACACGCCTACCAAGTGATTGATGTCAAATAGCGCTTCAAATTGTGCTGTCAAACTAGTTTGAATTACAGTATCAATTGCACCGTACTGATCAATCCTTACTGCCCAAAATTCAGCAGTAAAACTATTTTGAACAATTACATCGAGCTGCGAGAGCTGACCTGATACAACATTAAATTCCGCATAAAAGCCCGTATTAATCTGTGCATCAAGTACGTCATTGCTATAGCTCTCAGCACTAAATTCAACAGCAATTACTGTACTAACAATCGCATTGAGTGATGCAATATTCTGATCATCAGCGCCAAAATCAAGATTAGTCGAGCTCGTAGCAGGCTCTTTAAAGCTGAGGTTTACCTGGTGTCTATTTGGTGGAATATAGTTCGACACATGCCCACCTCATTTATATTGATGGTCGTAAAATCAGTGAGTTCATCATTAAGGTACTACCGATTACCAGATTTGGATTTGCCAATGCAATATCAGTTCCAACCTCAAAATCAGCAACCGCTTTTCCTTCACCATTGAAAAGACGAGCCCAAATGGCAATGCCTGCTTGCGTTACTGTACCTGCATCTGTTTGATGAAGCTCAATATTGTCTAGATTGAGCTTTTTAAAACATGGCTTGGGGAGGGTTAAAACGACTAGTTTCGCTGCTTCATCTCCCACAACAGCTAATGATGCTGGCTTTTCGTCGCTGTAAAAAATAAAGGTAGCATTTGCGCTACCTTGATCTATGTAATTTGCTAATGCTTGCAGTTGAGCAAGTCCGGCTTCCAAAGAGGTTTGGATCATTTCACATTGTCCTGTGTTGCCAAGTTGTATTCTTTTAATGGGTCTATCGCAATCACATAGTTATTATCTGGGTTACCGAATGCTCGATATTTCCCCTTACTATCAGATTTTACGGCACTCAATAGAATACCTGTTGTTCTGCTATAGACACGAACATCAGCAGATAAAGGAACACCATTTTTTGTAGTGATTCCAGTAATCAATGATCGCGATGTATGCATTGATGCGCTTGTTAATTGAAATACTACTGGCACTGATTAACCCTCATAGATTTTGAAAAATAATGCGCCTTGTGTGGCAGTACTGCTAAATTGTGTGCGGTATCTTCTAATCATGTAATTAACCCCATCACCCTGATACATCGCTCCGCTCACTTCTGATGTCGCATTGTTTATACAGCATTGCACTAATGGAAGCTCCCCAAGAATGTAGTTATTGGGATCAACCATATAGAAAGGTGATAAATGATACCCAAATGTTGGGTCAGGTTTAGTAGCGTTAGCAGTAGCACCAGATGAGACGTTACCAAAACCACTGATCAGCTTAAAACTGGTCGTATTGGCTAGTGTACCTGTGTAATCATATAAACTTGCAACCCATTGCTGTGCAGGTGTTGTTAAAGGAGTGGTTGCTGAAATATTATTATTCCATGCGTTATAGCTCATTTCGCTAAGCAGAAATGGCTTGGGAGCGCCATTCGTTTGTATTGCACCGAATCCATAAGGAATTTCAAAGTTAGTATTAGTTGATGCCCTAATGACTAAATAAAAGGTGCTGTCATCACCGACTAAAAACCATTGGCGAACCCCTGCTGCGGGTGTGACTGAATCACTGATTGAGCCATCGCCAATTGCATACTTCCATTTTGCCCATCCACCATAAGCTCCTTGGCCCACCCAGTTGCGGTCTGGCGCACTCTGGTTAAAAGGTGACTGCGTACCCAATATATCATCAATACCAATACACGATTCTAAAATACCAACCTTGGCAAACCGCGTATATGTTTCCGGATAAATAGGATCTTTAGTGCCATCAACACGCAGATAAAACGGATTTTCTGCAAAATTTTTAGCCTGGTATACCGCCTTACCCAAATCACTAAATGGCTTAGACCACCCTAGAGGTGCAAGTGAAGCACTCAAAGTTCCAGTTTCAATTAAATCAGGCAGCTCAACTTCAAACTCAACTGTATTCGTTGTAACCCCTAAGATTTTAAATTCACTGTTTAAAGCGTTATAAATAGATCCTGTAATATTGATGACTTGAAACTGTTTATAACTATGATTGGTGTTGAATGTTAGGGTAGCTACACCACTGCTGATAGCAACTGAAGCAATAGCTCGGTGGTTGTACCCAGTTACTAAACATGTATCTAACAAATCCGTCACAATATCCCATGCATTTGACAGCACAGGTGATCCAGTATCATCCGAGCTAAACCACTTAATTAAGCCTGACATTTAAAACCTCATAAAAAAAGACCGCGTAAAGCGGCCATAATTGAATTAAACTTTTAATCAACTCGATCAATATCACCGCGCAGCATGATTTGAAATGCATCCGAGATTACTGCAGGTTCTGACTGCTTCACAGTACGAATCACCCAGACCGGGAAATTACAAGCAATGGTATTAAAACGAAGAACGTTGCCATTGGCCCAGCCTGCTCCCCATCCTTCTTTTTTAATCACAAAGTAAGGTGAACCTGTTACAGGGTTAATTGGGGAAAAGTCAGTGTTAATAGTTCCTGTTGCAATTTGCCCTGTATATTCACCCACACATTTAAAGTTGGTGCCATCAGTAAACTGAATGTACCAACGTTCTTGAATGGCACCTTTGTTTGTGACATCAATCGGATACAACGCATCATTGTAATTCGCACTGATTAACGTACCCGTTGGCTCATCTAACCATTGATTTGACCAGGCCTGTTGCACGAATTTACGGGTATAACGCGCCTGCATGTCATTAATGACCAATGCAGAACCAACGATCGTACTTTCAGCTTCATAATTATGGGTTAATGGCTTAGTAAAAGTGACTTGGCCATTAATTTGCACATCACGGATCTGCCCCATATCTTGATAACGATATTTGGCAGTTAATGGCTCAACCAAGCCCAACAGCGTAAAATCACCACCAAGCGTCACGCGACCGTAATCATAATCTACGGTGTACAGGTCATAACCCACTTTAACGCCGTTTGCATCTTCAAGCTCGCACCATGCAATGCGCTGATCATTTAAGTCATAGGTCGTACCAGCAATCGCACTTGGTAATTCTTGCGACTTAGTTGAGCTGACAATACCAATACCACCGACACGAAAAATCGGTACACGTCCATCAATCGGTAAGCGCGTGGCAGACAAGCCCAGTAATTCAGAATCAATCGGCAGATAGGTATAGGCAATAGCGTTATAGCGGACGCTTGAAGCATCCACCCATACCGGCACATTGATATAAACCTTACCGGCTTCTTCGTACTCAAGCAGCGGATCGTACCAATCATGAGCTTCTATCTCCGCACGATTATCAACTGTAACTTCAGTTTTGGTGTGAAAATAAATCTGCACAAAACCATTATCCCAGTTCACCTTTCCATGAGCACGAGATGTTTCAATCACCCCGTTTTCATCAGCAGTCAAAGTGAGCTGACCATGCTCCAATGTTCCAACAACGACAGTCAGTGACTGTACTCGCAGCGGAATCACTAGTGTACAAAAAGCAATCTTATTGACCGGTGGTAAATCCGTTGTCGTGGTCAATGACTGCAGCTGAATAGAGTTGTCGGCATTCGGCGTCCAGCTATCAATTTCGACAACACCTGTACCATACTGAATCACACCAGACTGGATACCTGAGTTATTAGCAGGATCAACATTGCGATACAAAATGCCTGAGCGATCTAAAAATGTATCATTGCCCACTTTAAAACGCGCTGAACCCGTTAAAATCTGTTCATCAAAACCAGAAGATAAATCTAATTTCAACTTATCAACCGTTAAAGTATGTGTAGCTGAATTTGAACCTGACGTGTCGCGGTACCGGACTTTAACATCCACTGTATTAAAGGCTTTTAATGTGGTTTCGCTGCCGATTATGCTAGATGTTTGCGGACTATAAAAAGACATACAACCTCTCTGTGTGCCTGTATTGATCTTCGTTAAACCAATCAAATAGGTTCACACAATGCTAATAAGGGATAGTGAAAATCAAGCAGTACCGTATGTAACAGCTGCTTCAAATTTAGTTATGAACTGCTTGTGAACCGTTTGTGGCGTGACTTCGCATATGCCCGTTGAATAGTTAATTGAACCTTGCACTTCACCACGGCTATTCACCAAATTACCCAATACGCTTGTCACTGGTACATCAGTCAATAAAACACTCTCTGTTATATTCCCTGTTTGATTAGATACTGGAATTTCTAGCTCAACACTATTAGGTTGAATGGCAGAGCCTGTACCAATTGTGAATACCAGCTTTTGATTTGAGTCTGGGATAACATCATTCTTGGTTTGTGTAAGCGAAGTACCAAAGTTATAAATCACATTAAAAGCTGTCGATTTCTGTGGCAGTTTATTAGGAATAATCTTGCCTGTGCCTAAGGCGTAATTAATTGAGCCCGTAGCATCACCAGTAAATTTTCCTTGAGCATTAGAAGTTACCGTTTTCGTAACACCCTCTAACAACCAAGTCACTGTTACACCAGGTAAAACCCCTAAGTGTTCTAGATCAAACTCAAAGGCAGCTTTATCTACGCTCAAATTTGATCGTACAAAAGTCACAATCGGCGTACCCCAATTGAGTAAAATCACACTATCCACATCAGGCAACGCACCTGCAGTTAAAAGCCATGACCCTGTTTCATAGTTGATCATGCCTGAACCAAAGGAACTATTTGCTGCTCTTAACTGCCCAGATCCATCATCCTTAAGCTCGTAAAACTTACCTTGTGCCATATAGGAAATAGACAATGCACCTGGTGCAGGGATCGGAATCAACACACCTGACCAATTTGTACTTTGATTATTCTGAGTGACTGGAATGGCACTACTCTGGTAATACTGATTTGGTGCAGCCGCCGGCTTAAACGTAATGCTTAAACTCATGGTGCCGGTTGGTGCGGCTGAGGTCCATTTCACCAGGCCGCGCTGATAGTCGATCGTACCAACCTGTGTGCCCAAAGAGTTCTTGAGCAAACCGCCTTGATCTGTAATGGATTGGCCTTGCATGGTAAATGCTAGACTGCTTGGCATTACCGCAGAACCGATATACAAGTTCTGGCTTTCACTCACGACTTGCGATGGATAATTTACAGTAATCAAACCATCACTGCCCGGCACCAACACAGCACTTTCACCTGCAGCATTTACATCAATGATCGGTGTTTCACTTTGAGCAGATGGAATCAATTGGGTAAACATTGAATCAGCGTTAACCGTGTATTCACCCACGGTTGCATCAGATGCCAATTGAGTTGATGAATAATACAAACCAGTATCAGCAACGATCGTATCGCGAAGAACCGTTTTGGACATTGTATTACCGGCATACCACTGACGTGCTGAAAGTCCAACAAAGTCGCGCTCCAAAGGATCGTTGATTTGATAAGTCGCTACCTTGTATTCAACAGTTTTTTGATCAACCACCATGACTGATATACGTGTTTCAACTTTGGTAATTCGAACATACTGTTCAAATTGAAGTGCTTTTCCCTCATCCGAAATGAGTACGATCGTATCGCCAACATTTGCTTCAGTTTCTTCTGGAAACATCACCACCTGGAGTGATGACATCCCTTGCCAATGTGTGTCGAGAGGCGTTCCTGCTATCTGCCCACCTTTGGCCAAGTAGTTCTCAACACGGTTTTGAGCAGCTTGGCGTTCATCAGTCCAGGACTCAGTGCTAAATAGTAGTGCTGATACGTTTGGATCTTCGGGTAGCTCAGAAACAAATACAGTGGCACCCATAAGTAAATCTGTGTCATTCGTGGTCACAGCTGGAAAGATCTTACGCATCGATACATCACCGACAGTACGATCAAGCTCGGAGATGTCATTGAACAAGTTATTACTCAGACCATCTACAACAACTTGACCGTTATATTTCCCACCGCCGTCGCTATTATCGGTGTCACGTTCAGCGTGATAGATCACTAAATCTTTGGTTTCAATTGGCATTACTCACTCCAAAATCTGAGCGTTAAATTCATTGGATCATCCAGCGATACCGGTGGAAAACCTTTCACAGGTGTTGCCTCTAACGCACCATCAACATGATTGAAAACCACGTTAAAAATACGTGTGTCATGTGCCCATTCAAATTGAATCTGAAACTGTTCATTGAGCACTGACCAGGCCTGCAACTTACGAACTACACCTAATGAGGCCCACCCCATTCCACTGTCGGCAGGCTCTAAAGTGATTGGCCGACCTGAAAGCTTAGTTCCCTCTTGAATAATGGGTGTCCCATCCATGGCATATTCCAATGACTGCTCTTTGGCCTTCCAGCTAAATTCATCAGACCAAAAAAAACCGTCTTCAATTGAGACGGTTTCTGATGTTGAGATGCGTTTTATTTTCATGTTGATTTACTCAATGTACCCAACTGTTTAAGCATCGCCTCAAGGCTTGATTGACTCTCAGCTGATCCTGTTAGTTGCACTGTTTCATTACCTAGTTTGAGTTCATAGGAAATGGTTTTTGATGAAGAGCCTAATCCACTCGCCTTGGTAGACACATTATTAGGCGCATATTGCTGCATACGCTCTAACTCCGCATTCACTTGTTCAACATTGCTTAAGCCACCAAAGAAACCAAAGCCTGATGATTTATAGCCATTCACGCCTTTGGTGCCTTCATAGATATCTTTGGCATGCTGTTTAGCAGCTGCATCCGAATATCCCATGGCTTTAAGCTCAGCTTCGATATCTTCAGCATTTTTAGCCATCTTACCTTTGGTACCTTTTCGAGTCTCATGCATACCACTCGAAGCAGCACTAACGGCTTCTTCCCACGCGCTTTTAACTGAATCCGCTTCGTCTCGACCAGTCTGGCCAAGGTTGCGGAATCCATCTTCAGCGCCAGAGGTTGCATTTCTGACTCGATGCACTGACTGTTCAAGATCAGACATGGATTTAACAGAAGCTTTTCCAGTCTCATCTATTTGGACTTCAAGGTTACGTCCTGCATTCATTGCATTTACAGCTGCAATACGTCCAGCATCACCAGAAGCCGCTGCGGCTTGAGCTGCTCTCTCATAAGCTTTTTGAACGCCCTCAGCAGTTGCTTGACCGCTATCGCGAACATTAATGAAATCCATCAATGCTTGCTGAGCGGCTAGTTTAAGATTTTCCTTTGTCTCAATTCCTAGCCGCTTAAAAGATTCTGTTACTGGATCTATATCGTCTGGAAGCTCTTGAGCCTGAAACTTAACAGCAATTAAGCCCTGCTCTACCTGAGATGTAGAGATTTGACCTTGGTCACCAAACTCCTTTAATTTGGCTTTGGCGAAATCAATTTCAGCCTGACTTTTGGCTGTTTCAAGCCACTTTAACCAGGCCTGGTATGTTACATCTCCAGCCTGTTTGCCAGTAACTCCTGCTTCACTCAGTCGGTTTCTAAACTCATCTAACTCATTCCCAGAACTCGAAAATGATTTGGATACTTTGTTCAATGAAACATCAAGATCGACACCAAATAGTTTTGCCGCGGCTGAAGCTCTTGAGTACGCAGATTCAGCAACTTGACCAGAACCAGTTGTAGCATTGTTGAGTTCGGCAATACGGATATCACGGTTATTCTTAAGCTCAATTTCCTTAGCGTTAATAGCATCTATTGATGCTTGTGCTGAGGCTAATGCATTTAAGTCACCAGTCTTTTTAGCCTCCTCGATCTGCTTATCCAACAAAACTCGCTCAACTGCAGCTTGTTTTTGGTAGGCAAGCAATTCTTCGTCAGCTTTTTTGACATTGTCCTTGGCTAGCTTTAAGGCCTCTTCTTTTACTCTGGCATTTTCTGCTGCCTGCGCTGCGCTTTCACCTGCCTGAACTGAAACCTTACCAGCTTCATCAATGGTGACGATGTAGCCCTTGGTTAATAGATCGGCTTGCATCACGCCATCCATCACACCGCCATTGGCGGCAATGGCAGCTTCAGCAGTTGCTTGAGCTGATGCTAATAAATCGCTATCCAGTTTTGCTTTGGCTGTGGCATGTTCTTTTTCACGAGCTTCCAGTTCATTGGATTTCTGAAGGATTGAATCAATGGTGGACTGGTTGCCGTCCTTGCGAGCCTGATTGATCTGTACATCAATTGCTGCACGCTCATCTGCCAATGACTTGGATTTTTGAGCAAAGTCCTCGTTTTGTTTGGTTAATTCAGCAAAAGTCTCTTTGTTTTTTGAGAGGGTTTCAGCATTTTTTTCGTCTTGGGTTTGCGCAGCTTCCTCCATACGCTTCAAGCCTTTCGACTCAAATGCCATTGCATCCTTATCAGCTTCAGCATAATACTGCTTTGCTTTGTTTTTCATAACATCGGCATTGGCAGCGAATTGTTTACTGACATCACCCCATGTGACTGCCGCTAAGACACTATTCGCAGCTGATGCTAAGTCGAAGAATGCTCCTGCTAGAAGATTTACACCAATTTTTATTGCAGCAGCGCCGTCAGCGATAAAGCCAAACGTGATAGATAACCCTTGAAGTACTCGCTCTAGGAAACTAACCTGCTCACCTGCTGCTGTTGCCCCACCTGTAAATGATGAAAGGACAGCCAAAGCATTGGTAATTGATGTTCCTAAAATATCAACAAGCGTTTTGCCGAAATCAAATAAAGTTGATACAACGTCCTTAATTGCATCATAAGCACTTGTTAGAGCAGATTTAAGGCTTTCAAATATAGATACATCAATAAATGAAAGCTGATCACCAATCCAAACAAAACCAGTACCAACATCATTAAGTAGTGTTTCAACCACACCCATATTGTCAGCAAGTGTCATAAGCCATTGCGCTACAGTTGCTGATGCGCCGTTCGCCTGATCCATGGTGCCGATCAAGATTTGCCATTGTGTAGAAATACGCTGTAATGCATTCCCAATGGTTGTCGGAAATTTAGCGTAATCAGCCTCAATCGCTGCTGACTGATCTTGCAGTGCTTTAATTACTTTTTCTGCTGACAGCTCACCATTTTCAGCCATCTTGCGCAGCTCACCAGTGGTAACACCGAGTGATTTGGCTAATGCTGTTGAAATGCCCGGAGCTTGCTCCATGATCGAGTTGAACTCATCACCACGAAGTACGCCAGATTGCAGAGCCTGAGTTAATTGCACAATTGCGGCTTCACTCGCTTGCGCTGATCCACCACCTGTTTGGATGGCCATGTTAATGGTCTTGACCAGATCTAAGCTTTGCTGCTGAGTCATTCCCATTTGCTTGCCGACATCATTCACTTTCGTGAATAGGCCTGCTGTGGCGTCAAGGCTTGTATTTGTCATCAATGCGACTTGATGAACACCCGCCATGGCCTGAGTGAAATTCCCGCCTTCACTTGTCGCAATGTTGATACGTGCTGAAAGATTAGTATAAGCATCTGCTGTTTCAGCTAGTTCACGAATTCCCAGGCCAACACCAATGGCAGCCATAGCACCAACAAGAGCTGTATACCCAGTCTTAAGACCAGCAATACCTTTCTGGGCGGTTTGAGCAGCACTATCAGTTTCTTTTAAATTATTATTTGCCCTGCCAACTTCAGCGTGAAAATCATTAAATGCTTGGTCTGCTTGCTGAACTTCTTTTTCAAGTTGATCGACTTGTCGTTGTGCAACTTCAATATCGGCTGGTGATGCATTTGTTTTTGAGAATGCCTCTAAATTTCGTTTAGCTTCAGTCAAGTCACTTTTTAATTGACCTAAAGCTTTTTCAGCCTTGTTCCCAAAATCAGTAAAATTACCCGCTGTGGATTTAGCATTATCCCCTGCATCCTGAATGATCCCAGTTGCCGCTGTTAGAGATTGAGTTAATTTATCAGCTAATTCAGTCGTGCCCTTTGGAATAATATTCCCAACTTGGCTTGACGCTGCTTCTGAAGCTTGTTTAATTTTTTCGGATTCAGACTTAATTGAATCAAAAAGTCTTTTCGTTACATCCTCCGATTGCTTTGCAGCAGTGACCAGGCCTTTGCTATCACCATCCAGAATTAATTTAAAAGTAAGATTTTTCCCAGACATGGCAACCTCGAAATATGGGCAATAAAAAAAGCCGACTTTTTAAAAAATCGACTTCGCTTGGTTAAAACTTTCAAAACGTATCATTTTAGAACAATTAGGTGAAAAGCCCGATTAAGCCTTAACCAAACAGAGACTAGAACTGTCATGGAGATTATTATGAATAATATCAACGACCAGCATTTTCATAGTATTTTCAATGACTTCTTACAAGAAAAAGGCTTACACGAAAAAGCTACTGCTGTCGCAATAAAACGCGTTATCGCATCGTAAATAGCCGAAGATATGAAAGCTCAAAAGTTAATTAAAACTACCATGGCTGCATAAATGCACACTAGTCGCGCATCCTTATACCGCCTACTTGATCAGGATGACACTAGCGTTACGCTGACCACACTCACAAGTGCTGCAAACGCTTTGGGCCAAAGAATTCATTTAGGTCTTGTCCCTGTATAGAGTGTTTTTAGATTTAGATATAAAAACCAGAACTTATTGGGTCGGTTTGTTTTAGATAATTTCAGAATCACTCAGATCCTTGGAAATATTTAAATTAATTTTAAAGTCATCATTCTCTCCCCCTATGCCCCAATCACCATAAATTAGAGCTTGTACATTAATTCCAGATTTTTCTGAAAGATTACTTAACTTTAATAATTTTTTAAATTTAACAGCATCCTCGTCTGACAAATACCCTAGTTTGATGTCATTTACCAAAACCATAATTGCATATTCCCTATCTTGATTATTAAGATCCTGAATCAAAAATGCAGTTACGACTACTTCTACAGATTCACCTAATTTTGGGCCAATAATTTCAATGAAGGAATCTTGATAAATATTGCTGTCTAAAATTTTGTGCTGAAATTTATCTTTTTTAATGTGTTTAAATTTACCTGATAGCTTAAAATTTTCGTTAGAGTTCACCATAACAAAAAATGTAATTGCTATTAATAATAAGATAGTAATCAATAGCCACATATTGAGCTCTTTGCCAGAAATTGTGGAATATTTTTAATTGTAGCATTCATCATCTTCAGCAAAGTATTTTGCTTAACTCAAAGTGTTAAAGTACTACTTATAAATATTAGATAAGTCGCCGAAAATCATATACAAACTGCAATATTTTTTTTATTTACCGCAGTGAGAATAAACCCATCTATTTGCAACAGCGTAGGCAGGTTTTGCAATAATATGCCAAAAGAATGTTAACGACTATATAAACAACCAAATACGAGCTTTAAAAAAGATAATATTAAATAAATACATTAACCAGCTAATTTCTTTGGCGTTTTTTAATGAAATTTTGGTTACCACATGTTTTACAAAGCATCATTTGCTGTGCCACTTTAGTAGCCATAATCCAATTCCCCTTGACCGCTTAAACTAATATTATTTAGGCACATATTAAGTGAAAACCGTAACTTACCTCAATGTTTACTTAGCTCAACCTGGAATGCTGTAAAGCCTTTTTTATCGGCATGTTGCGCTGCTCGAATTATATTTGAATCAAACTTGCCTCGGTTGCGTTGATACTTTTCAGCCGCTTTTAAGTAGCCAATAAAAGCCCCATAGGACATTTGCAGAATATCGTCTTGTCTATGGCCATATGCTATCAAGTACTGGAATGAATCAAACCAAGTTTGTTCAACACCACCTTTCTTCTTACGAATTTTAGGGCCTGGCTTAACGTCTTCATTGAAATATGCACCATTTACTTCGATCACATGTTTAAGAAGATGGCTAAACTCCAACGGATCTGATTCAGCGAGATCTAATAGCGTCTCTATTTCAGTGTTTGTACACATTGAGCAAAGTTGAAATACATGCGCGCCATAATCTTTAACCAGGCCTGCGCCGATTAAATCTGAATAATCACTTTGCTTTAGTCTGTCACGAATAACTGATGCAATCGGTGACCAGATATCAAAGTTTTGCATCTGCAGCTGCTTCACTTCCACATCATTGCCAAGCACTTTAATTGTGATCGAGCGATTATTCGCTAAAAAGAAATCATTCATGATTGAATCTCTAGAATTCAGGCACAAAAAAAGACGCTTATGCGCCGTGGAGTTCTTTGTGCCTGAGTTTGTTAGTCTAAGTATACAATTCGACCGAAGCCACCTAACTTTTCATCTTCTTGGCGCACAACGTCAGCTAAGGCCGAGCCATTAATAGCGATTTCACCAGTTTCTTCGTTGATGAAATTCATACTACCGTCAACAGCCGGCTTAAAGCGCCACAGTTCGAGTGACAGACGTTTATCATTAATTGAGTTAATACCTTTGAATAAATAGTAATACTCAGCATCGTCTGGCAATGAGAAAAGCACGGTTGCTTTTGCTTCACCCGTCGTGTAGTCGACAACAAGTGGTTGAGTAATACCGTCTAAATCTAAGATCTTAATCGTTCCATACTCTTTATCTACAGAGTAATGCGTACCCTCGGTAAGCTCAGTCGGAACATCTAGTTTGGAATCACTAACCATTACATCGGAAATATTAAATCCTTCCAACTTAATCTCATCGCCAGCTTTTAGGTCTGGACCTAAAGACACATCCTGAACTGGTGTTGATGTAATTGGCTTAATTTCCGCCTGAAATGCTAATGCAATATCTTCAGGTTTTTGCTCATCCATGGTGATTGATAGAGATACATCGCGAGTCTTGGTCCACTCGCCAACTTTTTGGCGCTTACCTGTTTTTGTTTCATAACGAGCGTACGTCTCTGATGAGATTCCAACTTCAACGTCAGTTTGGTTTCCCAACTCACGTAAAACTTTAGCGCCGCCCGGAACATTGCGTGCTAAAAATGATGCCCCTTGCAGGGATAAAAAATCATAGCCACTCATGGCTTACTCCTAAATAAATTTTTGTGATTCAAAAATAATGGTGATGTACGCAAAGCCAGCACTATATCCATCACGAACAGAAATCAGATCTAATTCATTACGAGAAGACTGCGGCTTCCACCCCGAAAGAAGTTGAATTACTTTTTCAGTTAATAGCCCTGCTTCATCACTGACTGCCCGACCATCATTCTGCTGCGACTGGGCATTGCGACACGCCACTGTCACAGCCCACTGTTGACCTATCTGATTAATACGCCCTTTACCCGCGCTGGCTTTCTTATCTATACGTACAAAGTTGATATGCGCCGATGGAGTGACCTGCGACATTTCTGTGACCACTACTGAATTTAGCGGGGTATAAATCTGCTTAAATTCTGAAATTTCTTTCAGTTTTTCAGCAATCTCATCACGTACCGCGAAGAAGGTACTCATCTATAAAACTTCCTACGATATTTAGGATCATTTCTTCATCTGCAGAATTGATACCTAATTGTGTCCTTGGAGGATTAACCACCTGTTTTACTTTTCTGTATTGACCACCAACAGCAAAGGTAATGTATTGGCTTGTCTTTGGCAGAATCGTAGCACCGAAGTGAAGGTATGGCGCATAAAAGACGTTTGTCCCAACCTCAACACCATTCGAAAGAACGTTGTATGTGTAAGAATTCATCAAGCGCCCAGTATCACGTAGCGTTTGACCACCTTGCATACCCTCTCTTCCCTGCATGCTTGCACGCCAAGATATCTTCCATGGGTTACCATCAACATCAAACCCACCAATGAATCTTTCTTGAACACTGGTTGTTAATGCCAGGCCAATGTCTTCATAAAGTCGAGCTTTTTCAGCATCAATATCCAGCAATTGACTCATTACCGCCTCAATTGCTGAACTATTTGAATCAATCTTGATTGCAAACGCCATATCAGCCTCACTTGATGCTAGGCATCATATTTAAGACATCGTCACCAAATACCCCACCACGATAAGTACTACCGATAGGTAAAGTACTTGGCTTCTTTGTAGGCTCATCATCAATAATCTCGTCCGATTCCTCAGACTGGATCTGTAAATGTGCCTTGTTTTCAGCCAAGCGCTTTAAGAATGAGATTGCATCCTCATAGCGCTTTCGGACTTCTTCAGTTGGTTGCTGGAAATACAAGCGATAGCGTGCAATATCACATGCCATACGTTTCAAGTTACTTGGCACGTTAGGTAGCGGCAAAGAATAACGACCACCTATGTGACCGTTAATTTCCTCTGTCGCGTCTTGAATTGCATCTTCTACAGCAGTGACATTGGGTAGCATCATTAACAATTGCTCCAACTCACCACCGAACCGCGCTACCAAGTCAGATTTAGTCGCATACATAGATCACCTACTTGGCTTCTGCAGCAGCCTTCTTCGCGTCGGCAGTTGCCTTTTTCAGGGCAGCGTCAGATGCAGCCAATGCTTTTTCAAGCTCTGCAACCTTCGCTTTAAGCTCACCATTCTCCTGATCTGATTTGACCTTTTCATCAGTCATCAGCTTATTTGCTGTAAGAAGATCAGTATTGGCTTTTTCAAGCTCAGCTAAGCGAGCGGCTGAACCATCAGCCTTAGGTTCGTCTGGAGCTTTTTCTTCTTCAATAACCCCAGATGCTAAAAGGGCCTGAAGTTGTTTAGCTTCAAGCCCCGTGATTTCTTGGCCAGGACGAAAGTGTCCAAGCGACTGCTTTGCAATGTACTTCGTCATAATAATTTCCTTATACGAACCCGCGACCGCCTACCAGGCCATTCTTATTGTTTGGAATCGCTAGAGGAGATGATTCTGCAAGCATTTGAATGCTTGAAGGGTTCTTTTCTTGCCATTGGCTTAGATAGAACTCTAAAGCTTGGCCAAAAGCTTCTACGTTTTGGATAGCGCAGTGAGCAATCCACCCATTAGCATCTGAGATTAGACCGAAGAAATCTTCCGGAATAAAACGTTCCGGTGTACCGCCACCAATACTGTGTTGAACGTCATACGTCCAAATTTCAATGTTGTCGACCGTACCACGGAATTGTGGCTTATCGATTTGATCAAACGTTGGGGTAAGAGGAACGCTAATGCCTGCATAAGGCGCAATGAACTTCTCCTTGAACTCAGGATCTTTGATTAGTGTGTTGTAGACCTTCGATGTGGTCAGTGCCATGTTTGGAGACGTACCTGAATGTTCTACAGATAGATCAATCATGGTTTGGATATCTTTTACAGGTGTCGCGCCCACTTGCCCCCATTTGATTAATGGTGCAAAAGTACAGGCTGCGTTACGTTCGTAATCGACTTGGTACATTGGGAAGTCAGCAGAAGCGAATGTTGTCTTACCATAGAGCAATACATCACGAGCAATCAGCAACTTTCGATTTTCAATGGACTGGCGCAGGTATAAAGCCTTTTGAGCCTGATCAATCAATAGAAGATCTGCATCGCTTAAACGGTTTGAACCTGTTGCAATGACACCAAATTTACGCAGTTGAGTGATTAGCGCAGTATTTTGCACATCACTTGGCATGACCGTCATCATCGGCTTTAAATAAGCCGGTTTAACAAATTTCACGTTGCCAGATTCACCGACTTTAATTTGGCGACCAGCAGCTGTTGGTGTCACGAATGGCGCGAGCGGCGTTGCTGTATTTAACTCACCTACAGGAACTTCTTTTTTGGTGTACGAGACACGTTGAGGAAAGAAGCGATCCATTAACCACGTGTCTACCTTCTGAGTAGTATCCGTTAATAACACCAACTGAGGTACATCCAGTAGTTCAACCGGTGCGTTCTGAAATGTAAAAGTTTGACTCATTGATTATTTCCCCACGACTTTACGAAGTTCAATTTTGTTAATTAAGGCCTGGGCACGTACCGCATCATATTGAGCTTCCGTTAACGGCGTACCGTTCACAGTTACCACAGCAATATCAAAAGCACCCTGTACGTAAATTGGCATTTCCAGGCCATTGGCCGCATGATAAGTAGCCTGCTCCACAGTCATATCTGTATTGGCAATGGCATTCCAATCACCAACCGCACCTTCTGTTACCACGGGGTGATCTGCAAGGTTGTTTGTAGCCACCTTCAACAAATCACCGCGTTTATATGCAGTCGCCGTTTTTACTTTGGCATTTTCCGTACGTACACCATCACCGACTACAAGCTGTGTAGTGGTGATTGTTTGAGTAATTGTGCCCATTAATTTTTTGCTCCTTGTTGTGCTGCAGCAAATTGGTTAAACGCATGGTCTAAGGCTGTACCTTGCTGATCGCCTTGGCTTTGTTGCCCACTTTGATTGCTATTCGCCTGATGAGTGAATAAGTGTGCAAATTGCGGCGGCACCGTAGTATTTTGCTGTTGTTGCTGACCAGCTGGTGGTTGATTACCAGCAGAGAATTGCTTTAACTGCTGCGACATAAATGCAAAAGCTGCATCATCCATTTCGGTATAGGATTTCTTTTCTTCAGCACTGAATTGTTTATTCATTGCTGTTTCAAGCGACTTGATGTCTTCTTCACGCTTATCAGCTTTGAACTTCTTAAGTTCGGCCTGAGCAGCATCACGATCTGTTTCAGCCTGCTTTAATTTGGCCTGGGTTTGTTCTAATTCGGTCACGTCTGTGTCCTCTTTGGTTGGGTTTGGGTTAGCTTTGCCCGAAAAGGCTTTGATTGAGGTATTACGATCAGCCCCAGTGGAACAGATCGTGAACTCGCGAATGCGGTTTTGACGGAAGATTGTGATAGGACCTTCAAATACTTGACCATTCACAGTGACTGTCTTGCCTTGTGAGACTTCTTCAATAGATCCAGGATCAATCATCATTGACATCTGGAATGGAAAGCCATCATCAGAGTCCTGAACGATTTCCTGCGCCTTAGCATTCGTAAGAAAATCGCCTGAAACATCAATCTTTCCGTTTGTATCTACCGTCTGAACAACACCAATTCGACTTGAGCTAAAGTGTTCTTCAAGTAAGGCTGCTGGCTTATCAATCTCAATCCCATCAAGATCAAAGACCACACCAGAACGGCCCCAATACCAATGTCCATCTACACGACCACCAGCATAAGCAGTGCCGTTAAATTTTCGTTTTTGCCCCTCTTCAGCCTTCGGGACTTCAATAGCTGCAGCATTGAATAGATACTTCAATCGCTCTTCACTTGGATCTGGCATTTTCATGCTCCATAAAAAAACCGCCCTCGTGGGCGGCTTTGTGTAATTCTCTATTAAACCTTAATTGCATTACTCTCGAACTTGTCTATGAAACGTTTGATTTCATTGTATTGGGCTCCTTCAATTAGTAAAATTATGGCAAGCATTGCAGATAGAATTGGCCATGCAAACATATTGAAAATAATTAAATATTGCTTCGAAGCCATCTGACTTTCATAGATTTCAATAAACGAATTGATAAACAGAAACGGTAGTAGAGCTAAAATTGCAAATACAACATAACCAACAGAAAAACCGAATACCTTTAATCTGGAATGAGGATGGTGAATTTTAATTATCTTGCCATTACTATTTTGGATTAACTTCACTTTGTCTTTGCATCGAATGTAATCATTAATCCATCGTTCCATATCACTGTACTGATAAAAAAATAAGACCTCAAAGTAGGTGATTTTCTTGGTCATAAATAATTGCTGAGCAAGTCGATCCTTAACTAAATGAGAAGTTTTCAATTGATGAATTTCCTCAAATCTTTCAGCAATTTTTACATCTTCCTCAAATTCATCTTTTGTGTGTTTCCTTGATAAATGACGATTGTTCCAAAAGGCAATTACTAAAGGGCCAATAATCGAAGCAAGTACTGTTAGTGTTTTTAAAATAAGTTCCATATTATTTTTAATAAAAAATGGTGCCTTAATCTAATACATATAATCAGTTCATTAAAGTTCTCAATTTATAAACCATCACCCCCTCAACCATCTCTATCGAAACAACTTCAAAAGAGCCCCCCAAAGGCAACAAGACTCCTTCACCAGCATTCAACTTTTCAAGATCAATCCCCAGGCCACTCGCATTTTCAATCCGAATCATGATGTTTGACTGACCTGCTAAAAGCATCGGCGCATCTAGAGTCACCACCTTACCCACTTCAAGTGAAGCTGCGTAAGCCAGTGTGGTTGTGCCGGTAACAACTTCAGCAGTGTTTTTAGCAACAGCATGAATCGCTTCTATATCCTGAACCAACCACTGCTTAAGCACTTGGTCAGCCTTAGAAATAGCTTTGCTATTCAAATAGCCTTTAATGGCCTGGTCATTGCCTTGCACATAGTCCAAGAAAGTACGAATAGCACTTGGTCGAATCGATGGATCTAATGGAATAACGGTTTTGGCCACCGTATCGAATAGGTCCCGAGTCTTATCATCCATAGGAGCAAATAGGCTCGTAAGCTTTTTCGATGCAGTCCATTCAGCCTTGATGACTTCTTTCTGCTCGAGCAGGTATTCCTTATCCAGCACTGACACATTGATCTTTTTATCTACCAATGCCTCTAGATCACCAAACTGCAATGGATGAGATGACCAGTCCAATGCCTCAGCAACTTCTGGCAACTTATCATCCGGTGTAATACCGTATTTGAGTGCCTGAGCCTCTGTGAGTGCGATAACAATACAGCGACAACGGAATCCCAACGGCGGGTAATGAGTCAGCCAAAATGGGTGATCAATTGGTAAGACAATTCGATTCAATGCCAAATGTGCAGGACGTACACGACTATCATCGATCGCCGAATACATCAGGTAAGGACGCTTGGCTTTATTTCGATTCTGCTGCTGCCATCGCCCGTGACCATAAGCACTTTGGATATTAGTGCGAAATACAGTATCTAGATAATGCTTAGGTAGAATAATCTCTGATTCAGCAATGAGTTTTTGAAAGTCATTGAAGGTACCACCATTGGCCAAAGTCTTATTCAAGGACTTAATGACTGTCTCAACTTGCTCTAGACTCGATAGAAAGCTCACAGTTGTCGCCATCTGCCGAGTCTTTAAGTCCATTGAGTAAAACTCATCAGGCAGCACAATCTTTTTGTCATGCGCGTACTGCAATGCCTCAAGGAACGTAACCGGTTGCATATAAGCACCCCACAATCCCAACTATCAAACCCAATACAAAGTAAATGGCGGCATGATAGAACCATGGGTGAATAATTTTAAATTCAGAATCATCCAAAGCAATCAAAGGGGGTGGCGGCACAAAATCAGGAATAGCCTCAATACTATTTCTTTTAGAGTAAAGAGGATTTTCACGTAAATCCTTTTCCATAGCCGCTTTAAAATCCTCATGCTCGATCGCAGTCATCGGGGTAGCATAAATACCTTTTTTGCAACTACATGGCGAGTAGCCATTACCATTTCGGCCAATAAAGCCACGGCGACACGAATTACATTTCATATTCATCACTTACCACCCTGCGCAGTCGCATACCCCAATACATCTGCAGCATATAAAGCCTGATCTAAATTGGCCTTAAACTGAGACTCAGATACAGACGGTATCAACTGCATTAAATTGAATGCTAGGCCTTCAGGACTATCAGACTCAGCAACAAGCTGCTTAATCTGCTCATTACTTAAAAGCTGCAGATCCTTCTGGCCATCGGTTAATTCCTCAACTTCTAGCTGTTCAGCAGAAAGTTTATTGGCCTGGGCTTTAAAGCTAAATGCACGTTTGGGTATAGCGGAGAATTGGGTGTTTAGAAAAGGTTGGTTTGACTCAGCGATATCACCATCCTGAAGCCCGTACTCACGCTGAAAATACTGTGGCGTTAGGTTTGCACCAGCATTCTTAAGATGAGCATCACGCTCGGCTTGATCCTTATTGAGTGGTTTAGGTTTTTCACCGAGCATAACCTCATACGCACCCCAACCATTAAGAGCGCATAGCGCATTCACCACTGCTTGCAAAGTAGGCGTAACCAGTCGAATGTCAGATTTGAGTTTATCCATCCTTACATTTTCATGGACTTGACCTAATGCCCTACTACCAACACCATCAGTCCCACTAGTAAGTGTTTGCCCTAAGATGACTTTTTGAATCTGTCGTACAAGCTGATTATTGAAAGACTCAAACGCAGCTCCAGCAGTACCACTCGCACCAGATGTACCCAGTACCTGAACATCGTCTTCAGCATCGATCGACAATACACTTTGAGCATGAGCATTTAATAATGCTCTATTCATGTCTTCAGTTTCGGTATCTTTACATTTACCTAAAAGAATTGGCGTACCAAACCGCTCTAAGAATTTAGCCCAAAATTTGAATCCATTCTGCTTAAAGAAAAATAGCCAATACAGTGTTGCTAGCAATGCTTTTCCATAAGGTTGTTCATATGAAGCTTTACGACGCGTTAAGAAGAATTTAAATACTTGATCGACCTCCTGCTCATTAGCAATCCCTTCCTGACGGTAAATTAGTCGACCATCATTTTTAGGTTCAAACCATTGCATTGGCTTTTCACCAATCCATTCCAGGCCGATGTAACCCTCTGGTTTAAGTTCATAAACAGCTTCTTGAACCGAATAGCCAAAAAACAAGGCATTCAAAGAACCGGCTGCAATCTCATGAAACCATTCTTTGAGAACAAGTGTTAATTTTTCAGCCTCATCTGTATCACTTGGTTCAACTCTTAGCGGTGTAGCCAGTAGTGCATCTATGCGAGTCTCAACGGCCTGGGCAACTTCATCATCATCTAGCAATACGCGTAATCTGTGACGTGTAATGCCAGCCTTACGAAGCACCTCATCGGTATCTGGTTGCTTGCCAAAATTAACTAAAAAACGCGTTACCGCTTCTTGAGTGTATAGGTTGCCAAGAGACAAAGCCTTCTTTGACGCTTTGTCTTTTTTAGACTTTGCCATGTGTTTTCCTTATCAATAAGTTCGACTACCTGCACCAGCAGGTTTTTTGCTGCTTCGACCCTTAATCAATGGCTGTAAGCCATAGCGAATACCATCCATATGATGGTTGTTGAGATCCAAAATATCCGGCAGTACATCACCTGCACGATTGACCTTGTATGAATACAACTTGAACTCTCTAGCTGTTTCAGGGCAATCAGGGTGAATAATGATTTGCTTGAATTTCTTCATATACGTCACACCGTCTTCTACAGATCCAGGCCATTTGTCTGCTGCCTTAATCTTGAAACCTTGGCGTTTCATATAGCTAATAGTTTCAGGTCGCGAATTATCAGCTCTGATTTCGTGAGTACGTACGCCCGGCACTTCATCAAAAAGATTCGGAAGATGATCAATCTCACAACCCACTTGATGAGCTTCATTACGTATATAGAGAATATCGTCATGAATAAAAATACGGTTTAGTGTTGTTGGATCTTGTGAGAACCCCCAATCGGAACCGTAGTACACTTCTGTCCAGTCAGCATCAGGTTCAAACTCATCAACCACATAACGACCAGAGAAGATAATGGCCTGGCTAAATTCAAGGTAAGCACCATGCCAAACATGCTCAAACATAGGCCATGCATTTTCATCACCTGCAGCCTGCATCCTAATTGCACGCTTACGATCTTCCTCGTATTCGTCCAACAGTGTTTGCGGAGCAAATGGGTTGTTGTTGATGTTTACTTCAATAACGATGGAGTCTTCAGGTGCAAACTCACCACGTAGAAAATCATCTATAGGGTCGTCTTTCGATTCGGGGTTCCATGTCGCCCAAATTTGTGACCCCTCAGCACGCATTGTTGGACGTAATAGTCTGAGGGATTTTGCTGAAAGCCTATTAGCTTCTTCAATCCAAGCTATCTTAAAACCCTCAAGGGATTTGATTGAATCAGCTGTGTGGTCTTGCATACCCTGAAAAAGAATTACTCCCTCACCACCCTTTCGCTTGATTAGGTCACGTTGCACATCAAACAGATGTGATACGCCTAGAGCCTTAATCTTGTCCTCAATAAGCTGCTTACTTGAGTACTTAATCGATTTCTGAATCTCACGAATACATACAGCGCGAAGATCTTTATCAATGACGCATTCCTCTACCAGCTGCTCACCTACAAAATGTGACTTACCTGATCCACGCCCCCCATGAGCACCCTTATATCGTGCTGTCTTAAACCAAGGTTTTGACCAACGTGGAGTTTTGATTCTAAGCTCCACAGTGGAATCCTTCTAATCTATAAACTCTCGAATAACTTTGATTTCCAAGTCAGCACCATCTTTACCAGTGTGCTCCTGACGAATTGTCCTGCCATCAGTTTCTTGATGTGCAAGCTTTAATAACTTTTGTTTTGCGACTTTGTTCTTCCCAGAGTCGTCATACATCTTTTGGATTTCTTTCAAACGGTAGAACTTGTTCGCAATTGGAATATCGATTAATCCTGCATCGAAATCCTGACGGGTTTTCTCAAACAATTGGACATATTTCTTGCTTAGGTTTTTCCCACGTCGCTTGGTTGGATCGTACAAAGCCACCTGAGATCGATCGAGAATCAGATCAAACTCTTGCTTCACAAGATCCGCGACCTCTTGAGGGGTGTCACGGCAAGCAAGAGACTGAATTATAAAAATTTTCACAGGCTCTTTAAGTGTTGCCATAAATTCCTCTTTGTGTCGCTACGTGTCGCAAGATAGGCAAAAAAAAGAGCCTTTCGGCTCAGTTAATCACACAGTTTCCGCAACACGCTGCAATGTTTGTCTCCGATACAAATGGAGCATTTTTAGCAATATCCAATAATCGTTGTACTGAGCTATCAATTCCATGCTGGCGTATTTCACCAAAGAACACTTCAACATCATGGCCAGCCAAATAATGCTTCGGCAATCCAGTCATATCGCTATAAATGATCTCACCATCTTCATTGCGCTCTACACCGATGTGATATAGCTCATGTTCAATCAAACGGCAGAATTCACGATCAGAGGTTTGCTCACAAAATGCTGCATCAATCGTAATTAAGTACTGAGGCACAAAGCCGAACCAGTCTCGCATTTGTTGTTCTTGACGAGCTTTCTTCCATCCACCTTGGTTAAACATCACTTTTTCACATTGACCGAGTACCATGCGCTTTTTGGCCATAGCCGCTGAAGATGCCCATGCAAATGCCAAAAACTCTTCATCGTCGTGAATCAGCTCAGCGATATGATCATGGTCTGGGTTATGTAGTTGGCCACCCATAGTTAGGTAATTATCTTTCACCCAGGCCAGTAATTCTTGTGCTGGTGCAAGACGTATAGCGTCTTCTTCCTCAGCCTGATCCATAAGTTCAGTCGGTGGGAATGGTCTGATCTGTTCCATCTACTAATCTCGCTAATTGACTTTGAATCCAATTAATCACTTGCCCTGATTCAATCGCATGCGGATCAAAACGTATAATCTTAAAACCTTGGTCTTCAGCAAGGTCATACTTATTTAGTGAGTTTGCTGTCTTTTTCCCGCAACGACCAACGGCCCATGAGCTGCCCGCAATCTCTATAAGAAGATTCAGTCTTACAATATAAAAATCAAAACGCCAATTTTTGGTTGCTTCAAATTGAAACTTCCGTCGATATCCGATTCGTCGTTCTTCTAATTCTTGGAATAAAGTTTCCTCAGCCTCTAGATATTTTTCTTTAGCTTTAGGTAATGGCCTGGTGCGCGGTTTCTTTTTGGGAGGTAATTTGTTGGTTAGGGTTTTATATGCGTTAGGTTCCATATTTCACCCATTAAAAAACCTCCCGCAGGAGGTTAAATTTATTAGTGGTAATGCGATAACTTTAGCGATTTCTTAAATTACGTATATTTTTTAGCTAATTCAATAATTTTATTTTCAGCTTCAAACTCAGCAAGGGCTCCATCTATATCACCAGTAATAAACTCTTGCTTATTAAAATCTTCAACTCTTGTGGGAATAACTGTAACCTTCACCAACTTAGAACTTGCTTTTCTAGCATTAAGATCAACCCATTTATCCGCATTTTGTCGGTTGAAAAATGTATCAACAGTAACCTCTCTGCGAACAGTCTCGCCTTTCAATAAGCCATTATTTTTCTGACCATAACTATAAGAGTCAACAGCATTATAAGTGGTATAAGGCTCCTTCTCCCCATTAAGGAAAAGTTCTAATCGCCATACGATTAAAGAAATATCTTCTTTACTACCGTTGTGGACATCAAAAGAAATTAAAGGATGCCCTTGTGTCATAAATTCTGAACTGGAGCCTAGATGAATATTACTTGCCTTAATTTTCGAGAGATCATCATAAGTGGCATCCCACGATGGCTTTAATTCTTTTAATCTTTGTAATTCATCAGAAACTATTTGCTCTCTATTTTCAACAGCTTTTTTTAAAATAATTCTATAAGTTACTTTATCGCCATATTGTTCTTTAAAACCACTTAAAGACTGAATGTTATCTAATCCAAGCGTTTTTACGGCCCAATCTGAGACTTTCTTCTCGTCCTCGTCCATCAGCTTTAATTGTTTTGAAGAAGACTCAGATACAGCGTTTAAGCTGGACATATCTAATGGAACATCTAATGGATCTTTACTACATCCAGCAAAAGAAAAAACAGTAAATACGAATATAGGTATAATTAAATTATTCTTCATAATAGTCATATATCATAAAAATAGACCGTTGATTTTAATATACTAAATTTATTTTTTAAAGATTTTATGACTTAAAAATCCAATACCTGCATACAGAAGCTCTACAACTTTGGTTGTTATAGATATCCAGATTTCAGTTTTTATTTTCATTTATCTTTTTGGCTAATTCATGGAGTTCATATGCTTTGTTTTTATCCACAATAACTCCTTCGCCATGATAATACATGTAAGCCAATATCTTAATTGCACTTTCATTCTTATGTTGTGCTGCAGAATTGATCAACTCAAATGCTTTACTTAAATTTTTCTCTACACCAAAACCATTTCTATACGCACTGCCCAATATTAACATCCCAGATATATCCCCTAGTTCTGCACTTTTTCTGTACATTAGAGTGGAAAATTCTGGATTTGCTGGTACGCCATTACCGTTTGCATAAATAAGACCCAACATATTATATGCCTTGGCGTGTTTTTGATCAGCTGCCTTCAGAAACAATTCTTTAGCTTTAAAATAATCTATTTCGTATCCATGGAGTCCATAGTAAAAATTTAATCCAATTATGTGCTGTGCTTCCGCACTACCAATTTCAGCTGATTTTGCTAAAGCTTCTGTTTGCTCAGAGGTAAAATAATCCTTGGCGATCGATAAACTTGAGCCTAATGTACAAATGGCTACTATTGAGCTCATAATTATCTTCTTATACATCATAGATTCCTCCGTTAATTTAATAAACAAATCAAATAATATATAAGTTATTCAAAATTAGTAAGTTAAATTTATCATTTATATAAAAACATCAATTAAAATAATCTAATTAGCCCCTTGGTTAATTTCAATGAATTGATGATTCAATCACATCTACTTTGCAGATTTTTCTGAAGTATTCTTGTAAAACTAAGTATAAATTGCTTCACGCAAATTCCGAATGCGATCTTTCAGCTTAATCATGATGCCATCTATTGCTAGCATTTCATTTCGCGTCAAACCAGTGCGACTAAGATTCTGATATTTCGACAGCTCAGCACTGCAAAATTCTAAGTCGTGTTTTGCCTGTACTTTGTCTGTCATAGGTACCACCCATAAGAAAAGAAAAACCCCTCAACATCTAGAATGCGAGGGGCTTTTGTGTGCCGTAATACGTTCGGCGACTTTCAATCAAAAAAATGCCCACATCATTGGGGTTGATGTGGGCGAAACTTAAAATCCAAAATGTGGAGGTTTCCAATAATCGGTAAAATAGTATGTATTTTATTTGAGATCTAACTCATTTTAAAAAAAACTATTAATTACTAAGTGGTTTTAACGATTAAATTGAATTATGTCACTTTATTTCTTACAAACAACTACGACAAACTCTAATCTCATCACCATCAATGGCGTGGTCAATCTCCGTCACGCCATGCAATCCAAATAAACACATTAGAACTTGGAACATTGTTTTCCCCCATTCAAAAAAAAGCCTACTTTCAGGGAAGTAGGCTCGAAGGATTACCCGTTAGGGTGACAGAAACAACAGCGGTTTCTATTGGTTATTTTCCAAACTATTACATAACTTTACACTGGCGAAAAATGACAATATTTATAACCATATGAATTTAATTAATTGATTTTACAACCCAATTTACAAACTTTTCTTTATCAAAAAATTCCGGTGCAGCGTCCGCATATATCTTTTTTTCAACCCCATTGAATACACCAAAATAAGTAAAGGGTTTATTGGCAATGAATCTGTCTTTTGTCGATTCATGAAGTTCTTCAAAGAAGATATACATCTGCATGTATTTACTCTTAGATTTAATGCTGGGCTTCATGCATACGAAATTATAGATTTGCTCAATCATTAAATGTGAATTTCTATCTGGCATTTTCACTTAACCATACTAAAACAGTCAACTATATATACCACATAAGAAATAAAAATAACCCTATATTTTTTATCAACTTTTCTTAACAGCTTTATAACTAATATTTAAAAAATCGTTCAGTGTGACTTTAATTTTTTGACAAAAAAATACCCGCCTAGGAAGGTCGGGTATATCAACTGTTAATTTCATTAAAAAGCCTAATCATAAGACTAGGCTATTAGCTTGCATATTTATCTAAATAGGTTCAGTGAATTACTACAACTTCGTCCACTATAGCAGAAATATGCCATATCCTGTCCGGACAGTCAAATGATTCTTAATCGCTTATCATGCCCATTCAAAAAGTATTTCCCTGCAAAAATCATGCTATCCAAAGCAGTTCTTCCAAATTTGAATTGATGCTCCATTTGGCGAAGCGACATCCCACGCACATTCTTTTCAATAAAAAGATTAACTGCTACTTTGGCTGAGTCGCAAATACGTGGCGAATACTTTAGATCAATAATCATTTTGCGTACTTCTTCAGCTTCAAAATCTGAGATAGTGCAAATTAATTGATTTTTTCTCGGTGCAACCCCTTTATTGTTCTCACAAATTAACCAGTAAATTTGATTTATTCCCAATGTATCTGGAGTATTCCCTGATTTCATTCTGCAGGTCTGAATGTAAGCACCATATTGTTTAAACCATTCTTCGGCTGTGTATTTAGACCAATCCATTACTTCTAGCTTTGCCGCTGCATTCATCCTAAATCCCCTACCATCTTCTCAATCTGCTGAATTGCTAAACCTGACTTCACTTGCTCTGTACTAAACCGTATAACCTGATAACCCAGCATTGTTGCCGCGTTATATTTCTCCATATCACCGATATACCCTTTACCCCTTGTATGCCGTCCACCACTCCAAATGCCACCTTCAACTTCAATCAAAATCATTCTTCCCTTTAGGTGGAAATCAGCCCTCCATTTGCGACTCTGGTGAAACTTAAATTCCTGTTCGAAATCTATCTTTAATGCTTTAAGCTCCAGCGCAAATTTCGCTTCAAACTCATTGGGAACCTTTTGACTTTTAACCTTAGGTCTTTTGGTGCCTCGTTTAGGTTTGGCACCACCGATCATTTGTTTGTATTCAGCAATTGAGTAGCTGGTCACTACTTCACTCCAAATAACTGCTTTGTTTTTTCAGTAGCGGTATAAGCACGTTCTGCTTGCTTGCCATTACTTTGCAGATACCCTGCTTCTACAAGCTTCTTAAGATGTAAATTTAATTGGCAACGGCCCCAATCAGTCACGTTTTCCTCAAGCTCTAAAGCAGTCACCTCAGCAGTAGAAAATGCGATGTATACAAGTACGTTTTTAATCTCTTCAAATTTTTTAACGAATGAGGTGTTCATGAAGCACCTCCCAATACACGATTAAATCCATTCGCCATCATTGACTGGTATTCACTTGGATTTTCAAATGGATCTGGCCAATCGTTTTGAATCACTGCGCTCGATTTATTTGCCTCTAATTTTTGCGGCTTCGGCACATGACGATTGCGAACATTTATTTTGGCTTTCAGATTGGCCAGCTGTTGTTGAGCTTCATCATTCGCAACCGGCACATGTTTTTTCTCAGATTCACTCCAGGCCAAACTTGGTCGTTCTTGATACCACTCTTGAAATCGCCCCTTGATCTGAGCTTCCAACACATATGCCTCATACAAGCGAATGAATTCTTCTTTAGCTCGGTACATTTCACCGTCATTGATGAGCAGCATGACTTGATCTAATGCGAACTTGGCCAAGGTCGTAATGTCTCGATATTGAGAACTTCCATCTGCCAAAATAACTGGTTTAGGCTTCGTAATTTTTGTGTACTCACATGCTTTGATCCAAGCTTTTTGAGCATTCCACCAATCTTCGCCAATACACATTGTTCGGAAGTCAGCAAAGCTAGGCATGTACTTATTTCCACTGGTACTCAACAAGAGCAAACCACGTTGAAACTGTTCCGTAGTCACCCCAATCATGGCCTTAGCAACTCGGTCTTCAACAACTTGCATTGGGATTGAGTTCTTACCCTCTGCTGGGAAGTTTTTATTGAACTGTGATGCGTAGAGTGTTCGCAAAGTTGCAATCAACTCATGTACGTCGTCACGACAAACCAAGTGATTCATCTCAATATCCTCCGACCAAAGCATAATCTTCTGGCGTCACATCGATGATGCTCGATCCACCTTGTTGATCAAAAGACTGAGCGAAATAACTTGGCTCCTGAATTCCAGTTTGGTCTTGCTGCAGATTCTGCTGTTTTGGAGGGAAAACGCCTTGGTAATTTCCAATGATTGAATTTTCCAAGGATTGGTCTGCTAAAGATCCGTATGACTCGAGTTTTTTCAAAATGAGTTTTACAGCGTTTTCAGTGAGTGGCTTTTTAGCAGCTGTTCGCATATCCACAAATTGATTCCATAGATCCTGATTTACCAATCTTGGTAATTCACATGATTTCGGGTCATATGATTTTTGAGTTTCAACTTTTGGTTTTTCAGTCGAAGGTTGTTCTGGAACACGGGATCTTTTTTTATTTATTTTTTTATTTTGATTAGTGTCTTTTGATAGTGTTTTTTGTGTGTAAAAATTTTTTACTAGCAATGGTAAAAATTCTTTACTAGCGGGGTAAAATTTTTTTACTAGCAGTGGTAAAGAATCTTTACTAGCAACGGCTGCTTTTTCACCTAGTAAAAATTTTTTACTAGGGAATTTTACAGTCCAACCAACACTTGTTTCGTCACCAAGTTTGAAGGTATTTCCATAAATCGTGCTTGGTAATTCAACCAACAATCCAACGTTAATCAGCTCGTTTTTTGCTTTGATGACTGTTGGACGGCTCTTACCCGTAATTTCCTCTAACTGGCTTAGTGATATCGAATCCATCACTTTGTTCCATCCACGTGTTTTACGGCACACCACAAGATAAATCTTGCATGCAGCATCCGAGATTTGGTTAAGCACTTCGTCCACAAATGCGTTAGGCACTTGAAAGCTATTGGGCGTAAATTGGCTCATTTTGAGTTCACCCCTTCATTAATCTGTATAAAACGTCCAAACATCAAAATCATTTCTGAACGCAGTAAGCTTGAGATAATTTCACCGGCATACCAGGCCGAGATCCGATGTTCATTGGTGAGCATTTCGATAAACTCATCACGTGTGACTGCAGCATTGGCTTCATCACGATTGATCTTGCGTAAGTTGGCCTTACGGATATCCAGTATTCCATTAAGCGTGCGTAGCGCTGGGTTATACCAACTCTGAACGCCTTGCAGTTGTTTATGCTCAGGCTGCTTTTTAATTGCCTTGTTGGTGATCATGGAACCTCCGCAAGCGCTTGTTCAGCCGCACTCAATCGACGTTTAGCCAATACCTCTGCAACTGTTGCCGGACGCACTAAATGGCTCAGTGCAAAGTTGTGATTTCCATCCAGTAACACACCATCACTCTGTACTTTGTGTACGGTCATCAAGTGGTCTGGTTTGATTGGATCAGTGAAGACCACGACGTCGCCCGATAGGTAGTCGGCATTTTTGTCTGTGCGTATACCTTTGTTTTGTGGTATATTTGATTTCATATTCATTTGTGATTCCGTCATATTTTGAATTGGAAGCCTGATGTTCGAGATCAGGCTTTTTTATTGCTCGACACATTTGTTTATTTGCATTTCTAGCTCTGCCAAGATCTCGTGCAGCATGTGAATGACCTTTGACATATCAATCGCTTCGCCACGCGTAATTCGGCCATCTGCCATCATTTCTTTGAATAGCGCACATATATCCCCACCCCCCATTCCAAAACTCAGAACTAAGTCCGTCAGCGCTGTATCTCGACATTCGGGAATATTCGGCAAGTTAATGGCCACTTTTCCGTGATGAGCATTCAGTCTTTGTAGGATTCGGTAATCCCCAGTCAGCTCCATAAGTTTTGAAGCCTCAAGCAAGGTGATGTGGTGCGTTTCCGTATTGGGATTCACTTTGCTGTTCAATACCGCTGGGCTTTTAATGCCCATTCGTGGCGCTAATGCATTCGCTCCACCTTGGTAGTCGTGAACTGTGTTGTAAGCAGCATCCAATATGTTCATATCGGTGTCCTTTGAACGTGGTTATTGGAGGGCTGGGTTATTACTATTTTTAGTAGAACGAATGAAAGTCCAATTAATGTCTGGGCGCAATTGCTCAGCTTTAACTTTAGATTTAGTTAATTCTTCGATTGGCAAACAACGTTCTTCAGGAATTTTATTGAAATTCCATTTACTTAGAGCCCAAGGTGTTATGCCTAATCCACGGGCTAATGAAGACTTATTGCCAGCAATTTTTATCGCTTTTTCTAAAGCATCTTTTGGAGTTGACATAATGCACTCATTAAAACTACTTAAAGTAGAAGACAATATACTACCTAAAATAGAATTGGTGCAACTAAAAATACGAGGTAAACTTCTACCATTGGTAGAAAATGGAAAGAAATCCAAAGTGCAGACAGCAAAATATCTTGAATTTGCATCAAGACTTAAAGGCCTTATGGATAAGGAAGGATCTCCTATTACAACTGTTAATCAGTTGAAAGATGCTATTGATGTAACGTATGAGATGGCTCGTAGATACACGCTTGGTATTGCAAAGCCACGTGAAGAAAAAATGCAAATTCTTGCTGACAAATTTAATGTTGATATTAGTTATCTAGATCATGGCACTGGTTTAGAACCAAATGTAACGGCCCCTTTTCCAGTTGCAGGTCGATTAGTTCCAGTTATTTCATGGGTGCAAGCTGGCTCATGGACCACTGTTGATTCTGTCCCAGCTGGTACGCAGTTTGAGGAATGGTTACCGCCGAATCCTAAATGCGGAAAAAATGGCTATGGTTTGGAAGTGGTTGGAGAGTCAATGCTCCCCGACTTTCGGCCTGGCGATAAGATTTATGTAAATCCAGACTTTCAAATAACAGATTTAAAAACAGGTGATTTAGTTATTGTTTCCTGCCAAGGCGATAGTGAAGCGACGTTTAAGAAGCTTATTGTCGAGAGCGGAAATATGTATTTGCAGCCTTTGAATCCTGACTGGCCAGAGAAAACCATTGCTTTAGAGGATGGTTGTAAGTTAGTTGGCAAGGTTGTTGGATTGTATCGGGATGTATAATAATGAATGAATGTGTAGATTTATCATTATTTTATAAAAGTCAAATTAACAATCGTAAGTCTTCGGATAAGCTAGGGCGATATTATACGCCTAGATTAATTGCAGAGACTTTATGCTTACAACTTGGTAAGTATAACAATTGCTCAATTCTAGATCTTGGTTGCGGATCTGGAAATTTAATTACTGGGTCTTTAAAATATTGGAATGATTGCATTTATCATGGGTGTGATATTGATAATAATGCTTTAAATCAATTAAAGAGTCTTAACATTAAAAATTTAAATTTACATAATATTGATATTATTCATGAAAGTTTAAAAATAAATAATTTTGATGTTGTAATTAGCAACCCTCCTTATATTTATCTATCAAAAGATAAAATATTAGACAAATTAGATAATAATACTTTATTAGAAAATGAAATATTAAAGTTAAATAAAATCCCAGCAGCTTTAATTTTTTTAACAAAAGCAATCAAAGCATTAAAACATAATGGCAAAGTAGGAATAATTGTACCTAATGGAATCTTAACAAACCAAAAATACCAAACAATAAGGGACGTTTTAGTTAACTCTTATAAAATTGATTCAGTAATTCAATTGGAACCCTATGTGTTTGAGAAAACAGAAACTTACGCGCATATATTAATTATTAACAATACTAAACCACAAGAAACTCACAAAATAAGCTTCTCTATACTTAAAAACAATAAGCTTGTAAATCAAGATATTAAAACCAATAAAGATGTTTTGGAACGTTTGGATTTTTACAATACTTCACAAGCTGGCTCTATGTCTCTTGGGGATGTTATTCAATCGATTTCAAGAGGAAATCATTCATCTAAATTCATCAAAAATAACCCTGATTGCAATATTTTCCACACTACAGATTTTGATGATATTAATGCAAAATATATTTCTAATAAATTTTATACTGATGAACCCAGATTTGCTAAATATGCTCAAAAAGGCGATGTAATAATTGCCCGTGTCGGAAGGGATTTCTTTAAAAAAATTAAAGTTGTTCATAAAAATTATTTAAAAATTTCAGATTCAATAATTGTAATAAGACCGATTAAAAACAAAACAGATTTTATTTACTCATATTTGAAAAGCAAACAAGGTCAGATGCAATTAAAGGCTAATTCTCAAGGTACTGGGGCTAAATACATTACCCATAGCCAAATCTTAAACCTCCCAGTAATTGATAATATGGACAATATTAATGATTTTTAATTCAAATTTACTTCAATTGAAAAGGGAAATAAAGCAGCTCAGTCAAATTGATCTATGGGATAACATGACTCATGAAAATGTTAAAATTTGGTTGAAGCAATTTAAATCACCAGAGGAAACATTATTAGGGCATTTAATAGTTCGCAATCTCATTATAAGAAATAAAAAACAGATGACTCAATTAATGCAACAAGCTGTTCGAAGGGCAATTTCTAATTTTGTCAAAGAAGAAGATCGTTATCGTTTCAATTGGCTTCAAATACTAAGTGAAGGATACAACAGTAAAACTTTTTATATGGGGCCTGTAAACTTCAATATAGATGGTTTTGGAAAACCGGGAAAAAGTGGCGAAGTAATTATGCCTCTTTTAAAAAATATTGTACCTCGTACAAATTTTCGCTATCCAGATATGTATAAAAATGGATTAAATGCTAAAGAGGCTTTCTTTTTAGTAGATGATGCGATTCTAAGCGGACATCAAATCGAAGAATGGATTAATCAGCATTATAAGGACTTAATGTCCTCTCCAGAGGCGGCTCTAGTGGTAGGGCTAGCCCATGAGGAAGCACTAGACTACTTAAAAATTAAATTACCTGAGCTGAAAGTTTTTTATGGTGAACTACTTCTTAAAGACAATTCATTTACAAAGTTGTGTGATAGATGGTGTGATTCGGGCTTATGGCCTGCAGATTACCCTCCACCATTAGATGTTTTTAATGTTATAAGTGATAGAGCTAGATTTGCAAATAAAGCATATTTTGGTCATTTGAACCAAGCATTGTTATTAGCATATTCATATGGAACACCAGATAATACCATTCAAATCTTAAGAGAAAATTCCGATAATTGGGAATGTTTAGTGAGTAGATAAATGAGCATAATTGATTACAAATTACTTACGAAAACACGAGCCGAAGAACATGATGCAGATGTTTGGGGTTCATTTTATATACCGCCTTATTTTGAAAGGCTAAATTTAGCTAACGCTACAAAGCCAACATATTTTATTGGTAAACGTGGTTGTGGTAAGACCATGCTTTTAAAATATTTGTCATATCAATCAAAATTTTCATTACGTCGTCATCAGATTCCTAAAAGTGAAATTGAGAATATTGGAATTTACTGGCGAATAGATACACATTTTTGTAGCTCTATGTTTAAACGCAACAAATCTACAGAAGAATGGATCAATATTTTTGAAAATTATTTTGCAATTGTTATCGCAAATGAAATTTGTAAGTCATTGTATTATATATCAAGTAGTAATTATGAGCACTTTACACATAATGATTTAAAAAATATTGAGCTACCTGAACTAGCAGATTTTGATTTAGATATCCCTACAAACTTACTGGAATTAGAGTCGTATCTAAAAGCAAAACACAGATCCTTTAGTGCGTGGATCTCTAATATTGAGGTTGTTAAACCCCAGGCTTATCCTCCTGGTTTAAATTTTATTCATACCTTTATTGAATCATTAAAGTCTAATGAAGTTCTTAAAGATATCAACTTTTATATTTATATTGATGAAATTGAGAATCTTCTAAATCACCAACGAAGATTTATGAATACAGTATTAAAACATTCTCAAAAACCATTTATTGTTAATTTTACATCTAAAGTTTTTTTTGATGAAAATATGACAATAGGCAATGAGTCAATCAATGCTACTCATGACTATAATTATAAAGATTTAGATGAACTTATGAAGGAAAATGAAAGAAGATCTTTTTTTTCCGAAGTGTTTTTAAACAATTTTAATCTAACTTTTAAAAATCCTGATTTTGATTTAAGCCTAGTTACAGATGAAACAAGGCTAAATGAAAGAGCTAAGGAGCAATATCAAGATGATATACTAAAAAAAATTAAACAGAAATTTCCAAGCATCACTCTTAAAGAGCATGCTAATAATGCTTATAATTTGAATCGAATTAAAAATCGAGTCGATACACGAATAAATGAACTACTCGATAGTAGTAACATTACACTTGAAGACTTTAAGATTAACAACTTCCAACCAGAAGCATTATTAATTACCCCTTTCCTTTTAGAGAGAAAAAGCAATAATCCAAATGTATTATTACAGGAATATCTAGATTATCATCAACAAAATAAGGGAAAATATAAAGATTGGATTCATAATAATTTATTTGGAGCATTACTAGAACTTTATAGGCCCTTCAGTGACCACAAATGCCCTCTTTTTAGTGGTTTTGAAGCTTTCTATACCATGGCAAATGGTAACTTAAGACATTTCTTAATTCTTTGTTATAAAACGCTTGAAATTAATGAGATGCTTGATTTTGAAAATCATAGTTTTGGTATTGAAATTCAGTCACAATCGGCCTATGAAGCGTCTAATGCTCTCATTAAAGAAATTAGAACGCTAGGAAAATATGGAGAAAAGCTGAGAATATTCACCCTAAGGCTTGGAAATATTTTTAAAGCTTTACAGGAAAATCCGCTTTTAAGTGAACCGGAACAAAATCAATTTACAATTAACTCTGGGAATCGACTTCTAAATAGCGAAGAGCTCGAGTTCATAGAAGAAGCCAAAAAGCATAGCATTTTAATTGAACACTCTGAAACTAAGACTAAATCTAAGGTTGGTTTAGATATAGTAGACTATTTATTAAATCCTATTTATTCACCTTATTTTAACATTTCATATAGAAGAAAGAGGAAAATTGAATTTTCTGTCGAAGATTTTCATTATTTAATTAATGGAACTGAAACAGAGTACAAAAGTTTATTGACGCAAATTTCGCGTCCAAAAAAACAAAATATCAATCAAATTCAAGAGTTTGAAAACATTCAGCTAGGTTTCTTTGAATGATAAAGCATAAAGCACATATTTATACCGATGTATTTAGAAGTTTTGATACAACTGACCTTAATAATATCCATATTTTCAGTGGGCGCGTTTTAGATGATCGTGGTCGTGAATTACTTTCAGTTTTCAGTGATTCTAAGTCTAACATTCATTTAGTTGAATTTAATGCTAATCAAATGCAATTTTCAATCGATGGCCATGTTATTGATTTTAATGACTCTAAATATTTAGAGTCTATTATAAATATAGAAAATAATGTGATGATTGATAGCACAACTTTGGGCTTACCGGAAATTTATTACCTAATTAAACAATTCATTAATCTAAACTTCTTAGAGTTTAAAATCATTTACATAGAGCCTTTGACTTATAATAAGGATGAAAGTGATGAATTTTATAGATTATCCCATTACCCAATAGGGTATAAACCAATTCCAGGTGCTGTTGGTGACCTTCATCATGATGACCTGGAACTTGGTATTTTCTTTATTGGTTTTGATTCTTCGAGAATGGAGATCGCTCTAGAAGAATTCCAGATGATACAAGGAAAATTGATTAAAACAATTTTTGCTACCCCAGCCTTCAGTTCAGGGTTAGAAATGGAATCTATTGTTCCTCATTTAAACATATTAACCGACAATCCCAAATTTGAAATTGATTTCTGTTCTGCACTAGATCCAACCTCTTCTTTTGAGATGTTAAACTTTTATAAGAGATCTTTGGATGACGGAAAGAAATTATTTATTGCCCCTCTCGGCACAAAGCCGACAACAATTGCCACGGCTTTATTTGCGAATCTAAATTCAGATGTAAGTTTATTATATGATCACCCTATGAATCTCGAAAATAGGACATCTGGCGTTAAAGATTGGCACATTTACTCAGTTTATCTAACACCTATCGTATAGTCACAACCCGCATAAGCGGGTTTATTTTTTATATAATTTAATTCAAATTTATGGATTACCTTGCCATAAGGTATACACACATGATGAGATTGTGGAAATCTTTAATTCATTAAGACTAAATACAACATTCAGTGTTAATTAAATATTAAAAACTGCGAACCCGACGCAGTCCTTTAGAATAGATCGGGTGGAGAGTCAAGTGAGCTTTAAAGATGTAATCGCTTCAGCTGGTAGAAATCTGCATACAATCATCATTACAGCAAGAGAAGATGATGGATCAATCGAAACACGAGAAGCTGAACCATATAGTTTCCGCATTAAAGGCGGTACTGAAAAATTCTTCTGTTATGACATTCAGCGCGGCGGCATAAGAAACTTTCATGTTTCTAAAATACTTTCAGTTGAAGAAACAACAAATAGTTTTACCCCTCGGTGGTCTGTCGAGGTGTAGCAATCTCCAAACCAAATTCAATACGGTGTGTGATTGAATCAAGTCTATCGGCGGCAGATGCTAGTTCCAAACAGGCGTGTCGCCATTTTTCATTATTACCAATTATTGAAGCCTCCAACTCAGCTCTTTCTCGTATTTCTACTAATTCTTCGCGCGTCCACATATAAATAAACTCTACTCAATCCACCACCACGGTGGTTATTTTGTTTACTATAAAGCAAAAAACAATTTAAAGTAGTATTATTTTCTACTAAGTATTGACAAAAATTCTACTTAAAGTAGTATTTATCTCACAAACAACAAAAAAGCACATCGTCCTTCTAACTCCGATGTGCTTTGCAAACTGCGAGATAAGTATGAACAAAACATTAACCCCTTTCAATAGCCTCAAGGTAACACTTGTCGCTGCAACAGTAACAGTCGGTGCAATAGCATTCGCTTATAAGCCACAAGCTCTCAACACTCAGGTGCTTCATAAAAGCTTTCCTGAAGTTACTACCGTCGCTGCAATGGAACTCACTTCTAAAACTTCAGGTAGTGCTGTTATCCGTTTAGACAACTTCACCCTAGACGTAAGCTTTGACTTTGAACCATTCGAAGACAGCTACGGGGTACCAGGCAGTGAGTTTGAAACGGCTGAAATCACCCAGCTTTCTATCGAACACATTACCGATGAATACGGCAACCCGTTCCCCGACTTCACGGACTACAACGACCACCGCAACATCAATGAAATGCTGGTGCAGCACATGATTAAAAACCGTTTGTTGGGAGAAGTTTGATGAATGCCTTACAACAAATCCAGTTAGAACTGAAAGCGCCAAAAAGTAAGTACAACAATTTCGGTAAATTTCACTACCGTAGCTGCGAGGATATTCTTGAAGCTGTTAAACCACTACTCCAGGCCACAAAATCCACGTTAATTATCACTGATGAAGTTCAGCAAGTTGGACCAGTGGTGGTGGTTACTGCAAAAGTAGTTTTTACAGATGCTGAGGGTAAAGAAACTGTTGTCACGGCACATGCTGGAGTGGAAATTGAAAAGAAAGGTATGGATGTAGCACAGACATTTGGTACCTCTAGTTCGTATGCAAGGAAATATGCGCTTAACGGCATGTTCCTAATTGACGACACAAAAGACTATGACACTGATGAATATCATAACCAAGTAAATCAGCAGCCCAACCGAGGCCAATCCAATCAAGGTCAGCAGCGTCAATCGGCTCCGGTAAACACTGCACAGCAAAAGCCGTTAGATCAGCGCTTTCAAGATGCTTTGGTATCTATTCGAAATGCGAAGAAGCCTGAAACTTTAGATAAAGCCATTAATACCTTTGGTAATACTAAATTCAACAATCAAATTCGTCAGGCTTGTCGTGCTCGTGCGGATCAGATGGGTTGGTCGGAAGCGCCTCCACAGCAAAATAATCATCAACAGCAAAGTAATGTTCGACATTAAGGGAGTGTACTAAAAATGAATAATATTATTACAAGCTCTCTCGCATACGATGCACTAATGGCTGGCAAACATGTTATGTGTCGCCCAATTGGTGACATGTTAGATTTTAATGACTTGGATCAATTTCCAGCGACAATTTTTGCTAAAGAGGGTTATGAGTTCTGCATCAAAATTGAAACTATAGAAGTTGCAGGCATCACCTTTACTAAACCTCTTAAGCTGGATGAAGTTCAGGTTGGTGATGCTATTTTTGTTGTCCAGGCCAGCGGTGAAATTCATCACTATAAATATGTGGTATGCCATGAAATTTTGAATCAATCGATTGCTCGAGGTTTTGCCCAGCGTGATTTGGAAAATGCAAAGTTACAAGCCGAAGCTTTTTGTAAGCTATTTGATCGTGTATATCGTGCATCCAATGTTATTGAGATACCGGAGCAATCTAAAAAACGCACACGTAAATCTAAAATTGATGAGTCGGATAAGGTTCAAAATTCAACTTCAAATGATGTGGAAGCAAAGACATTCGAACAATCTGCAGTTGAAGAGATTGAAACAGATCCAGTGAAACTGATTGAAAAGTTCACTATGCAAATTAATGCCTGTACCACTAATGATGCGGTACTAGCATTACGTCCGGTGTTCATGGCAAATGTTCATTTAGAACGTGAACACACTCAGCACCTATGTAAATTAACTGAGGACAAGCTGCTTGAACTAGATCCTGAGCAATATAAACCTAAGCCAGAACATACGACTGACAACTTAAGTGTAGAAGAACTCAAACGTTTGCAGGTTGAGGCCGAAAAGTTAGTAGCGAAAAATAAGTTAGCTAGTGAATCAACAGATGATGAATATCAAAATCTTTTGAAAGATTTAATAACCAGTGCAACAAATGCTCAAACACCTAAAGAAGCTACCGTCCTTACCGGTTATACACGCAACTGGACTGAAGCACAGCGCAAACCATTACTAGATGCTATTCATAAGCGCCTACGTGAGCTTGCACCTGCAGAAGCTGAAATTAAAACTCCACCTTCACTTATGGTTCAGATTCAGAATGCACCTGACTTAACTACATTAGATGCTTTGGAAATTGATGTTTCTGCACGTAGTCCTGAAATTCAACCAAAGTTAATGGACTACGTTAAAAAGCGTCGCTTCGAGCTTGAAAATCAAGCAAGTGAGGTGAGCTCATGATTTGTCCTAAATCATTAGTCCCGGCCTTCACAATGTTTTTAGCAAGTGATGGATATCAATGCGTAATTAATAAAATTGTTGGTGAAGCTGTTTTCACTAAAGCAAATAAACCTGGTTTGAAGATTGATAATGCGGGAAACATGAATGGTGCTGCTCAAAAGCGTTATGAACTTTTTCTTAAATTATGGCTAAAGAATGGCAAAGAATTTATTCTTCGCCTTCAAGCCCAGGCCCTTATTTTAAAGGTGGCGTGATGGATCCCAAAGGCGAAGATACAGATATAGGACATGAAAGTATTTCTGAGGATTTTCTTGAATCAGTGAAACAAATTTTAAAGGAGGTGTCTTGATGGAAATTGATCGTCGAGTTCGGGCTAATGATTTTATGAAACTTCTCTCTGTTGGGAAAACTAAGTTCTATAGAATGTTAAAACAAGGAGAGCTTCCCGAGCCAATTCGTTTAAGTGAAAAAGATGTTTTTTGGCACGAATCTCAAGTGAAGAAAGAAGTCGAAAAATACAAACAAGAATCTGATAATATAGCCTGCACTTAGCAGGCTTTATATTTTGTGCCTGATTTAAGTAAAGTTTTTAAAACGGGTAACGTTACGGGTAACAAAAACCTCTAAACAAAATATTAGTATAAATTTCTTAGGGATACGCTTGATATGCTTCTCATGATCGACAATTATGACTCTTTTACCTACAACATCGTCCAATATTTTGGCGAGTTAAATCAGGAAGTAAAAGTTGTACGTAACGATGCCGTGACATTGGAAGATATCGAGCGATGGCAACCGAAGTATTTAGTCATTGGTCCTGGCCCTTGTTCGCCAAGTGAAGCAGGTATTTCAATTCCTGCGATTCAACACTTTGCGGGAAAAATTCCTTTACTGGGTGTGTGTTTAGGCCACCAAGCCATAGGACAAGCTTTTGGCGGCGATATTATTCGCGCTAAAAAAGTGATGCACGGACGTTTATCTGACATGTATCACAGCGATCAAGGCATTTTCAGCAACCTCCCTTCTCCTTTTGCCGCTACTCGCTATCACTCTTTGGTGATTGATCAAGCGACTTTGCCAGAATGTTTAGAAGTGACCTGCTGGACCAATGAAGAAGATGGCACGATGGAAGAAATCATGGGAGTCAAACATAAGACATTGCCTGTCGAAGGCGTGCAGTTTCACCCTGAATCGATTCTTAGTGAACATGGCCATCAAATCTTTAAAAACTTCTTAGAAATTTACGCATAATCGAGTGCAAAAAATATTATGAATATTCAACAAGCTTTAAATAACATCACGAAAAATATTGAACTCACTCAACCTCAAATGGAAGAAGTGATGCGCACCATCATGCAAGGTGAAGCAACCGATGCTCAAATTGGCGCACTGATGATGGGCTTACGCCAAAAAGGTGAAAGTATTGATGAAATCACTGCCGCAGCACGTGTAATGCGTGAGTTTGCGATCAAAATTGATGTCAGTGATTTACCACATTTGGTGGATATCGTTGGTACAGGTGGTGATGGTCAAAACTTATTTAACGTCTCTACTGCGTCTAGTTTTGTCATTGCAGCAGCAGGTGCAACCATTGCTAAACATGGCGGTCGTGGTGTTTCATCAAAATCAGGCTCTTCTGATCTTTTAGAACAAGCTGGAATTAACCTTGACCTGAACATGCAGCAAACTGAACGTTGTATTCGTGAAATGGGCGTGGGTTTCCTCTTTGCACCTAATCATCATAAAGCCATGAAATATGCTGCTGGTCCACGTAAAGAATTGGGCTTCCGTAGTATTTTCAACCTACTTGGCCCGCTTACGAATCCGGCCGGCGTAAAACGTTTTGTGATTGGTGTTTTCTCTACAGAATTATGTCGTCCTATGGCTGAAGTTTTAAAACAACTCGGTGCAGAACATGTCTTGGTGGTGCATTCAAAAGACGGTTTAGATGAAATTAGCCTTGCATCAAGTACTTATGTTGCTGAACTCAAAGATGGCGAAGTCACTGAATGGGAAATTCAGCCGGAAGCTGTAGATATCGAGTCGCAAACCTTAACGGGTCTATCTGTAGATAGTGCTGCTGAAAGTCTAAAATTGATCAAAGATGCTTTAGGTAAAAACAAATCTGCACTCGGTGAAAAAGCCGCGAATATGATTGCCCTAAATGCAGGCGCAGGTATTTATGTTTCAGGCTTAACCAAAAGCTATAAACAAGGTGTTGCATTAGCACATGACATTATCTATGGCGGTCAAGCCTTAGAAAAAATGGGCATTTTGTCTGAATTTACGAAAACTTTAAAAGAATACGAAGCTTAAGATTAGGACTCAAATCATGGTAAATATCGCCAATACAATTTTAGGTAAAATTGTTGAACGTAAAAAAGAAGAATTTGCAACCAGTCTTAAACAACGTAGCTATAAAGATGTCGAAGAGCTAGCCCTAGCAGCTACACCCGTTCGAGGTTTTGCACAAAACCTCGGCTCTAAACGTCCGGGGGTGATTGCTGAAATTAAAAAGGCATCACCATCGAAAGGCATTATTCGTGAAAACTTTAACCCTGCTGAAATTGCGCAGCAGTATCAAGATGCTGGTGCGGCATGTTTGTCTGTTTTAACCGATGTGGATTTTTTCCAAGGTGCTGATGAAAACATTCAGATCGCACGTTCGCACTGTGACTTACCTGCGCTTCGTAAAGATTTTTTAATTGACCCTTATGGTGTAATTGAAGCACGCGCTTTACATGCGGACTGTATTTTATTAATCGTGGCTTGTTTGTCTGATCAACAACTCGAAGAAATGTCGAAAACTGCTTTTGAGCACAATCTCGACGTGTTGGTTGAAGTACATGACGAAGAAGAACTTGAGCGTGCAATGCGTCTTTCTGACAACTGTCTACTAGGCGTCAATAACCGTAATTTAAAAACCTTTGATGTTGACCTCAATACATCATTACGTTTGAAGAAGTTACTTGAGCCTTCTCGCCTACTTGTGACAGAAAGCGGTATTGCAACACCTGCTGATGTCGCGATGATGCAAGAACATGACATTCATGCATTCTTGGTCGGTGAAAGTTTTATGAAGCAGCCACGTCCTGATCAGGCGTTTAAGGAGCTGTTTGGTGTGCCTGATAATATATAAATGAAATATGTAGGGTGAGTTCGCTCACCCTTTTTCTCCTTTGCATCCATATTAAAAAAATTACACATCCTTTTTATAATTTTTATTCAATTGAGAATTAAAAATAATGAAGTCGATTATTACTTCTACTCTTCTATTCATTTCATTAATCTTGGTTTCACTACACCAGATAAGTTGGGCAAAAAATATAACTCTTTATACTGGCTCACCGTATCATATTGACCAAAATCATATCCTCTACTTTAATATTTCCACTATGCCCGAAGGCATCATTGCTGCGCAGATTGACCTAAATCAAATTTTTCCAAATATAAATACTAACGTGCTAAAGGGCAAAAATTATGATTTCAATAATAATCAAATTGAAATCATTAGTTATCAAGGCTTACCAATAGTCATTAATTACTCAATCAATACTAAAAACAAGAATATTGAAAATTCAACCTATTTTTCTATTTCTAAAGGACATAAAAATTCTTTATCAAAACCAATCAATATTAAATCTCACCCTATTTCCATGGAAAAATTAAATCATTTTGAACAAATTTTTTATAAAGATACCCCTCATTTATTGAAAAAGAATTTAGCTGATGAGCCATATTTAATAAATATATTCATGTTCCATGCAGCAATAAATGATTTTGATGATATGAATGATTTTTTCCAAAATGCGATAAAGAACCTGACACAGAAAAATGATATTGATAATTATGAAAAAGCCAAAAATTTGTATCTTGAATATTTAAATTTTGGTGAAAACAATGAATTTTATGATACCACCTTAATTATGGCGGCTATCGAGCACACAGATATTTCTTTAATCAAAAAAATGAAGCTGAGAAAAATAAATGAACTTGTAGTAGATGAAGTTGAACCACAAACATATTATTTCACTAGATGCTCCCCATTAGGTAAAGCTATCCGCCTAAATCAATATCAGATAATTTCTTATTTACTTGAAAAAGGCGCTTCAACCGAAATCGTGTGTATTTCTAAATTTAATGAAGAACAATCAGCATTAGCTCTTGCAGAACAATATAAAAATAAAAAAGTTATTAAATTAATTAATTCAACTTTGAAGCCCAAATAGGACTTGTAATGAATTAAGAGATCTTCTTTATATAAAGTCTTTCCAGTTCAAATCAGTGCCATTTAAGGCTATAATTGCACTAAATTTTTGTATATTTCCCGTTTTTTCATTATGAGCAAACACGATTCTTCGCTTTCAAAAGATCAGTACAACCTACTGAAATCTTTTAAAAAGCAAATTACGAATCCACATTCCTCAACGATTGCTAAACAGCCTGAGCCAACGCCAAAGACTGTTGAACAAGAGCAGGAAGAAGACTTCGCGCTTTTCCAAAAGCAAATGCAAGGTGTTCAAAAAATGAATGCAGGAAATATTGCAAAAATGGAAAAAGTGGGTCGTAAAAAACCTGATGCGCAAACGTTGGCTAAACGTGCTGCTGCAATTGGTCCTATGGAAACAGATGATGCATTACTTTCTGATACGCAAGCGATGCTCAACCCTGTTGCCAGTCAAGCTGCTTTAAGCTATCGCATTGCAACCTTACAACATAAAGTTTTTGAAGATTTGAAAGCTGGTAATCTACGTTGGTTTGAAGCTGTCGACTTACACGGTTGCACTGTTGAAGAAGCCCGTTCTGCCGTGCTGCAAATTATTCAAATGGCGAAAGATGACAATCAAAACGTCATTAAAATTGTGCATGGCAAAGGTCCAGAAGCAATTTTAAAAACTTATGTAAATAGTTGGTTACGTCAACATCGTGATGTATTGGCATTCGTGAGCGCCCCAGAAAAACAAGGCGGCACAGGTGCTGTACTGGTTCTGCTTAAACGTGCAGAAAAGAACCCACAGTTTAAACAATAATCGGATTTAACTCCAAAAGAAGGCATTGTAATAGTTTTCTGCTACAATGCCGTCCTTGTTCAATCTCTCAGTGTAAGTGAACACGTCTTATGTCTATGCAGCAATCCTACGCAAATATCCTAACTGCCGTTGGTGAAGATCTGAATCGCCCGGGTCTTAAAGATACGCCTATGCGTGCTGCTAAAGCTTTTTCATATCTTACTTCTGGTTATAGCCAGACACTTGAAGAAGTGACCAACAATGCGGTTTTCCCATCCGATAACCGTGAAATGGTCTTAGTTAAGAATATTGAATTCTATTCATTGTGTGAGCACCATTTATTGCCTTTTTATGGCCGTGTACATATTGCTTATCTCCCAGAAGGCAATGTTTTAGGTTTATCAAAATTCGCACGTATTACAGAAATGTTTGCCCGTCGCTTACAAATTCAGGAAAACCTCACTCAGCAGATCGCTGAAGCTGTGGCTGAAGTGACTGGTGCGCGTGGTGTTGCTGTGGTGATTGATTCAGCTCACATGTGCATGATGATGCGTGGTGTAGGTAAACAAGAGTCTACAACACGTACCGTTTCTTTTGTCGGTGACTTTAAAACCAATAAAGAAGAACGCCGTGAATTCTTAAGTGCTGTGCCTGAAAGCTATTAACAGAACATTCAGCGTTAGCACTCATAAAAAAAGCCTCAAACTCTTGAGGCTTTTTCTATTTATGTTTTAATGTCGCAGATCGATTTTTTTGATTGCAAAACACCAATTTCAGGATGAATGATGTCAGATGTATATATTGCCGGTCAGGGTTTAGCACAAGCCCAACACAGCATAGACTTCCCTCGCCCAGACCGTTTGGTTCAGGGCAATCCTAAACGTGAAACTGCAAGCCTGTATGTACACCCCAATATGGACTGCGGGATTTGGCAATGTGAAGTTGGCGCATGGAATATTGTCTTTGCACCGAACAAACAAGAGTTTTTTACAATCCTTGAAGGTTTAGTACGTATTCATGATCAACAAGGCGGATATATCGAAGTTTCTGCTGGCCATGCGGGCATTATTCCCCCATCGTTTCAGGGCAAGTTTGAAGTTGTCGAAGCCGTCAAAAAATACTATGTGGTTGTAGAAGTTTAATCGCCCAAAATATTTATTTTGAAAAAATTTTTTTTAAAAATATTGTTTGTAACCGTGCTGTAAGACTTGTAACTCAAAACTACAGCATAAAATTGATATCAATTACTTAATGTATTTCTGTTCATAAATTAAACATTTCATAACATGATTTCACCCCCCATATTCAAGATTAGTCCGTACATTGAAAACAAGATGAATCCTTTAGATTCATTGCTATTTTCTTTTTTTTACTAACTAAGGGTGATCACTATGGTAGCCGCAAAAAAGACAACTGAAAAAGATGAGAAAAAGACAGCGAAAACTACGGCAAAAACTGCAAAAAAAAATGAGGATAAAGTAAAAAAATCAGCTAAAGCATCGAGTCAAGATTCAAAGAAAGAAACAAAGAAAACTGCTGAAAAAAAATCTAAGGACAGCACTTCTAAAAAAGAAACTGCAACTAAAGATGAAAAAGTAAAAGCTAAAAAATCTGCGTCAACTAAAAGTTCGCCGAAATCTAAAGCTGACAAAAAAGAGGCCCCTAAAAAAGCCAGCACATCAAAAACAAGCACTAAAGTTAAAGATGAAAAGCCAAAAGCTGAGAAGAAAGCAACAAAAAAATCTTCAACAGCAAAGAAAACGGATGCTAAGGCAAGCAAGTCTAAGGGAGAAAAACCCAAGACGACCAAAGCCAAATCCACCAGCAAAAAGACAAAATAAAAAGTAGCCCCAACTGGGGCTACTTTTTTAGCTTAAGCTTGAAATAGAGTAAGGTTGTAATGGAGTGAATATGAATAATAAATCCATCCCCACACCTAAGCGTGTATCACGCGTTCATTCCAATAGTTTTGATTACAGTTTAGATTTTAAAAAAATAAATTTTCGCGAACACCCTGAACTTTATAGAATTGGACGTGGTGAACAAGGTGTATTACTCGTAGAGCCTTATAAATCTGAAATTTTGCCTTATTGGCGATTTGCTAATGAAAAAAAAGCCATCGAAAGCAGCACCAAAATTTGGCAACTTTTTGAAGAGTATTTAGACGCTGAAGATTTTGTCGGTGCAGATATGGCACGTAAATTTTTGCAGATGGGTTTTACACGTGCACGTCGCTATGCCAACCATAAAGGTGGTAAAAAATATGAGGGTCCAGTCCCTAATGATAAAAAAGGATTAAGTGGTGCACATGGACGCGAAGAGCTTCCAAGACAAAAAGAGGATTCCGTCAAAGCAGCTGCTGCACGAGTATTTAAACAAAAATGGGATGAAGCTAAAGTTCATCCCAAGTATGTAGAGCAAAAAGCAAAATTTTTAGATTTTCTACAAAGCAAAATTAAGTGAATATCCATTTAGGATGAAGATGATCTTGTTTGCTGATCAGTTTTAGCAACGTAAATACGGTTACGACCAGTATTCTTGGCAGCATAGAGTGCTATATCGGCAGCATCTAGTAAACGTTGATAGTCAGGATGACCATTATACTGCACACAACCAACGCTAACGGTTAAACTAAATTGCTGACCTTGTACTGTTCGGATCACTCCGTTTTCAATATATTGGCGAATATTTTCTGCAACTTTCATCGCACGGTTTACATTGGTGTCCACCAAGAGTAACAAGAACTCTTCGCCACCAATACGGAATGCATAATCGCTACCTTGGCTGTAACGCTGCAAAGCTTCGGCAATAAATTTCAGTGCAAGATCACCTGCCGCATGACCAAACTTATCATTGATCATTTTAAAGTAATCCGCGTCAAAGGCTAGCAAAGACAAAGGCGTTTGATTTTGACGTGCAAAAGTAATTTCACGTGAAATAATAGTACTAAGATAACGACGGTTTAAGAGTTGCGTCAAAGAATCATTGCCTGACTCAATATATTCAGCCACCTGAAATAATTGATCGACTAAATGCTGAATTTCACGATTTAAGTCTCGAATCTGTTGAATCAAATGTTGCAGTTGATCTTTATCCGTTATTTGTGTGGTTTGCTGCGTTAGCTCATCCACTTGATAAATTCGATCAATAATTAATTGAACCTGATCTGAACCCGAAAAAGCATATGCCGCTTTATGAATAAACCACAATCCAAATTCTGACTTTGAAAGTAAGGAATGATAAAAACTGACATTTCCCGAAAAGATTTTAAACATCAATTCATTTTCCCAATTGAGCAATGAACCACGTTGTTTATCTTTATGCACTGCAACATCTTGCATCGCTGAAAATAAGCGATAATTATGCTTGGTTTCTTGTTTTTTTTCCGTATTGATCTCATAAGATCTGCACATAATTTCTGTGCTAAATCCGATAATTTGTACAATATAACTGCACATATGGAGAATATTTTGCGTATGGTTTAGCTCTAAAATTTCAAATATTTTACGTTCTATTTCACGTACACCACGCATAATCAACCATGACGGAATGCCGACACGCGCATGCACCATTCCAACTTTTTGCTGCCTTTTAACCGAAATTTCAAAATCATTATTTAGTGCAACATTAAATGTTTCTAATAACCATTTTCTTAAGGTGTCGATGAGCCTTTTTTGAATAATATCGTCTTTAAAAAATTCAGCTGACGCTGGTTCTCTCGACATTTGTTCATAAAAAACAGTAACTAAATGCTCAACATGCTTCTGGATAAATTGCAAAGCTGCAAGATGTTCATTTTCAGTATATTGATCACAAATATCTTTCCAAGTCTGACTTAGACCTGTAATACATTCTTGATTCATTCGGTGACACAAACCACAGCGATTACAAAGCTAGCAATCATACCTTGCTTTACTTACATAAAAAAACAAATTTATTTGATATTTCACATTTTATCTATCTTAAAAATTAATAGAAAAATACATAACTCAATTTCAATTTATTCCAATCTTGATCATCTTGTTGCTGGTATTCGTATCCTAGTCTTAAAGCATTTTGTTGGTTGACGATATATTGTAATTCAGCATCGAGTTTCAGATTCCATTGATGTGTATCTTCCCAATACGGAAGCTCTGCCTGAACCAAACTGTTGAGTTTTTCTGACCAAATATTTTGACAACCCAGTGTCGGCCCAAGGCTCACTCGCCATCCATCATCTAGAGACTTACCGCCCTGCACTTGCATTTGAGACTGCACATAACACAAATGCGTGCGTTCTTGATTGGCCCAGCTATATCCAGATTGCGCTTTTAATTCAGCTACGCCATGTTGTTTCGTTTCGCTAAATTGACCTGCATCTACAGACACTTGCTGCCAACCAAAATTAAAACCCCAGCTTAGCGGTGTTTTAAATGGCGTGATCGGATTGTAGGAGTTGACCGATAAAAAATCAAAATGATTGAGTTTGAGTTGGTCGTCTCGATATTGGATCGAGCCATCCCAAAACATCAACTGCGTACCAATCCGAAAGCCACCTTGCGGATCGATCAAATCATGATAAGCCTGACGATGACCGAGTTCGATGTATTTTTCACCTTGAACTTCGCCTACTGTAGCTGAAAAATTTCGCGCATGATGTCCATTGACTGGGTCTAGACTTGGCTGCTTAGGTTCAGTCCGTTGTTTTGGTTGCGAAGATTGACTACGTAAGGCCAAGATTTGACGTAATTTAGGCTGCGTTTCTTCCGCACTCACCTTTCTCCCAATCAGTAATAAATACAGATGGTCATACGCCATTTCTAATATTTTCGCTTGCTCTACTTCATTAAACTGAGCGAGTGCTGTCGACATGTTCTCAGGTTCAATTTCAGCGAGCTTATGCGCTTCGCGTGCTAAACGATATCCATGTTGCTGCGCTTGTGACAAAAGCTGCGTTTCTAATGCAGGACGATAAACCGCTGCTTGAATCAGTTGTTCATCATTGATCGCTTTGATCGTCTCAACGGGAATGGAAGCGACTTTAAATTTCTGGGTTAAATTCAGTGTCGGGCGAACCAAATCCATTAGGCCCAATAATCGATAGGCACAGTTATCGCTGGCAAAATAATAGGGAAAACTGACATTTTGCATTTCCCAAATATGTTTAACCAAATAACTGGTTTCTTGCTCGGTCAGTGCTAACTCATATTCCCACAAATCACGACTTTCAAAATCGCCATATTCTTTCACCTTCCTGTAGTACGGCATCAAGGAATATTCGCCAGGATACTGCCCTGTTAAGCCTTTCCATGCATAAGACCAGTTATCTTCACCTGCAACTGTCGCTGCATAGTTAATGGCATAGGACACCAAATTTAGTTCTTTCTGATCTTTCGGATCGAGACGCAACAAGGTATGTCCAAACATAGAACTTGGATTACCCATAAAGTCTGTGGCGTAGATTAACGTGGCTTTATAAGGCTTAATTTTCCCAAACCATTCATCAAACTCAGGACAACTCACGACAGGTAACTGCTCTGAACGGATGGATAATTCTTGCATCAGCCACTGACTACGCGCAGGGAAACGACAACGAAAGGCTTGATTAGGTTCGGCGGCTTGAAACAGTGCAGCGACATCTGCCTGTAATTCGGCTTGAGCATTTTGACGGCCATTTTCAGCCAAAAAGTAACCTGTATAGGTAACTTCACTTTGTCCTTTATGATCTGTATATAAAAGTCGTTGCCAACTGATGTGTTCAGACAGTTTTTTTGATTGTGCAAGTTCAATATATCGCTGTAGCTCTACGGTTTTAGAGGGAGTAGAATCTACAACTTGCTGAGCATATATGATGCTCGGAATCATAAAGGTACAAAATAAAGCAATTGATTTCATTCAGTTATATTCAAATCCATTTTTATATATTTTAGATAATAAAAAACCCTGCCGAGAGACAGGGTTTTGAAAGCATCGATTAAACGTATGCTTTAAGTACTTCATCTTTCGCCATTACGCTTTGTAATGAAGCAAGTACTTGTAAAGAAGACTGGTTTTCAGCTGAATAGATTTCAGCAAAATTTGCTTTAGACACAGCAAAGAAACGTGCTTTATCTGTTGATTGAATGTTTAAAAGCTCAGCCAATACATTCAGGCTCTCACCTTGACCAACTGCCATATCACGAGCAAGTGATTCAGCATTTTCATTGGTAAATGTTACCGCTTGAGCAGTTACTGTACCTGTACCGCTACATCCTAAAGTACCAAAGGTAATACCAAGTAACTGGTTAGTAAAAATACCGTTGGTAGTCGCAGCTAAAATTTTAGGAATTTTACCTGATTGACCAGCCCAAACTTGAGAACCAACACCACAACCTACGTCACGGTCAGCAAAAGCAGCTGTAGAACCTAGTGCAACGACTGCAACTAAAGCTAATTTTTTTAACATGGCACTTCTCCAGGGAATTTTATTCCATTGTTTTTAATTATTAAAACATGTGTAATTTTGATTACACACCTGTAGATTAACTTGATCTTTCAGATAAGGCAAAACATTTTCATCTAAAACTTTTGGCTAAAAATAATACGTTCTTTTTCACTATTTTTTGAGCAACCAAGTACCATTTTCATCACGTTTTCCAAGGATTTTGAGTACTAAAACCAGACTGAGTAATAGCAACAAATACCAAGAACCGAGTTTCCCCCAACCGACCATATGCCATGCATCGACCTGACTTGGATATAACCAAATTTGATAGAAGGTACTGATATTTTCTGCGATCCAAATCAAGAATGCCAAAATCAACAATACTGGTAACATGGGCAACTGAATCACATGATTTTGTAATTGAAAACTCAGCTTGGTTTTCCAAAAGATCACCACACTCCAAGCAAACAAAAACATACGAATATCTGGTACAAAAAATTTGGTCATAAAATTAAGATATGACAAAACGGCTAAGCACAGCATATTGCCAAAACGCGGTAAGTTACTGAACGACACCTGATATAGACGTAACGAACGTGCAAAGAAACTCCCCACCGCCGAATACATGAAACCTGCAAATAATGGCACGGTCAGCAGTTTGAAAACCGCAGGCTGCGGATATTGCCATGAGGCAATGTGTGGATGGGTGAGAAATATTTCCATCCCCATTGCAAGGATATGAAACAGTGCTATGACTTTGGCTTCCGCCCAAGACTCGAGTTTCAGGTAGAGTAAACACACTTGAATAATCAGTGCATAAAACAATAAATAATCATAACGGAAAAAGCCAAAATATTCCAGACTTCCCATTACTGCAGTTAATGCAAAAGCGATCAGCAGTAATATCCCAAATAAGGCAGCCGAAGCTGCCTTATAAGAGAACTCAAAACATGATTTTATCATCTTGACCACAGTTGAATCCTAAACCTATTTCCTTGAAGCCTTATAAATACTTGGCACTATATTCGTGTACCGTATCAATAAAGGCTTTTGGATTGGCTGGATCTACCCACTGAGTAATACCATGACCTAAGTTCGCCACATAACCGGTTTTTTCACCGTTGGCATATGCATCATCTAACATGGCACGCGTCGCTTTCGCAATCGCTTCAGGCGAACCATATAATGTTGCTGGATCTAAGTTGCCTTGCAATGCTGCACGGCCTGCGACTGTTTGACGCGCCACATTTAATGGCGTAGTCCAATCTAAACCAAAGGCATCTGCACCCGTTGCAATCATTGGCTCTAACCATTGACCACCACCTTTGGTAAACAAAATCACAGGAACTTTGCGTCCATCTTTTTCACGCTGTAATCCTGCCACGATTTTTTGCATGTAGTTTAGTGAAAATTCAATGTATTCACGGTGTGCTAATGCCCCACCCCAACTATCAAAGATTTGTATGGCTTGCGCACCTGCATCAATCTGCGCATTAAGATATTCAGTCACCGCCACAGCCAAACGGTCTAATAAGGCATGCAGCACTTCAGGTTGTGCATACATCATTTGTTTCGTAAAACGAAAATCTTTGCTTGAACCACCTTCCACCATATAGGTTGCCAATGTCCAAGGACTGCCTGAGAAGCCAATCAAAGGAACTTGTCCGCCCAATGCTGAACGAATCGTAGTCACAGCATTCATGACATAATCTAAGTCAGATTTGGCATTAAACTTAGGTAAATTCAGTACATCTTGTTCGGTACGTACAGTTTTATGAAACTTCGGACCTTCACCTGCTTCAAAATACAGTCCCAAACCCAACGCATCAGGTACAGTCAAAATGTCTGAAAATAAAATGGCAGCGTCTAAGTCATAACGACGCAAAGGTTGTAAAGTAACTTCACAAGCAAATTCTGTATTTTTACAAAGGGATAGGAAATCACCTGCTTTGGCACGTGTTTCACGATACTCTGGTAAATAACGGCCAGCCTGACGCATCATCCAAACCGGAGTTGCATCTACCGGTTCACGTAATAAGGCACGCAAGAAACGATCATTTTTTAAGGTCGTCATTCACTTTCCCAACTTAATTCGATATTCGCATCATCATATCAAAAAGGTTGTAAATATAATAACTTCTCAAGCATTTAAAAACCGATCATGTTGAGTGCCAAAAATGATATTTACACAAAACAACTACTGCATCTCCACTTTTTTTCTGTAATACTTAGCCAGTTTTTAATACACAGTAAATGAATAATTCTTAAGGTTGAATTACATGTTCGTTCGCACCATGCTCGCACTGAGCCTAAGTTGCATATTTGCTGGTACAGCTATTGCCGCATCTACTGCTGAACAACCATTAACGCCAAAAAAAGTGACTAATGTTGCAGTTCAGGATCCCATTGATCCGTTAGCGACTGAAGCTTCATCTGCAACTAGCCAGATTAGCGCTCAAGAACAAGAAGATCTGAACCAAGCATCGCAAACTTTAGACAGCCTGCAACAATCAGAAGATGTCAAAGCCGACATCGGTGCTGCACCTGCTACAGCGACTGCTACAACTCCAACATCAACTTCGCCTGCTGCCAAAGTTGCTTGGGGTTTAAATGACCTAAATAATGCACAGTGGTATGACAACATTGGTAAAGGTCAGTTCCCTGTTTATGCACGTGCGCATGTCATGCTCAATAATGCACATGCTTCACCGGGTGCAATTGATGGTACCAGTGGTAAAAATACCCTAAAGGCGATCGCTTCATTCCAACAAATGAATGGGTTGAAACCCACAGGGACTTTAACTAAAGAAACTTGGGATGCGCTGATTGCGAAACAAGGTTCTAAACCTGCATTTATTGAATACACATTGACTGATGCAGACTTGAAAGGTCCTTATGCAGCATCGATTCCACACGACTATGCATTACAAGCAAAAATGAAAGGCTTGTATTACACTCGTGTGACTGAAATGTTGGGTGAAAAATTCCACATGGACGAAGACTTTTTGAAAAAGTTGAATCCAAAAGCGACATTTAAAAAAGTTGGTGAAAAAATCTTAGTAGCGAATATTCGTAACGAAGTTCCTGAAGATATTCACTTAATCGTTGCACATAAAGGCGCGAAACAACTTTACTTGTTTAATAGCCGCAACCAAATGATCGGTTCATTCCCGGCAACGATTGGTAGTTCAGATACACCATCGCCTACAGGTACATATAAAGTAACAGGTGTTGCACCAAACCCTTGGTACAGCTACTCACCGTCTAACTTTGTTCAAGGCAACAACAGAAAACCATTGTCTTTACCACCTGGTCCAAATGGTCCTGTTGGTAATATCTGGATTGGCTTGAGCAAGAAATCATTCGGTATTCACGGTACACCGAACCCATCTGCAATCTCTAAAACTGCGTCACACGGTTGTATTCGTTTGACCAACTGGGATGCAAATGACTTAGGTAAGAAAGTGAAATCTGGTGTGACTGTTAAATTCTTAGAATAATTTTAGTCATATTTAAAAAAGCCTGCTTCGTGCAGGCTTTTTTATAGTTGCGCCTTTATGCATAACAAAAGACTCAATCTTGGCTGAGCGTTGCAAAAATAGGATGAATTGTCGCTAAAAAACTATATATCCCGATTTAGTTCAATCTTAAAATAGGCACATGTTCAATAATTAAGATAAGGATGAATGCCATGAATGCTTTTTTACATCCAAGTGAAAACCGTGGTCACGTAAAAATGGGCTGGCTTGAGTCTAAACACAGCTTTTCTTTTGGTAACTGGTATGACCCGAAATACATGGGCGTTAGTGCGCTTCGTGTAATTAATGATGACTTAATTGCAGCCCATGAAGGTTTTGGTCAACACCCACATGACAACATGGAAATTTTGACCTGTGTGTTAAAAGGCACCATTACGCATAAAGACAGTATGGGTAATCATGGTGGGATTTCTGCTGGTGAATGGCAGCTGATGAGCGCGGGAACTGGTGTTCGTCACAGTGAAATGAACCAAGGTGATGAAGATGTTCATTTATTGCAAATTTGGATCATTCCAAACGAACGTGATGCTGAACCGACCTATCAACAAATTAAATGTGATCCACGTGATCAACCCAATCAATGGCATTTAATTGTCGGTCCAAATGACAATGCAGCTATGCATATTCGTCAGCAGGCGGAAGTTAAATCTGCATTTTTGACGAATGGTCAATCTTTAGACATCCATGCAACACAGCATATCAATTATATCCATGTTATTTCAGGTTCAGTTCAAATTGCTGAACATAAAGTTGAAGCTGGTGGTGCAATTGCCTTCTTAGAAGATAGCAAAATTGAAGCGCTTGAAGATGCTCAAGTGATTTGGTTTGATTTACCCGAAGTAAAATAATTAAAAGCCCTCAAATGTGAGGGCTTTTTTTTATGCCGCTTGGCTTAGGCGTTCACTGCGTTTATACAACCACATCAACACCAAAGTTGGAATGATAAATCCAGCAGCCAGCATGGCTATATGTTTTATTGGAAATGTGCATGGTGACATTAGTAGTACCAGTAAAGCGAAGAAACTGAGCTGCCAAGTTATGTTTTCACCTTTTTGAGCATGCTTTTTATATTCATAAGCCAATATATGGCAGCAAATCCAATGTCAAAGACCTAAGATCAAGTACCCCATTCCCCCATAAGTCTAAACCAAAGACAATTTTGCAAAAATATAAGTTCATATCTGCATAATACTGAAGGATATCGTCGAAAAATGCAGAAAACATGACAAGACTCTAATTGTCGCAATATGCTTATCTTTAGCCCCAAATATGTATTTTAAAGAATAAAGCAAATTACCTCCCTCACGAGAGAGTGATCCAAATCTATAAAAGTTAAATTAAAATATAAGTATGGAAATGTTTGAAGATTTGAATTTACTTGTAAAAGGCGAAATTACCCGTTTACCTTATAAAAATTAGTAACACAAAATGCCATTAAATCATCTGACCTTGCATACCAAAGCCTGAATAAAGTTTTTGCTATAGCCATGCTCTGCAATAGCAGCAAGCGATTATCGAGGAGATTTTGACAATTTTCTAAATTTTGATCTGCTTAGGACATGGTTTAACTAAGATAAACTGAGAGTTAAATGAACAGATGCTCAGTTAATTCATAAACGATTTTTTTTATTTTTAGTAAATCTTAAATTTAATACGCCATAGCCCTGATTTAATTTAAAACAAAGACATAAAATATGAAGATTAAATACATCTAAATGCATCTTAAGTGTTCCAATAAAAAAACCTCGATCAAAGCCATTTTGCTTTAACAGAGGTTTTAGCTTGTTGGATATCGATCAGAAGTTAAAGCCAATATTTAAATTGACGCGATACAGCCATTTATCGCTATTTTCAGATGTTGCTGAAGTAAAGCCTGTGCCATTGGTTGCCCCACCAATAATATTGGCATTTTTGCCCCAAGTATAATCTGCCCACACCATAAATGGTGTAGCGATAAACATTGCACCTGTGGTATTCATTTGCGAAGCTGACCAGTCACTGCGTTCTTTGTCTAAATAACTGTAGTCATTGTAAAAACGAATGGCTTTGAGTTTACCCATATTTTGAACAGGTAATGTATATGCCAAATTGACGCTTGAAACTGTACCTTCAGAGGCAATGAAATAGGCTGGTGTTAAACCATTTGCGCCCATCAAGGTCATGTCATTACTTACACCTTCAGGGTTTTCAGCATCATATTGATAATGAATCACCGAAGACTGTAAATTCCAACGTTGGTAGTTGCTGTTGGTATGAATCCCAGCGGCATAATAACTACCTTCATCGCGGGTCGTTTTGTTATGCAATTGTGCGGCAGATCCAGATATACCGACCTCGTGTTTCCCGATTTGATCATTACCGAATTTACGTACAATACGAGTATTCAGCTGATTGTGCTTTTCGTTTTGATAAGCAGCTTGAAAGGGTAAATGATTCTCTGAAAGATCATCATAAGTTGCAGATTCAGGTGAATAGCGTAAATTGGTTTCCAACATACGTGGGTAGTAACCAACTTTCACATCCCATTCAGGATTATTGTAATTCCAGTTAATCCCCGGCGCGATGTTGTTGCCATAGCCCAAGAAGAACGGGATATGATAGGTCCAACCATTTTGCGGATATGGATAAAGCGCAAATGGCTTATAGACAAAACCTGCTTCGATGCTGTTGTTTTTGTCTAGGTTATAACCCACATAGGCTTTTTCAATTGAGGTTTTTTCCTGATCTTGAATTAAATAGCTCGCATTCAAATAGGCATCACCTGATTTGCCTTTTAAGTCGATACGGAAAATATCAAAATCCAGTTTGCCTATGCCGCGTTTATCACTTGGCTCCCACTGTTCATAACGATGATTAAAACGTAAAGCTCCACCCAATTTAAACGATTGTGTGCCATCGTCGCTTTTCCACTCTAATGGATCCTCTTTGGCTTGAACGCTAGCGGCAGCTGCGCTCAAAGACAGCATCATCGCTGTTATCAATATGGTTTTATTCATCTCAAGCACCTGTCCTTATTTTGTTTTGCATGCAAAACTTTGTTTATTTCCATATTTAACTAAAAAAAATTTATTTAGCAGTCACTGCGAACTTCATTTGCAATTAAGCAATGTCTTGCAGCGGTGCTTCGAAGTTTCGAACTTCCGAGATTAAATTTTCAAAAGAAAAGACTTCTTTCAATTGCTCTTCCGTCATCAATCCCTGAGACAGCACCACTTCTTGAATGGTTTTGTTTTCAGCAATACATTGTTTACCAATGGCATCACAGCGGTCATGTCCAAGAATTGGATCAAGCAAAGTCACAATGCCAACACTACGCATGACCATGTCATAGGCTTGTTGTTCATTGACTTGAATGCCTGCAAAACATTTTTCATCCAAACTGCTGATGCCATGTTGAAGCAATTCAATCGATTCATTCAGTGACAACGCAATCACAGGTTCCATCACGTTCAACTGTAATTGTCCTGCTTCAGCTGCCATGCTGATGGTTAAATCATTACCCATGACTTTAAAGGCAATTTGATTAACCACTTCAGGAATCACTGGGTTCACTTTGGCGGGCATAATGGATGAACCTGCTTGCAATTCTGGTAAGCGAATTTCGGCCAGCCCAGTACGTGGACCTGAGCTGAGTAAACGCAAGTCGTTACAGATTTTTGATAGTTTGCATGCCAGACGTTTTAGGGTACTTGAAATCAGAATGAATACGCCGCAGTCACTGGTGGCTTCAACATAGTCTTCGGCGCCTTTGACTGGTAATCCAGTGAGTTCAGCTAAACGTGCCGTAATATGCTGCGCATAACCTTCAGGTGTATTCACCCCTGTACCAATTGCCGTTGCACCTAAGTTGATTTCCAATAAAAATTCACGCATTTTCTTAATCAAACGCATATCTTCATTCAGTAAAGTGGCAAAGGCTTGAAACTCTTGTCCCATGGTCATCGGAACCGCATCTTGCAACTGTGTACGGCCCATTTTCAACACATGTTTAAAATCAGCTACCTTCGCACGAATGGTTTGAATCAATTTATCCAGTGCTAAAAGCAGGTCTTCTATACGGTGATATAAACTGATCCGTAGTGCTGTTGGATAAACATCGTTGGTCGATTGGGATTTGTTGACGTGGTCATTCGGATGCAGAATCGAGTAACTCCCCTTTTGCTCCCCCAAGTATTCCAAACCAATATTGGCAATGACTTCATTACAGTTCATATTGACCGATGTACCTGCCCCACCTTGGTAACAGTCAATTGGAAATGACGCTGCCCATTGCTGTGGCTGTTCAATCAATTGATCAGCTGCATATTCAATGGCTTTAAGCTGTTGCTCACTGATTTTTTTATAATTAAAATTACTTTGTGCAGCTGCTTTTTTGACAAAGCCTAAAGCACGAATAAAATGCAGTGACTGTCCAACCGTTAAATGGGAAATTTTAAAATTTTCTAATGCACGTTGGGTATGAATGCCGTAATACGCACTAAATGGCACTTCTTTAGCACCCAGTAAATCATGCTCAATCCTTGTTTGCATATCCACTCACCTTGTTTTGCTCTACCTTAGTCTGCTGAACTCAGGTTTTATGTCCTTTGACTTTACATGTCGTCTGACTGTAACTCAGGTGCAATTCCCCTTCGGGGAAATTACACCGTTCAATTTCATTCACTTTTGTTTGATCAAAAGGGTTTTAGACTTTACTGATCCAATTCGGATGGATTAGTACAATTTCTTCTGTGGTGGACCCGCAAATTTCAATGGACCAATTGCGTTCATATCAAGCTCAATAACCGCTGGACCATTCAAATCAATGGCTTCTTTGATTGCAGTTTTAAACTCTTCCGCGCTCGCTACTTTCCAGCTCTTCACACCCATTGAATCACCAAGCAATTTGTAGTCTGGCGTATGCAGTTCGTTATAGTATTGACGACCGCCAAAGTAGTTATTTTGAATGCCACGCATGACGCCATAACCACCATCATTCATAATCATCAGCACCATATCGGTGTTTTCTTGCGCCATCGTCGCAATTTCACCAATACCCAGCATCAAGCCACCATCACCCACTAAGCCCACAACTTTTTTGTCTGGGTTAGCAATCGATGAACCAATGGCATGTGCAAGACCTAAGCCGATTGCACCAGCCAATGAGTGGATGTTTTTGTTCGGTGTTTGTACTGGGAACAAACGGCTGCCCCAAGTACTGCCTGACATGGTGATGTCACGAACAAAAATACCGTCTTCTGGTAATGCTGCACGTAAGTGATCACAAATTAATGCGTATTGATCCATTTGCGTACGTAGTGCATCTACCGCATGTTCACGCGCAGCCTTAACATCTGCATCATATGCAGCATCAATTTTGCTTAGGCCATTCAATGCGCTAATGACACGTGCAAAAGTATCTTTGGTATCTGCACATACAAATTGTGAAATCTTGTAGTTACGTTGCTGTGCAACTGGATTTGCATCAATTTGGATGATGTTTTCAGGGAATTCAACTGAGTAAGTCTTGGTTTCATTACTGCGTAAACGTGAGCCTGCAACAATCAATAAGTCCGCTTCTTTCATCAGTTTTTCAACGGCTGCAGAGTTATGGAATGCACGTAAGCTACGTGGATGATCATCTGCCAATACACCGCGTGCATGCGTAGATGAAACAACTGGAATACCTAAGTCAGCCAGCGCTTTCACTTCTGCAACTGCATTTAACGTACCGCCACCAATCCACAGTAATGGACGTTTCGCCTTTTTCAATGCATCTGCAATCATGTTAATTTCAGCATTTTCCGCTTGCGGCAGTTGCATGGCTTTTACTGGGCCAAGATTGGCTGGCAAATCAATTTCAGCCGCTTGCACATCAATTGGAATTTCTACACTGACTGGCCCCATAGGCACAGTCGTCGCAACGCGAATCGCTTCACGAATAACACCAACAGCATTGTCTGGGCTGGTAATACGAAAAGCCGCTTTGCTTGATGCTTTTAAGAAAGTCAGTTGATCTTTAGTTTCATGAATAAAGCTTGCATCGCGATCTAAATATTCACGTTCCACTTGACCTGTTAAATGCAACACTGGACTGCCTGCATTCATTGCTTCAATCAGTGAACCCACAGCATTACCTGCACCAGCACCAGTACTGGTCAAAGCTACACCTAAACCTTTAAAGCGTGCATGTGCGTCTGCCATAGTGACAGAACCTGCTTCACCACGCGCTGCGACAAAGCGCATTTTTTCACGGCGGCCTACGGCATCTGCAATAGGCAAGTTGTGAATAGAAATCACGCCATACATGCTGTCTACATTATGCTGTTCTAAAACTCGAGCGATTGCTTCGCCTACATTTACACGTTCAGTCATTGTTCTTTCCTTAAATTCTTGAATTTTTGATTACTAATTTTTTGAGTCTGCTAGTCCGACCATGGATTGGCTTGCTCGTTTAAACCTAGATAAATACTTTTTTGCTGCATATAAGACAGGATACCGAGACGGCCTTTTTCACGGCCAATTCCACTGTCTTTAAAACCACCAAAAGGTGCGCTGATGGAGAATTTTTTATAGGTGTTAATCCACACCGTACCGACTTCCAGCAAACGGGCAATTTTCCATGCTTTACGGTAGCTTTCTGTCCAAATCCCTGCCGCTAAACCAAAACAGCTATCGTTGGCTTGCTCGAATAAATCTTTTTCATTGTCGTATGGCATAACGACCAACACAGGGCCAAAAATTTCTTCTTGGCAGGTTTGCGCGCTGTTGCTCAAACCCGTGATGATCGTCGGTTTGTAGAAACTGCCTTTGGCAAATTCACCTTCAGTGATCGCTTCACCACCCGTAACAACCGTACCGCCTTCAGCTTTGGCTAATTCCACATACCGATGCACAGATTCCAAATGCTTTTGGTTAATAAGTGAACCCATATGTACATTTGGCTGTTCAGGATGGCCCACGCGTAAACCTTCAGTGATTTCCACTAATCGCTTTAAAAATTCGTCATAAATGGAAGCGTGAATAAACAAACGCGAACCCGCAATACACGCCTGACCTGCTGAACTGAAAATACCGTAAGCAATACCTTTGGCTGCAATTTCAATATCTGCATCTGGCAGTACAATTGTTGGCGATTTTCCGCCTAACTCTAAAGACGTGGTAATCAGCTTTTCAGCAGCAATATGCGCCAAGTGACGGCCAGTAGATGTACCGCCCGTAAAAGAAATTTTGCGTACTAAAGGATGTTGGGCAATAGCATCACCAATCACTGAGCCGCGTCCAACCAACACACTCAAAATGCCTTTTGGTAAGCCTGCTTCTTCAAAGATTTTTGCCAACTCCAAAGCAATTAATGATGTCGCTTCAGCTGGTTTTAAAATCACCGCGTTACCTGCTGCAATAGCGGGTGCCAATTTTTGCACTTCACTGGCAATTGGAGAGTTCCAAGGGGTAATCGCTGCCACCACACCTACAGGTTCATACACACTCATGGTCAAAAAGTCAGATGCACGCTGCGTGGTCAATTCTTCATTAAAAGTTTCACAAGCTGCGGCATTAAAGCGCGCCGTTGCTGCTGCACTCATCACCAAAGCACGTGTTTCGGCTAAAGGCTTCCCGTTGTCACGAGTTTGCAATTTAGATAATTCATCTGCGCGGGCTTCAATAATATCGGCGACACGGTACAAAATTTTTGCGCGCTCATGCGGCAAAGAATTGCGCCACGCTGGCTTACGCCAAGCTTGATCAGCCTTTGTAATCGCTTCTTCAACATCGTCCAACGTTGCGGTAGAAATTTCCGCATTGACTGAATTGTCTGCTGGAAAAACACTTTGAATCACGTTGCCGCGGCCTAAACGCCATTCACCTGCAATATAAATTTCTTTAACCATGGCACTCACCAAATTCCTTTTAAATCTGAATCGCATCTACGCTGTTGCGGCATGCACGGATCACGCTCAATGCTGCCAATGTTGATGTTTTGGGATTGCTCTCCAAAGGCACACCAATCATTTCAATACTCATTTGACCAAACCGCCCTTGGGCAATAATGGTATGTTTGTTTTGGTTAATATGTGGATCGACCGTTAGCTCAACCATGGTTTCATCCATGCCGATACCCGCCAATGCAATGGTGGCAGCCACGTTGGCATTGGCTGGAAAATGCAATGCCGCTTCACGCGCAGTACCGGTATAAAAAACGGTGGCTTCAGTCACTTGATCTAAATCAATGAGCTTTTCTGCATAACTGCCACGCCAACTGTTTGGACTTTTGCAGCCTTTATAAGTGACCTTTTCCAATCCACCTTCTTTGGCCGCTGAAATGCCGTCAATTCCTGCAATCGCACCTGCCAGTAAATGAATGTGTGCACCCGAATGTTCAGCGGTATTTTGCAACTCTTCAAAGAAAGCGCTGTCAGCCAAAGTGCCCACAGAGATCAGGCCAATGTTCCAGCCTTTTGCTAAAACTTTCGTGGCATGTTCTTTCACCGCAGCTTGGCCTGCCACTTCAATCACATAGTCGGGCGTGCCATCACAATCGTCGATATCGGAAATGACCTGCACATCTGCGGCAAGCGCGTCCTGTACACTGGCAATACTGCGCTCTGGTACCACCACCCATTTCAATTTAAGGTCTTTGGGCAAATGGCTGCGAACCTCATTGGCCATTGCGCCAAAACCAATCATCATCAGCTGTTTCATATGCCCACCTTATAAATGCTTGTTAAAGCCGCCAGAAACATCGATTGCGGAACCTGTGGTATATGACGCCATTGGCGATGCCAAGAAAACCAAAGCGCGCGCGGGCTCTTCAGGTTTGCCTAATCTCTCCATTGGAATACCTCGTTTTTTAGCGATATTGCCAATCCATTCTTCCCACGTTTGATTTTGATCAGAACGGGCTGCAAAACGGCGTTTCCACTGTGCAGATTCCACCATGCCCAATAGGATTGAGTTGACACGAATACCGTATTGAGAAAATTCATGCGCCAATGAATGGGTTAAATTCAACAATGCTGCACGTGCAGATGAGGTCGCTATCATGTGCGGTTCAGGCTGCAACGCTAGTAATGAATTGACATTGGTAATCGATGCACACTCTGACTGCTGCAATGCCGGCAAAAATGCGCGGATAGGATGCAGCACACTGAAATATTTTAATTCAACTTCTTTCAGCCAATCTTCATCCGCAGTATTTTCGAAGTTTGAAACACGACCTTGGCCTGCGTTATTAATTAAAATATCCACGCCACCAAATTCTTTTTGAACTTGATCTGCAAATTTTTTCACATCAACTTTATCTAAAACGTTGCAAGTTGAGGTAAAGACTTTGGCATTTGGGTACCGTGATAAAACCTGTGCTTTTGACTCATTCAAACGCTGTTCGTCACGACCACACCAAGCAACTTGTGCGCCTTCGGCTACCAAAAGCTCAACCGTTGCCAAGCCAATACCAGACGAGCCACCGGTGACTACTGCTTTTTTGCCTTCTAATTGGAAGCTCATTTTCCTATCTCACATCCGTGCGTCATGTAGCGACAATAAAATTTGGTTAAATTGCGCTGCTTGATCCAAATAACTCAAGTGGCCTGCAGCGGCAATTTCGTAGCATGGATTCAACTGAAACTGATCCGCCAATGCTTGAATATCCTGTGGAGGCGTTATGCCATCCGCCATGCCTTTAATCACATGAATATTGTACTGTTCTGGGTTTAAATAACTTTGAATCGCGTCATAGGCCAAAAGATACGATGCATCAGTAAAGCCTTCTAATTGAATGTTTTGCATCACTGTTTCAATCAGCGCTAATGCCTCTGCTGAAGCATTAGCAACCAAATGCGGCCCACGTGATTGCGCCATGCCTGATGCGCCTAAGGTCTGCAGCATTTTTGGACGCTTTTCAAAGACATCTTGCTGCTTTTGTGCATCACTACCTTTATAACCCTGCGCTGCATTGGCAAGGACCACTGCATCTACCATGTCTGGATAGCGTGCATTAAAGGCTGCTGCCTGCATTGCACCTAAAGAATGACCGACCAAAATCATTTTGTTTTGATCCGGAGCTGATCCTAAGTTCAGGCCTAATGCAGTCAACATGCCTTTTAAACGCTGTGCATAATCTTCTGCATTCGGCTGTTCTGCAGCTAAAGGATCTGACTGGCCATAACCCGGTGCATCCCATGCAATCACATGAAAATGATGACTCAAATCTTGCAACTGCTTGACCCATGAACCTGAACCCGAACTGATGCCATGCAGCAAGACCAGAACTTTGCCTGCGCCTGCCTCACGGTAAGATTGCTGTACACCGTCAAACTGAACGGTTTTTAATTCAAACTGTGCCAATTGCTCAACTAAAGTCATCTCTTTTCTTCCTAAAATTAACGCTTGATTTGAGACAGAGGGTGTTCAGGCGGATAGTTCGGAATCGTCGGCTTGCCAGTACCTAGCATTACGCACATTAGGGCATCTTCACTTCCTGGGTTAAATAAGCCGCGGTAAATCCCCGGTGGAATTGAAATCAAGTCACGTTCTTTTAAGCGGGTTGAAAACTTCTGACCTTCATGTTCAATAAACAAATCAATTTCACCGCGCAGCATAAAGAACACTTCTTCCACATCGTGATGGATATGCAGTGGGCCTTCACATTGCGGTGGCAAGACCATAGTTGAAAAGGTAAAGTTTTCTGCAGGCACCGTATTTCCATCATTTGCTACGCCTGTTGCACCTGTCCCCATATAACGCATTTGCGCACGACGGTATTTCGGGTCGTAATCTGCTTGAAATTTGAGTGCATCATAATCGTATTGACGCGTTTCAAAGCGAGCGATGCGTCCGCCAATCCATTCTTCTAATGTTTGACCTTCAGGCTGTTTCCAAGATTCAAATTGCTGTACAGACATGATTCTCTCCTTATTTCAGCTCACTGCGATTTCATAAAAGTGGAGCTGGATCTGATCTAAATTGTTCTTACCGTCAGCACCAGTTGCTTTAAGCGTCATGACGGTTATGTATATCGGTTAAATAAAAGTAAGGGCTAATTTCTTGGCTTTAACTTTGGCTCAAGCCTTAATAACGTTTCAGCAATGGCGCGAGGAAGAAGGAACCGATCACGGCGACTGCTGCCAAGAAGGTAATGCCAATATTGAAACTACCGGTTTGCATTACGATCGCTCCAATTAATACCGGTGCCGCTGCACTGGCAAAGTTACCAAGACCATTGAAAATACCGCCTGCTGTTGCGCCTACATCTGCTGTAGTAATACGTGCTAACAGTGCAAATACTGCTGCTACACCGAAGCCCCATGCCATAGCACTTAGAGACATCGCTAGAATCACCATCACAGGATCAGTTGCAATCACCATGGCATACATGAATATCCCTGCAATCAGTAAGCCACCGCTCACTTGAATCGCACGTTTGCCCATTTTGTCCGAAAGGAATGCACCAGCGACTTCACCCACTAACATCGCAATGAATGGAAGACTTGAGTAGGCACCGAATTCTTTTAAGTTAAAGCCTTTGTCTTGAATTAAGTACGAAGGCACCCAGCTGTTTAAACCCCAGAGGTAAGTCATCAATGCAATGTTAAAGATGCACAGTAACCAGAATGAACCGTTGCTTAGCAAAGTCTTGGTATGCGCCACATGGGTACGGAAATTTACGCGTTTACCAACACCTTCCAAATCCACTGTGCGTTTCAACTGTAGGTTACGTAGGCCATACACAATCAGTATCAATACAATGAAGGTCAATGCCCCCATAACAAAGAACGTGGTGTGCCAGTCATAGTGCGCCAAAACAAATGCAGTAATCGGAAAGCCTAGGAATGCGCCAATGGGAGTTCCGAGGAGGAACATTGTCGAAGCACGCGCTTGCTGACGGTCGGTATAGGTTTGCTTCACAATGGTATAAGCCAAAGCAAACAATGGGCCTTCTGCTAAACCGAGCAGAACGCGCAGCGTCATCATCGTAGAATAATCTGTGGTGAAACCCATCAAAAACATCAATAGGCCCCAAGAGGTCACACTCCAAAACAGCATTTTTTTAGGACAGAAAATATCGCCTAAAAAGCTCAGGAACATTGACGAAAAACCGTAAGCCAGCAAAAAGCTCGTCATCAGCCAGCCTAGTTTTGCCTTGTCCTGTGCAATGCCCATCGCATTTTGGAAGGTTGCATCTGAAAACAAGACTGCAATACTGATTTTGTCAAAGAAAGCCAGTACCACGCAGATCATTAAAATGATCGCAGGGGTCCAATGCTTTAATCCTGTTTTTGCATCATTATCCATGGGTAAATCCTTTCATTCATGGGCTAATATTTTTTAAACGCTTATTTCAATTTCATTAAATTAAAGTGTGGATCTTGCAATTGAGCTGGATCCAATTCGCGCTGGCTGGCCATCCATCGTTTTGCCAGTTTGATTAATTTTGAATCATTCACTGCGATCATATTCAGCAGCTGTTGATTTGCATCTAAATAGAAAAAACTAATTTGCGTTTCTGTAGTTTTACGAATCACCACCTGATGAGTTTTTTCAGGCTGATAAGTCCCTAAAATCTGAATGTTGCATTGATACTGATCTGACCATAACCACGGAATATCCTGATAGGCTGTCATCTCACCCAACATTGATTTTGCTGCAGAAATAGCCTGATTTTGCGCATTCGCCCAAGACTGAATGCAGTAACCGAGTGATGGATGAATCGCAACATCACCTGCAGCATAGATGTCTACATCTGAGGTTTGTCCATATTCATTGACCACAATGCCGTCTTTCACATCGAGCTCGGCGAGTGCAGCCAGTTCTTTTGCAATTTCTGCACCTGCACCGACCACCACACAATCAAACTGTTTTAATTTAATGTCTGCATCAAACACTTCAACATGATGATCTGCTGTTTCGATCAGATGCAATTTGGTCGCATTTAAATGAATCGCTGTACCATTGCTTTCATGCAACTGCTTGAGAAAATCAGAAACTTCTGGGCTGACACTGCGTGCGCAAAGGCGTGAACCGTATTCAAAAATTTCAACCTGCTTGCCCTGCTTACGCGCAGTTGCAGCAATTTCTAGACCAATCCAGCCACCGCCAATCACGGCAATATGTTCTGCAGATTTAAATTTTTCTGTTAGCTTTTGGCAGTCTTGAATATCACGCATGGTGTAAACATTATGCATGCTCGACCACGCTGAAACAGGAATACGCGCTCGGCTGCCCGTCGCAATTAGTAATTTGTCATAAGGCAAAACTTTGCCGCTTTCCAAATGAACGGTTTTATCCGCTTTATCCAGTTTGACCGCATGATCTGGCTTATGCCAAGTCACTGAAAAATCATTCACCTGCTCATGAGAAAACAGATTCAAGCTTTCTACTTCTGCTTCTTGTGACAGCACTTGCTTTGACAATGGCGGACGTTCATAGAACACCTGCTCTTCATTTGAAACTACGTGAATTTCACCGTCAAAGCCTTGACTACGTAAAGTATGTACTGCCCATCCTGCGGCTTGGCCTGCACCGACAATCACTATTCTGTTCATGCTGATCTCCTTATCACCATTTACCTTAGGCAGGCTTTACTTGACGGCGGGTTTCATGGTCCAAACCACCTTCAATTGCCCATTCGGTAAATAATTCCAAGCTGTGCTCTTCTACACGCGGCTGCCATGCTTCAGTTAGGTAATCATCATTGGTGTAGTACTCAAAAGCACCGCCCAATGGTGAGTTCACATACCAAAAGTAAGCCGATGAAATTGGGTGACGGCCCGGACCAATAAAGGTTGACCAGTCTTGACGGTTCATGCTTAAACCGCCGCCAATGACTTCATGAATATCACGGACCACAAATGCGACATGGTTCAAGCCCGCTGGTTTATGCGGCACGGACAATAAGAACAAATCATGATGGAAACCTTCGCCGCGGCAGCGTAAGAATGCACCGCGCTTACGGTAAGCATCGGATAAATGGAAGCCAACTTTCTCAATATAAAATGCTTGTGTCGTTTCCAAATCTGGTGTGAAAAACACTACGTGGCCAATGGCTACCGGTTCTGCTTTTTCATACACAGGACTAGCTGCATTCACACGTTGTATATTGCCAAATTGGTTAATGCCTTCCGTTTTCGCTTCTGGCAATGTATGCGTTATGCTTTTTTTAAACACAATGGTCATGCCATTCGGATCGCGGCACTGCACATGTGAAGCCAAACTAGCAAAACCCGGCTCATTGGCTAAATTTGCTTTTAAACTGTCAAAATCTTGATCATTTTCAACACCCCACGTTACTTCACGTAGTGTTGAACCGGCTTCAATGGCTGGCGGTAAACGTGCATCAGAGGTATCAAAAAGATACAGTTTGCTGCCATTTTGCGTTTGATATAAATCTGTACCATCAATATCTGTTGCCACCGACTTTAAGCCAAAATCAGCTAAAAATGTCTTTGCCTCTTGGCGGTTTTCGACACCAAATTTAAGGACTTCAATTCCTGTAATCATGTCTTGCTCCTTAATTAAATACGAAACCGCCATTCACAGGAATATTCTGTCCGGTCACAAAAGATGATAAATCTGAAAGCAGATAAATGGCTGTGCCGTTCACATCCTGCGGAAGTTGTTGACGCTGTATTGCTCTTCCATTCACATACAAATCATGGCGTGATTGCGGGACATATTCTGTGGCTTCGACCAGTGTTAAACCTGGGCTGATGGTATTCACACAGATATTGTCTGGGCCTAACTCACTTGCCATTGAACGGGTCATCGAAATAATGGCGCCTTTACTTGCAACATAAGCCATCAGCTTTGGTGCGCCCCACAGCGCTGTATCGGAAGCAATATTGATAATTTTTCCCTGCCCTGACGCTTTTAAATGTGGTACGCAAGCTTGAGAAACCAACCAAGTGCCTTTAACATTGACCGTCATCACACGGTCCCAAAGCGCTTCGTCATAGCTCATCATATCTACACCGCCCACCCCTGTCGCCAAAGCAGCACAGTTGATCAAGCCATCCAATCCACCTAAAACACCTACGGCAATTTGTACGGCATTTTGAATCGAATTTTTATCGCTCAAATCAATCATGACAGATGAGACTTTTAAGCCATTTTTCGCCAAGCTTTGCGCTTCATCATGCACTTGATCTGCCAAGATATCAGCCATCACCACCGCAGCGCCTGCTTCAGCAGCCGCTTGGGCGAAATCAAGTCCTAGGCCGCGCGCAGCTCCGGTAACCAAGATGCGCTTGCCGGCTAAAATCTGCACATTAGCCATTTGACGCTTCCTTCATTTCAATGCGGTTTTCATCTTTCACTTCACGCAGCGCTAAGATTTTTTTGATTTGCTTTTCCGCCTCTTTTTTCATCAGGCGGCGTAAGCGAGATAAGCCTACATCGTGCTGATAAAGGAATTCGTGTTGACGTGCATTGGGCGCCATGTTTTCTAAGATAATGCGGTCTTGTTCAAGTACATCCCAGTGCAATTGCTCAAGATGGTTACGGTACAAGAAGCGCCATACATTACGCTGCCAGCCAGAGACTTTACGGCAGCGCCAGAAAAATACGCGCGTGTTGTCGGCATCAATCGGGGTAGCAAAACCGACAATCCAAAACTCACCACCCGGACCAAAAGACTTACGGTAAGGAATCGATAAACGTAACCATGCCGCCCCCGTTTGACCATATTCAACCCAGTCAAAGTTCACACCAGTTTGACCTTCTTTTTCAAAGACGAAACCATCTTGGGTTGCGCGGTGCTTCATTTCAGCTGTACGTTCACCTTCCGCCATCGAGTGCGATGTACAATGCAGGTATGTGCCGTGCATCGGGTCCATCACGTTATCAATGGCATATTGATGATTCACTTTCCAATCTGCCATACATAGGAATGAGCTCCACTCATCACTTGACAGCTGATCGGGTAAGTTAAGTTCTGCAGGCGCTTCACTAGCATCAAGACCAAACCAAATGAAGATCGCATCATTCATTTCTTTGACTTGATATGATTTTACACAGTCGCTGCCTTTGAGCGGGCAATCATTTACTGCTGGCACATCTTCCACCACGCCGTCATGACGTACTTCTACACCGTGATACCAACAAGCAACGCGGTTACCCAAATTCCAGCCAAGCGATAAACGTGCGCCTCGGTGCGGACAGCGGTCTTCTAGTGCATGTACAGCGCCTAGCTCATCGCGCCATACCACAATATTTTCGCCTAAACGGGTAATCCCAACAGGATTTGAACCTACTTCCCAGCTTGCCAAGACTGGATACCATTGATCACGCAGACCAAGATCCAAATATTGTTCTAAATTAATTTCTGCAGTCATGATGAAATCCTTTTCTTAATAGCCTAGACGCTGCATTTCTTTCGAGAAGCTCTCAGTGGTCCAAACCTCTCCTGCTACTGTTCTAAACCCTTGCTGATTCAGTGCATCGGTTAATGCATCCAGTTCTGTCACATCGTTATTGAAGGCTTGAATTAAATGCTGCACAAAATCCAATTCATATTGGCTCGGCGCGCGGCTGCGGTTTTGCCAAACCAAATGTTCAACCTGACCCGGAATTTGAATATTGTTAATGCCTGCGTCATTCGAAGGCGTTGCGTTAATCCATTTAGCTAGCTTTTCGTTAAATGCTTTCATGTGAATATTTCCTTTTCTTCCTTCAGCCTTAGAGTTGAATTTGAACTTCACCGTTTTCAACGCGTACTGGGTAAGTACATAAATCTCTGCAACCAGGGCCACTTTCCAAAGCCCCTGTATCCAAGTTGAAAATCGCTTCATGCAGCGGGCATTCAACTGTCAGTCCTTCAATGAAGCCTTCTGTCAGTAACGCAAATGCATGCGGGCAGACGTTTTCAACCGCGAAATAATTTTCTTCGATAAGAAAGACACCGATCTTTTTGTCTTCGACTTCAACCGCTTTTGGCTCTTCATCAGCGACTTCATTCACTTTGCAAACAGATATCCAGTTCATATGCTCATCTTCCATGTTTTATATGCAAAACAATATTTAATATTTGAAACATTATGAATAGAATAATGCGTGAGCAATTTAATTGTCAATTTTTATAAATTTATATATTTCATCAAGATAGTTAAAAAACACATTTTGCAATGTTTTATTTACAAATAAATGTTTTATATATAAACATTGCGATCTCATTTTTAGGCCGCTAAAATAGCCCCAATAGGTTATTTATTTTTATATAAACTTGATCAAAGATGAGCTTGGCAAATGAATTCAATTAATAACGATGCCTCTTTAGAGAAAGAAACTGAATCTTCCAATGACGAGCGCTATTTAGTCCCAGGCTTAATTCGTGGCTTGGCCATTTTAAAATTATTCGATCAACATCATCAGGAAATGACCATTTCTGAAATCGCGGAAAAAATAGATGTAAACCGTTCCAGCGCTTTTCGTTTAATTCACACCTTAGAGCACTGCGGCTACCTGCGAAAAATGTCGCAAAAAACCTATGCGCTCAACAGCAATGTGATGGAACTGGGCTTTAACAGCTTATCTAAATCATCACTGACCGATTTGGCTGCGCCGATCATGCGCGAACTGCGTGACCGAATTAAAATTGCGGTGCATTTATCGGTCTTAGAAGGCACAGATATTGTTTTCGTCAGCAATGTTCAGTCCAATGGTCCATTTACCAGTACCGTGCATATCGGCACACGCTGGCCTGCACATGCAACGGTGATTGGTCAATTGATTTTGTCGCAACTTTCGGAAGCTGAAGTCATCAAGCGTTATGAAAATATTCAAGATTGGAAAATATTTTCGGAACGTACACCGCGTAATATTGAGGCTTTATTAGAACGACTGCGTGAAGTACGCAATCAGCCATTTATGGTGAGCTGGGGACATTTCAATACAGATATGGCCGCTTGTGCTGCGCCTATATATAGTCAGGCAAGTGGGAAAATGAGCGCTATTTTGTCGGTCAGTTGCCCTTTGAGCACCTATACAGAAGCTCAATTCCGTGGAGAAGTTGCCAATACCGTCATAGAATGTGCCGATAAAATTTCAAAATTCATTTACGTCTAAATAGATGGAATCACTTTAAACATCTCGAAATCAAGCATTTTGAGATGTTTTTAAATGACGCTCAGTAGCTCAACATTTAGATAAAATTCATCAATCAATGGTGACTTTATATTGTTGTATTGCCGATACAGTCTACAGTTTCTGTCTTAAGTTTCCACGCGATAAAAATGATTTTGCATAAAGACGCCAAACATAGAAGCAAATAATTGCCGATCTTGTTCAGCTTGAAAGATGCCCCCGAAATAGTCCCGATCTGTGGTTAAAATTAAATCTAAGAATGTTGCCTGCTTGGGAACGGCACCCTTTCTTTGGCAATATGCAAAATATGCACTGACATCTTCAAATAAAATCCACCACTCCTGTGGACTTCCAATCTGAACGCCACCTAATGAATGCTCTAGATCAAACATCGCATTAAGCAGATATTGAAAATTTTGCTTTGAACTTTGAAATTGAAATCTCGGATAATCTGTTGTTAGATTTAAATCGATCAAATGTAAATGGACGCTCCGAGCACGCTCTAATCTACTTTTAACTTTTACATATTGTTGATAACGACGTCGATCTTTTGCTGTGACCAAAGTTAAACGAGACAAATCCATATTGTCGTGTAAATCACTGAGTTTTACTTCACACGCAATTGCATTTTTAGCAGTACGCTGCGCAGCTTGAAATCGGTTCTCACCGGCTGTTTTAGTCAGTGCTAGTATCGCGTCGATAATATGGGCTTGAAAACCCATAGCACGAAGCTCATCCGTCGTTGTCGCAGTATCTTCTAAAATGTCATGTAATACAGCGACGATTTTAGCATCGGGATGTTGCACATTTTGCATCACACGAAGTGGATGCTGAATATAAGCTTGACCCGCTTTATCGACTTGTCCGAAATGGCGTTCAGTCGCCAATGAAATCGCGTTTTCTAAAGTTGAAATAAAGAATCTCCCCTTCGTGGTCTTTTTTATTTTTCTCCATCATATTAACCAATGAATACATCTATTTATAGCTCTAAGTACGCCCCTAACGACACAGATTGACTCGTAAAATACATATCTACCGTGAATTATCGTGAGCTAGATCTTTTGCAAATAGTTCTATGCCATTCGCGCCAACATTTCCAAAGTAATTTTTTTCACCTCTTCTTTACTTTGCTGAATATGGCTGCGCATTTTCTCCAATGCCGCTGTAACATTATGTCCAAGGATCAATTGTAAAATCTGTTGATGCTCTGCATAAGTGGCTTCAATTCGATAATCTTTAGAAAAATCTAAGCGACGAATAATACGGATTTTTTCACTCACATCCCGATGCACCTTTGCCATTTCACTATTAGCGATTGCTTCAAGCAATTGGCAGTGAAATGCTTCATCTTGCATCGATAAAGTTTTTAAATCATGCAAAAACTGCTCAGGCTGAATACACCACAAATTCACCAAGTCCTGTAAAGCCTGTTTGAGCTGCTCTGATTCCATTTTGCAGAGCTGCTCAATGGCATAGCATTCAAGCAAAATCCGCAAATCATACAGTTCTTCATAAGCTTTAAAGTTAAGCGGCTTCACCTCCCAACCGCTACGAAAATGTACTCTTACATAGCCATCTTGCTGTAAACGGTATAAAGCCTGACGTACGGGTGTACGGCTCACTTCATACAACTCGGCAATTTCAGATTCGGTAAAACGTGCGCCCGGTTTGAGCTGGAAATCAAAAATATCGTTTTTTATTTTTTGGAAAACCAGCTCAGACAAGTTGTCTGAGCTTTTCCCAACAATGGTGGTTGTGGTCATGTTTATTCCATATAAACCAGCGGCTCACCGCTATGTACCGTTTGTCCTGCACGGCAGATAATCGCTTTCACGATACCATCATCATCGGCATAGACTGGAAGCTCCATTTTCATCGCTTCAATAATGGCTACAGTCTCACCTTTCTTCACAGACTGTCCCGCTTCGACAAAAATTTTCCAAATGTTGCCGGTCATCGATGCATTCAAGGCTGCATACTGGCTATAGTCGGTATCATCTTGCAGGATTTCCATTTCCGCAGGCGCATCAAACTCATCTTTCCAGCGTTCAACTTCAGTTGTAAATGCCTGTTGCTGCTGCGCTTTAAATTCTGCAATACTGTCCTTTTCTGTTTCCAAAAAGGCTTGATAGGCTGCAAAATCAAATTCAGTTTCTTCAATTTTGATTTCCGCCACACCATTGGCAAAGTCAGCACGGAATTGATCCAGTTCAGCTTCGGTTACTTCATAATATTTAATTTGATCAAAGAAGTGTAAGAACCATTGCTGATCGCCAAACTGCTTGTTCTTTTTAAACTTATTCCAAATGGGCAATGTACGACCAATCAACTGATAACCGCCCGGTGAGTCCATGCCATAGATACACATGTACATACCGCCAATACCCACTGTGCCTTCTGCGGTAAAAGTACGTGCAGGGTTATATTTCGAGCTGAGCAAACGATGACGCGGATCAATTGGCACTGCACAAGGTGCAGTTAAATACACATCCCCCAAACCTAAAATCAGATAATTGGCATCAAAAATGATGTCTTTGACTTGCTCACGGCAGTCTAAGCCATTAATGCGCTGAATGAAATCGACGTTATTTGGCAACCAAGGCGCTTTAGCACAGACACTTTCTTGATAACGTTCTACAGCACCTAAAGTGGCCGAATCCTCAAATGCCATCGGCAAGTGAATAATACGGGATGGAATCTTGATTTGGCTCAAATCTCCCATCTCATTTTCGAGTCCTAATAAGAACTGAATTAAATTCGCTTGGCTGAAACACAATCCATCATATTTAATTTGCAGTGAACGCACACCCGGTGAAAGCTCTAAGATTCCATCAATATTCGCTTCACGAATGAGCTGCATCAGTCGATAAACACGTAAGCGCAATGCAAGGTCGAGAACGTTTTCGCCATATTCCAACAAGATATAACTGTCACCTGCCTGACGATAGACCGCTTTTGGCGCATGTGCATCTGCTTCACGAACCGCCAATATCCCTTCAGGCTTGCATTCAAAATTGACCAACGCTGACTTTTCAGGTGCTTGAGCAAAGTTTTGGATATCGGCAATTTGCTGAACTTCCAATGCATTGGCTTGTTCAACACTCATCGGATAGAAACTAATGCTGTCATCTGCCTTAAGCTGACCAATTTTCCAAAGTTCTGCTTTGGCAATCGTCACTGGGCAAACAAAGCCACCGAGGCTTGGGCCATCTTTCGCCAAAATCACTGGGAAATCTCCGGTAAAGTTAATCGCCCCAATAGCATATTCACAGTCATGCACATTGGATGGATGTAAACCTGCTTCACCGCCATTTTCACGTGCCCAGCATGGTGTCGGGCCTGTTAGGCGAATACCTAAACGGTTTGAGTTAAAGTGCACATTCCATGTTGAAGCAAAGAATTCTTCAATATATTCAGATTTAAAGAAATCTGGTGCACCATGCGGACCATACAACACGCCAATTTTCCATTCTTTGCCATAGCTTGGAATACGCTCTGCTGCCAAAGCTTGTGGTGCTGCTGTAGCAATTTCCAGTCCATCCAAAGGCAAACTTGGATTGACCATTTTAATCATGTCACCTGCACGCAGTACTCGCCCTGCATGACCGCCAAAATTACCCAATGCAAAGGTTGAACGGCTGCCTAGATATTCAGGTACATTTAACCCATTGCGGATTGCAAGATATGTACGGCAACCCGATTCAACTTGTCCGAGTGCCAAAGTTTGCCCGGCTTTGATGCTGATCGGCTGCCAAAAATCGACATTCACACCATCTAGAGTCGCGCTACATGGCGCACCTGCAATGGCTACGATGCTATCGGCATGAAATTTAAGACTTGGTCCTTGTAAGGTAAACTCAAAGCCTGCTGCCGATTTTGGATTACCGACAATTTGATTGGCCAACTGAAATGCATAATCATCCATCGGGCCTGATGGCGGTACACCAATATCCCAATAGCCTACACGCCCTGGATAGTCTTGAATCGAACTTTGCGTGCCCGGTTGCAGCACTTCAATTACATTTGGCACGTATTTAAAATCATCCAGCAGACGTGTCCAGATTTGCATATTTTCAAAGCGTGCATCTGAAACTACGGTATGTGCATAGTCTAAGTTGGTGCTGATGCCATTCAGGCGAGTTTCAGCCAAGGCTGTTTTTAGCTTGGCAATCGCACTGTCTCGGTCTGCAGCATGCACAATAATTTTGGCAATCATCGGGTCAAAATATTGTGAAATTTCAGTCCCTGTAGACACCCAAGTATCTATACGAATATCTTCAGGGAAATACACATCCGTCAACACACCCGGACTTGGCTGGAAGTTTTTCACTGGATCTTCCGCATAAATTCGCACTTCAATGGCAGCACCATTGGGCTGAATATTGCTGAGTTTTTCCCAGTCCAGAGCATTACCTGCCGCCACTTTAAGCATGCATTCAATCAGATCTAATCCTGTCACCATTTCAGTGACTGGGTGTTCAACCTGCAAACGGGTATTCACTTCAAGGAAATACACTTCATCACGGGCAGCATCATAGATAAACTCAACCGTACCTGCGCTGCGGTATTTCACCAATTGACCAAGCTCTACAGCAGCACGGTGCAATTTTTGACGTGTTGCTTCTGGTAAGTGCGGTGCCGGTGTTTCCTCAACGACTTTTTGGTTACGGCGCTGCAATGAACAATCGCGCTCCCCAAAAGCAACGACTTGACCTAAACCATCACCAAAAATTTGTACTTCTACGTGACGGGCTTTATCGACAAAACGTTCGAGGAAAACACCCGCATCTTTAAAGAATTGCTCGCCTAGACGCTTTACACTTTCATACGCATCTTTTAATGATTGTTCATCATCACATCGCGTTAAACCAATGCCGCCACCACCCGCAGTGCTTTTCAGCATGACGGGATAGCCAATCTCTGCCGCAGATGCGAGTGCTTCATCTAAACTTGCCAATAAACCTGTGCCCGGTGTCATGGGTACATTCGCTGCAGCTGCCAATTCACGTGCACGATGCTTCAAACCAAATTCTAAAATTTGTTCAGCCGTTGGCCCCATAAAGGCAATGTTATTTTCTTCACATGCACGAGCAAAGTCAGCACTCTCTGACAAAAAACCATAACCGGGAAATATTGCTTCAGCGCCAGTTTGTTTGGCTGCTTGAATCAATTTTTCAATACTTAAATAAGTCTCTGCAGGCTTAACACCTTCAAGCGACACCGCCACATCTGCATCTAAGACATGTTGTGCATAACGGTCTGTCTCTGAATATACGGCAACCGACTGAACACCGAGTTTCTTTAATGTACGAATCGCACGAACAGCAATTTCACCACGGTTTGCAATTAAAACTGTTTTAAACATAATTATTTCCCCCGAATTTTTAATTTAATTTTGCTGTTGTTGCTTGTAGTGATTGGATATAGGCGCGCCAGCCACCGAATTCACTGATATTTTTTGCACCGTTTAAGCCATAAGGTTCACAAATAAAGCCTTTCACCCAACGTCCATCGGCAAGCTCGACATTGCCCATCCCTAGTGGTGTTGGAATTTCAGCAACAAATTCACCAAAGCGTGCTTTTGGAATATCCCAAAGCTCGACAATAATTTTTTGACCCGATTCCTGACGTGCTAAACCTGGTTTTGGCGGTACTGTGCCCGGCAGTGCATAGAGGGCATAATCAGCAGAAGTGGTTGTGGTTTCGACATGCACGGCTTGACGTGTTGTCAGTTGGAAATTGAGTGGCATACCTGTGAGATGTGCGCCTACCACTGCAACTCGAAAATGCTGTGCAGATGGTGCAGAAATGACTGAAGCTACTTCAGGCAATGTTTTAGCTACTGCACCGAGTGGTAATTTCAGATGGTTTTGCCATTTTTCTGCAAAGTCAGCTAAAGCCATATCATGCCAAGCAGGCGCAATGAATGTGATACCAAATGGCAAGCTGTCGGCTCGAAAGCCTGCAGGAACAGCGATGGCACTGAGGTCAGCCAAATTGGTGAAGTTGGTATAGGTACCAAAGTGGCTATTATTATCAATTGGCGCTTCGGCCATTTCAGCCAGTGTATGAATGGTTGGTGAGCTTGGCACCACCAAGGCATCAAATTGCGCTAAGGTTTGCTGAATGTCTCGAGCCAATTCTTGCTTTAAATATTCGGCGTTATAAGCATCCACCGCAGTGTACTGCTGACCTTTTTGAATAATTTCTAAAACCGTTGGATCAAAGTCTTGTACCGATGTTTCTAATAAGTCTGCAACTGCAGCAGTTCGCTCTGCGACCCATGACCCTTGATACAGTTGTGCAGCCAATTTTGCAAAAGGACTGAAATCAATTTCAGTTAGTTCTGCACCTAAGTTTTTTAATTCAGTTAGTGCATGCTGAAATGCATCCGCCGATTGAGCATCGCCAAAAAATTCTAATTGTTTTGGAATGGCTAATTTTAATTGTGCGCTGAACTTTGCAGGCGCTGTAGCAGGATTCACACGTGAATAACTGTCGGTTACATCAAAACCTTCCATAACTTCTGCCACTGCAGTTGCATCAGCGACGGTTAAGGCAAAAATTGAAATGCAATCTAAGCTTTTACAAGCAGGCAATAAGCCTGTATTTGAAAAGCGACCTTTGGTTGGCTTTAAACCAACAATATTATTAAATGCTGCGGGTATACGCCCTGAGCCTGCTGTATCTGTACCAAGCGCAATCGGGACTAAACCACGCGCCACCACACTGCCTGAACCTGAACTTGAACCACCGCTTACAAAGTCAGAATTAAAAGTATTCGGCACAGCACCAAATGGCGAACGTGTACCCACTAAACCAGTAGCGAATTGATCTAAATTGGTTTTGCCTACAATAATCGCACCCGCTTGTTTTAAGCGTTGCACCACATAGGCATCTTCAGTTTTTATGTCCGTAAATAATTTAAACGCAGCCGTTGACGCAAAGCCCACCACATCAATATTGTCTTTCACTGCAATAGGCACACCAAATAAAGGTAAGGCCGCAGCATTTTTGATTTGTTTTAAAGCGTCAATCTGCGCAGTTAATTGCTCTATAGAGGCAATGGAAATCCATGCTGGATCTGCATGATCAAATTGCTCGACCAAGGCATATAATTCTTCCAATTGAATTGTGTTATTCGCGTAGCCCGCTTTCCATTCTTCTAAAGTCCAGCCTAAAGTTTTTATTGGGTTCATTGATGTGCTCATTCTTGTATCCAAGTTTGAATACTGTATTGCACACATCATGCCAAAATTAATTTTTTGTTATTTTTTAGTATGTTAATACTAAAGCACCAATCGTTTTCCTATTTTATTTAGGCAATACAAAACGATAAGTGTTCTATTAAGTTTCCAAGCTCCACTATTTTGGTGCATGACTTTTATAATCGTGTTTTCAATAGATTCTTTTGATTTAGATGCAGATATAAATACAGTGAAATTACTATTGCCACTATTTATAAGCTTTCAATTTAGATGTTTTGTATGACTTTGAAATTAGAATAAAAAGAACTGAGAAATATTTTGAATTTTATATATAGAAAAAGATACATCAATGATGGCTAAAGCAATATTGGGCTTTGAGATTGATCGGGTTGAATAGAAAAGTAGTAATAAAAAAAAAGCTATTGATTCGCAAAATTTAGTTAAACAGTCAAAACTAAAAAATGGTGCGCTCAGCGGGACTCGAACCCACGCCACAGGCTTCGGAGACCTGTACTCTATCCAGTTGAGCTATGAGCGCTTATTTTGGATTGCGCACATCATAACAAAAAAAACTCTAAGGTAAAGCAACTATATAGATGTTAGGTATTTTTCTGCTTAAGCTTTATACAACGTTCTATTTTTAAAATGCAGAATTCCATACGATTTACTTGGTTTATTTGCCCCGATATCGCACAATACTCACACTATTTATAGAGTGAATTATTTATGACTGATGCACTAACGTTAAAGCAGCTGTCAAAAACCTATAAAAATGGGTTTCAGGCGCTTAAAGGTATTGATTTAACAGTACCCGAAGGTGAATTTTATGCACTTTTAGGTCCCAATGGTGCAGGAAAATCTACCACGATTAGTATTATCAGTTCACTAACCCGTAAAACTTCAGGTACTGTCGAAATTTTTGGGCACAATTTAGATACCCATCCCTCGCATGCAAAGCAGTGTTTGGGCGTTGTACCTCAAGAATTTAACTTTGGTCAATTTGAAAAAACATTTGATATTTTGGTGACTCAAGCTGGTTATTACGGTATTTCTAAAAAGATAGCAGAGAAACGTGCAGAGGAATATTTAGAAAAGCTTGGCCTTTGGGAAAAACGTAGCACCCAAGCACGCATGCTATCGGGCGGTATGAAACGCCGTTTAATGATCGCTCGTGCCATGATGCATGAACCTAAACTGCTGATTTTAGATGAGCCGACTGCTGGTGTTGATATTGAACTACGCCGTTCGATGTGGGATTTCCTCACTGAAATGAACGAAAAAGGCACGTCCATTATTTTAACGACACACTATTTAGAAGAAGCTGAAATGTTGTGCCGTCGAATCGCAATTATTGATCGTGGTGTGATTAAAGAAGACACCAGCATGAAAGGTTTCCTCAGTCAGTTAAATGAAGAAACCTTTATTTTCGATTTAGCCGAACCCATTGAACCCATCCATATTGAAATTATTGGTGTTCGTTTCAACTTAGTTGACCCCGTCACTTTAGAGGTCACTATGGATAAAGCCCATACCTTGAATGATTTATTCCAACTCATGGAATCTCAAGGTATTCAGGTTCGTAGTATGCGTAATAAATCTAACCGACTAGAAGAACTGTTTGTCCGTATGGTCGAAAAAAATCTTGAAGGTGCAGCACAATGAATTTTAACCAACTGTGTATTGCCCTCTACACCTTAGTTTATAAAGAAATTCGCCGTTTCATGCGTATTTGGCCGCAAACTCTTCTCCCACCTGCGATCACCATGAGTTTGTACTTTGTGATTTTCGGTAATTTAGTCGGTTCACGCATTGGGCAAATGGGCGGTTTTAGCTATATGCAGTTCATCGTGCCCGGCTTAATTATGATGGCGGTCATCACCAACAGCTATGCCAATGTGTCATCCAGTTTCTTTAGTGCAAAATTTCAAAAAAGCATCGAAGAATTAATCATGAGCCCGGTGCCGTTACACATGGTGCTTTGGGGTTATGTGATCGGTGGCGTTTGCCGTGGTGTTTTAGTCGGCTTTATTGTCACAGCGATGAGCCTATTTTTTACTGAATTACACCTGACCAATATCTTCGTAACTATATATACAGTTCTCATTACTTCGCTGCTGTTTTCTTTTGGCGGATTTATTAATGCTGTTTATGCAAAATCTTTTGACGACATTTCGATTATCCCGACTTTCGTCCTGACTCCGCTGACTTATTTAGGCGGTGTTTTCTATGCCATCTCATCACTGAGTCCTTTTTGGCAAAATCTCTCTTTAATCAACCCTGTCGTGTATATGGTCAATGCATTCCGCTACGGTATTTTAGGTCATAGCGATGTGAATGTCGGTATTTCACTGACAGTAATTACTGCATGTTGCGTTGTACTTTATGGCGTGGCGTATCATTTACTTTCTCGTGGTTCAGGAATGCGTGAATAATGAGTGTAGAACAATCCCTTTTAGGTAAAAACACCAACTACCCAACAGAATACCAACCCGATATTCTGTTTCCGATTGCACGTGCCACTGCACGTGAACAATATGCCCATGTGGAAGGCATCCGCCAAGGTACAGACTGGTGGCATGTTTTTGAAATTTCTTGGTTAAATGCTTCTGGTGTGCCTCAAGTCGCTATTGGCCGTTTAACTTTGCCTGCAAGTTCAGACAACCTCATCGAATCGAAATCTTTAAAGCTCTACTTTAATAGTATGAACTTTACCAAATTTGATTCTCAGGCAGCGTTTAAAGCAACCGTTGAAAAAGACTTATCTGCTGCAGCCAATGCCGCTGTGACTATTGATCTATTTCATGTTGATGAAGTTGAAATTTCAAAACCGCAAGGCATCTGTATTGATGACTTAGAACCCACCCAGTTAGAAAATCATCCAAATGCAGCTTTACTCTCTTTAGATGAAGATGCAGCGCAAGAAGAAGTTGAAATTCAACTTTATTCACATTTATTAAGAAGTAACTGTCCAGTCACGGGTCAACCTGATTGGGGAACAGTATTTATACGGTATAAAGGTACTAAGCCTTGTTATCGTAGTATTCTGGCTTATATTATTTCTTACCGTCAGCATAATGGTTTCCACGAACAATGTGTGGAGCAAATGTTTGCCGATATTTGGCAACATTTAAAACCAAGTCAGCTGATGGTATATGCTGCCTATACACGCCGTGGTGGATTGGATATCAACCCTTGTCGTGTATCGGATTTAACATGGATGCCTCGCCCCATTCGATTGGCGCGACAATAAAAAAATTGAGGTTAGTGATGCCATTTTTTGGTTTTATTCCTTCTGAGGAACTTCTAAGCAGTATCCAAAATGGTCACGCGAAAAAAAATTCGAGTGAACCCCTTTATCCTTTACGTGATAAAACAGCTTTGCTGATTAATGAAGAAATCATTGGTGCAACTATATTAGCTCCTGTTCATCTGTTTCCTGCAAGCGATAAGCGCGACACAGCAGAAAAACTGGCTGGCTATGTCAAATCAACAGTCGCTGTATTGTTAAAGCAGCTATTGGGTAAATCTCCGAATGATGTGGTGAAACAATCCATTGAATTTTCAGAACGAAGTTTATTTCAAGACGCGACTGGCACTTATCGTGTAGGTCTGAACTTAGATGCAGGATTGGTCACTAACCTTAAGAACAGTTATGCCGAAATTAAATCGGGTGTAGATATCAATAAAGCTGCTTTTGGTGAACTGTATAAACAGTTTGCTGAAGCTGCAGTGCGTCATTTTATGAATGATTTTAATAAAACACTCGATTTAGGCATGATTAAACGTAAAGCAGCCGATATCGGTTCTTCTGCTGTGATTAAAGCTATTCATATTGCAATTGATAAGATTTTCCCAAATTTAACCAAAGAAGAGCTAAGTGCCCTTGCAGAAGCACATGATGCGATGTTTAACAAATAAATCTCGCTTTTCGTCAAAACCTAGCTTTGGCTAGGTTTTTTTATGGCTAAACGCATATAATCGAATCCCGATACAATGACTATATAGTCATGCAAACACAGTTCTAGAATTGAACAGATTTTTATTAAAAGAAAGACAGTACATTGATATCCACAATTTTTAAGAATCTACAAAGAACAGGAAGGACCTGAATATAGATCATATTTTAATGTGAGCCGTCATTTTGGCTTAAATCTCAATGCGTCCATTTTAATATTCAATCTCTTTCTTTTTTATCATTCAGTCTATATTTCTACTATATATAGCGACGTTTTCAACAGCATTGAAGTGCTGACGAACAAAAACTATGCAATGAATAAATCACTGCTTGCATATATGTGTTTTAGACCGGTACCTTTTTAATCCTGTCCCTTTATTTTTAGATATAACATTGCAACTTTTGTAGCTTCTAAACAGTATTTCGCAACGCGATAAAGTTTACTCGTTCTGCGTTTTTATGACGCATGAGTTTTAGAGTCATCTTTATTTCAAATGATTTGTGAATATTTGCAAGTTATGTAAATGAATATGTCACTTTTCAATATGTTAACTGCGAAAAAACCCTTTGCTTTGTCTTTTTTTGTATATCTATTTATGAAAGCATGCGCTGTCAGTGGTATCTTAGTTGCTATTGGTAACGTTTACCTTTAATGAGCTATGAAACCAGAAGGTCATCACAATTTTCAGGATCTTTTCCCCTCGAAATTTTGTTCATACTCATCGCTAAAGCAACTGGAAATTTTTTATTTATGCTAAATCGAAATTTTTATAAAAAACTATCACATATTGCCATTATGGCCGGTTCAATTTCACTGACCAGTTTTTGTCAGGCTAACGACTTCCAATCTCATCCTGCATATGCAAGCTTTAAACAAAATGCAATGCAAACCTATGGTCTGAGTGAAAATCAAATTGATTGGGCAATGCAAGGCAGTAAAAACCTACCCAACATTATTAGCATTATGAATAGACCTGGCGAATCAAAGCCTTGGTACCAATACAAAACCAACTTTTTAGCTGAAAGTACAATTCAACGCGGCGTTCGCTTCAAAAATCAATATGCCGACACTTTAAATCGTGCAGAACAACAATTTGGTGTGCCTCAATCCGTGATTTTAGGCATTTTGGGTGTTGAAACAGGCTATGGCAGCAATAAAGGTAATTTTATCACCCGTGATGCTTTGGCGACCCTTGGTTTTGGCTATGAACGCCGTGCGCAATATTTCCAAGATGAACTTGCTGCACTGATTGCTTGGTCATATAAAGATGGTGTTCCAACCAACTCTGTCGTCGGTTCATATGCAGGTGCTGTGGGTTATCCTCAATTTATGCCAAGTAACATTCCAAAATTTGGTGTGGACTACGATGGCAATGGTCATGTTGACCTGCGTAATTCAGCTGTCGATGCCATTGGTTCAATTGCAAATTATTTAGCAAATTATGGTTGGCAGCGTAATCAACCGATTGCTTTTGCTGCTCGCTATAGCGGAAACAACCCAGATGCTATTATTGCAAAGGATTTAAACCAGCCAACACCCTATGGTGTACTCAAGGCTCAAGGTGTAACCCCTATGAATCCATTGGTAAAAATCGATGATCTCGATTTAGTCAATGTCATCCAATTGCAAGATAGTTATGGACCAATTTATTACATCACTTATCCAAATTTTCAGGTCATTACAACCTATAACAAAAGCCGTATGTATGCGACTGCACTATGGCTTTTAGGCACTGAAGTTACCAGTCGATAAGACTGGTTTTTTCTTATAGAGCAAAAAAGTCAACAAATATTTTCACCAAAATGAGCATTTATTCGACATTATACACACCTTGTTACATTATTGATTATTTTTTAAACAACTATTGTTAATTTTTTAGACATTTTCAAAGTATTTTAATTAAACACTAGACAGCCTATTGATGGCATGAATATTATCCATCTCGTTAAATATAGTTGCAAAAGTGAAATATCAGACGTGTTTACATGGATATCAGCGACTTAGTTGAACCAGTAAATATGCCATTGGGAGATAAACAATGCAGTCATCAATTATTAAATATGCCTTAGCGGTTGCCACGGCAGTTGCGCTAAGTCAGTCACAAGCTGAGATGGTTCAGTCATCATCATTCAATCATGATAATGACAACTCTCGTCTTGCAGCTCGTGTATTGAATAAAGAAGCTCAAAGCTTCAATTCAAACTTTACGAATTTAAGTAGCCTTTCAATCACTGAGCGTTCTGGCGATAAAATTCGTCGTCAAACAATCGCTGCTAAAATCGAAATTCCTGAAGATGAGCCTTCAGTGATTGAAAAGTTAAATACTGTTGCATCGAATACTGTTCGTAAGTTCACTCAAACAGGTACTGCTTCTTGGTACGGTCGTCAATTCCACGGTCGTAAAACAGCAAGCGGTGAAACGTTTGACATGAACGCACTTACAGCAGCACATCGTAGCCTGCCACTTAATTGCTTTATTCGTGTTACGAATCGCAATAATGGTAAAAGCGTCGTGGTGAAAGTAAATGACCGTGGTCCATTCCATGGTAACCGTGTTCTTGATTTATCTTATGGTGCTGCTAAGCAACTGGGTATTACCAGTGCGGGTACTGCAAACGTGAGTATTGAACGCGTAGACGGTCCAAATTCTTAATTCTCCAATGAAGTGACTGCATTTAACAGACCACGCTTAGCGTGGTTTTTTTATTTGAAGCCTCTTAGCCTTTCAAATCATCAGTAATCCTGATTTTGACCCTTCCCGCATTCTTGTTTATATTGAAGTCCTTCCCCATGATTAAGGACTATCATGAAAACAATCAACGAATGGTTTGATGAATACAGCGAAAGTCATCAAAATAAAACCAATAAAATGATTCACTGGATTTGCGTACCCACGATTTATTTTTCAATCGTTGGCATATTGGCACATTTTAGCGCGCTACTTACTGCTGTCTTACTTGCCTTAGCATTTATCTTTTACGCACGTTTAGACATTGTGCTTGCTGTTGCAATGGCCGCGTTAACATTAATCATGGCATGGCTAATTTGGGTGTTACCAGTTGGATATGGCTTTTATATCGCGCTCTTTATATTCGCATGGATTGGTCAATTTTATGGCCATAAAATTGAAGGTAAAAAGCCCTCTTTTTTCAAAGATCTCCAATTCCTCCTCATTGGCCCTATTTGGTGTTTAGATACATTTGCAGGAAAAGTACTTAGTAATTGGAAAACACACCATAAATCGCAAATAAAGAGCATTTAGAGCACGATTAATTTCATGGATCTCTTTTTCAGTTATTCCAGATCGGTTTTCTTCATATTCGATGCTTAAAACCCTATTGTTTATAGGTGTATTTATCTCTGGTATTTCCAATCATTTTTTCTATTTATACGACCAAAAAGTCAGTGTTTAAACACTGGCTTTTACTCAATATGGTTAATCCAATTTTATGTTGATAGCTTCATCTGAATCATGATCATTTAAATGACTAAAGTTAAAAATGACTACGTGATTTTTATTGATAGGTTTTACCTTGATGCTTTAACCAACCATCCTGATGACGTCCATTCGGATCGTGATGTGTCCAGTGCATCACACCCCCCTGATCTGAATATTCATATTCACCGTAAAATTGAACTGTATCGCCTTTTTGCAAGTTATCAATTCGTGGGGCTAGATCGATATTATGCGCGACCAAAAGCGTTTGACCATTATTTAAGGTCAAAATGAACTTTTGATGGCGACTACCTTCATTATCATCTCGTAGTACCGCTTTGACTTGACCTGCACCCTCAACCTGAACATTACTGAGTTTATTTTTAAATGCATGCGCAATAACATCTTCAGCACTCTGCCCTTTTTGTTGAGCATCTACAGGTTGTACTGATTCTATTTGTGGCTGTGCGTTTTGTTCCGCTGTCGTCTGAACTGGTGCAGATTTTTGTTGTTGTAAATCGATTCCGAAATAAGCGGCTGTAAGCGCAACAATAATTCCGCCGATGGTTAAGTTTGTTTTGTTTGCCATAAGATAGTTTAAATCTAAATTTTCAACTCATTATAGTCATTAATATGGATAAAAATAGGATCTGTGAACAACAATGCACACAATTTAAAGTCAGAATAGCTTTGAAATCAGTAAAGCTACAGCCATAAAAAAAGCCCTCAAAAACGAGGGCTTTTTTCTACAAATAATCAGAGATTATTTTGCAGCAGCTTGAGCAGCAGCAACTTCTTCAGCGAAAGAAAGTTCAGCTTTTTTCTCAATACCTTCACCAACTTCGAAACGTACGAAGTTAGCAACAGTAGTACCAGTTGCTTTAAGAACTTCTGCAACTTTCTTATCGTTGTCGATAACGTACATTTGGTTCTCAAGAACAACTTCGTTCAAGTATTTCTGAACTGAACCAGTTACCATTTTTTCAACGATGTTTGCTGGTTTACCAGATTCAATTGCTTTCGCTTCAGCAATTTCTTTTTCTTTAGCGATAAGTTCAGCAGAAACGCCAGCTTCGTTTACAGCAACTGGGTTGAATGCAGCGATGTGCATAGCCAAACCTTTACCAGTTTCAGCATCACCAGCGTATGCAACTACAACACCGATTTTTAAACCGTGTTTGTAAACTGCAAGGTTGTCGCCTTCAACGATTTGAGCACGACGTACTTGGATGTTTTCACCGATTTTTTGAACAAGCGCGATACGAGCTTCTTCAACAGTAGCACCATCTTCAAGTTTCAATTCAGCAATTTGAGCAACGTCAGTTACACCAGCAGCAAGCGCAGCAGCAGCAACTTTAGCAGAGAAACCAGCAAAGTTTTCGTCTTTAGCAACGAAGTCAGTTTGACAGTTAACTTCTACAAGGATTGCTTTGTTGCCTTCTTGAGCGATAGTGATCGCGCCGTCAGCTGCAATGTTACCCGCTTTTTTAGCAGCTTTAGCTTGACCAGATTTACGAAGGTTGTCGATCGCTAATTCGATGTCACCGCCCGCTTCTGTTAATGCTTTTTTACATTCCATCATTGCAAGACCAGTACGATCGCGCAATTCTTTAACCATGCTTGCTGTAACTGCAGTCATGTTAATCTCCTAAATACGGTAGAAAATGAATTCTTTTTAGAACAGAAACGGCCCAGAGCTGTCTCTTGGGCCGTCTGCATACATGACGCTTACTTTGCCACCATCACGTGTCGCAAAAATGACAAGCTTACGTCAAACGCATTAAGCCTCAGAAGCAGGAGCTTCTTCGCCTTTAGCTTGTGCATTTGCTTGTGATTGAGCATATTCTTTACCAGCAAGAATCGCATCAGCCATAGCAGAAGCGTAAAGAGTAACTGCACGGATCGCATCGTCGTTACCAGGGATAACGTAGTCTACGTTGTCTGGGTTAGAGTTTGTATCAACGATACCGATAACAGGAATACCAAGGTTTTTAGCTTCTTTAATTGCAATTGCTTCGTGATCAACATCGATTACGAATAATGCGTCAGGTAAACCACCCATGTTTTTAACGCCGCCAAGAGCGCGTTCAAGTTTTTCCATCTCACGAGTACGTTCTAAAGCTTCACGTTTAGTAAGTTTAGCGAAAGTACCGTCAGTAGATTGAGTTTGAAGGTCTTTTAGACGGTTGATTGACTGGCGAAGAGTTTTCCAGTTAGTCAACATACCACCCAACCAGCGGTGATCAACATATGGTTGACCTGCACGTTGAGCTTGTTCACGGATGATTGCAGAAGCTGCACGTTTTGTACCAACGAACAAAACTTTGTTCTTTTTGCTAGCCAAGTTGTTAGCAAAGTTCAAAGCATCATTTAACGCAGGAACAGTGTGCTCAAGGTTGATGATGTGAATTTTGTTGCGCGCGCCGAAGATGTATTCGCGCATTTTTGGATTCCAAAAACGTGTTTGGTGACCGAAGTGTGCGCCTGCTTGAAGAAGGTCGCGCATGCTTACGTTGTAATCTGCCATTTTCTTTACCTTAAAGTTTGGGTTAGGCCTCCATATACCCGCATTCTCCACCTAAAAAGGCACCCAGAGAAATGTGTCGATATATGTGCGGATTTTATTGCCCCATCGCACAAAGCTCATGAAAGATATTCACGAAAAAGCATTTGATAAAATGGGCGGCTATTTATACCATAGTCACATACAAATTTCCAAAAGTTTTTAGAGATCATGAACAGTACTTACGAAGCTCCACGTCGATTAATTAAAACGCCTGACGAAATTGAAAAAATGCGCGTCGCGGGTCGACTGGCGGCAGAAGTTTTGGATATGATCAAACCGCATATTGTTCCAGGTGTGACTACCCTAGAACTTGATACGATTTGTCATGACTATATTGTCAACAAACAAGAAGCTATTCCTGCTTGTTTAGGTTATGGTGCTGCGCCGGGTCGTCCAGCGTTCCAGCACGTGATCTGTACTTCAGTGAACCATGTGGTGTGTCACGGTATTCCATCTGAAAGCAAAAAGTTAAAAAAAGGTGACATCTTAAACATCGATGTCACTGTGATTAAAGATGGTTACCACGGTGATACCAACATGATGTACATCGTGGGTGGTGAAACATCTATTTTAGCGAACCGTTTATGTAAAGTTGCTCAAGAAGCCATGTACCGTGGTATGGCGGTAGTAAAACCGGGCGCAACCATGGGCGATATCGGTAATGCCATTCAACAATATGTTGAATCAGAACGTTTTGGCGTTGTACGTGAATACTGTGGTCATGGTATCGGTACTGTTTTCCACGACGAACCACAAGTTTTACACTACGGTCAACCCAATACAGGCATGATCTTAGAAGAAGGCATGACCTTTACCATCGAACCAATGGTGAACGGTGGCGACTGGAAAACCAAACTTCTTGGCGACAAATGGACTGTCGTGACTAAAGATCATAGCTTGTCTGCACAGTACGAACACACGCTACTTGTAACAAAAAATGGTGTAGAAGTGCTAACTGCTCGCCCTGAAGAAGATCTATCGCGTTTTGTTCAATAAGCAAAGTATTTGAAGCACAAAATTTTATTAAAAATGGTCACACATATTGTGGCCTTTTTTATGCCCTATTTTTGTCCGTGACTTTAAGAATTTGCCATAAAATTTGATTAAAAATTTAAGTAACTCAATGTAAATTTTCTCAATTATATGGTTAGGATGGAATATCACACTTTTTTGCACATTGTTGATTTTGCCACTCCCCATTACTGTGCATTTAAGCTAAGATAGTGTGCTTTTTATTTTTTAATCCCTATAAGAAGGAATACTGCCGTGGACGTACGTCTGTCTGATCGTGTAAATAGCATCAAACCGTCCCCTACACTTGCTGTTACTAACAAAGCTGCTGAATTAAAAGCTGCTGGTAAAAACGTAATTGGTTTAGGCGCAGGTGAACCGGATTTCGATACCCCACAACACATCAAAGATGCTGCAATTGCTGCTATCAACAATGGCTTCACTAAATATACAGCTGTTGACGGTACTCCAGGTCTTAAAAAAGCAATTATTGCTAAATTAAAACGCGACAATAACCTTGATTACGCTGCAAACCAAATCTTGGTTTCTTGTGGTGGTAAACAATCTTTCTTTAACTTGGCACTTGCTTTGTTAAACAAAGGTGACGAAGTAATTATCCCTGCTCCTTACTGGGTAAGCTACCCAGACATGGTGATCATTGCTGAAGGTACTCCTGTAATCGTGAAATGTGGTGAAGACCAACGTTTCAAAATTACGCCTGCTCAATTAGAAGCTGCAATCACTGACAAAACTCGTTTAGTGGTTCTAAACAGCCCTTCTAACCCAACAGGTATGATTTACACTAAAGAAGAATTACTTGCTTTAGCTGACGTTCTACGTAAATACCCAGAAGTTTTAGTTGCTTCTGATGATATGTACGAACCAATCCGTTGGGACGACGAATTCTACAACATCGCAACAGTTGCACCAGACCTTTACGATCGCGTAATCGTTCTTAACGGTGTATCTAAAGCTTATGCAATGACTGGCTGGCGTATTGGCTACGCTGCGGGCCCAGCTAAACTTATTGGTGCGATGAAAAAAATCCAATCTCAATCAACTTCAAACCCAACTTCTATTTCACAAGTTGCTGCTGAAGCTGCATTGAATGGTCCTCAAGACGTTCTTGAGCCAATGATTGAAGCATTCAAACGCCGTCACGACTTAGTTGTGAAAGGTTTGAACGACATCAACGGTATCACTTGCCTTCCTGCTGACGGTGCATTCTATGCATACGCAAACATCCGTCCTTTAATTCGTGCCAAAGGTTTAAAATCTTGCACAGAATTCTCTGCATGGTTGTTGGAAGAAACTGGTGTTGCAGTAGTTCCTGGCGATGCGTTCGGTCTTGGTGGCTACATGCGTATTTCTTATGCAACTGCAGACGAAGTACTTGTAGATGCGCTTGCACGTATTAAGAAAGCTGCTGATTCAATCGAAGGCGTAGATGCTGCGATTGCTTCAATTGCTGCTGAAAAATAATTTGATCTAAAGATCGAATCAAAAAAACCCGCGATATTCGCGGGTTTTTTTATATCTGAGCCATTTTATAATATTTGCTATGTTTCCATTTAAGGATAATAAGACGACGGCGTATGCCAGTTAAATGCCATGCCTCCTGAACACACTCCTCACCGATTTTAGCCGATACCAAAATACTAAATGCAAGATTACTCAATGAAAGCTTCAAAGAATCAACTTGACAATAATTTCAACAATTAGCTATGTTAAACTTAGATTCCTTTTTAGAACTCGTAAAATAGGCCAGAATAATGAACCCAAAAGAAATGACCGGACTGCAACTTCTACAAGCCATGTGTGCAGGGAAAATTCCTCCTGCAAGTATTAGCGAAACTATTCCAATGCAGCCTTATGAAGTATCTGAGGGCAGTATTAGCTTTAAGGCTAAAGCAGATGCACGACACTTAAATCCACTTGGCGGTGTGCATGGTGGCTTTGCCGCTACGGTACTCGACTCGGTGACAGGTTGTGCCATTCACACGTTATTAGAGGCTGGTGTGGGTTATGGCACCATCGACTTAAATATAAAAATGTGTCGTCCGATCCCAAAGAATGTTGAACTTACGGCTATAGGAAAAGTCATTAATATCAGTAAAAATTTAGGGATTTCTGAAGGGAAAATTATTGATGACAATGGCAAACTTTATGCACATGCAACTGCAACCTGCATGATTATACGTCCTTAATATTTTATTTTTCTGCTCGCAATTCAATGCGAGCAGATGATGATTCAAACTTAAATTGCTGAATGTAAGGCACGAATTAATTGGCCTTCGCTTAGATCAATGCGATTACTGCCCTTTTGAAAGCAGTAATATTTTAAAGCACTATCTAACTCAACACGAAGTTCCCGTTGTTCTGAGATAGACCATACTTTAGAACAATTTGAGCCTGATAATGCATTACCTGCCAATTGGTATAAATACAAATCTTGCTTGCGTTTTAAAGGCACACGACGACCATCATCTTTATGTTCAAAACGTAAATGACATGGTACATTGATCAACCATTTTTCACTAAACCACAGTTGTAATAAATCACCCAATGCCAAGTCACGTCGACCCAAAGGCCAAACGTCAACGTATGCACCTTCGACAGGTGTTTGATATTTCTCTTGGTTACTGATAATGGAAAGATAGTTTTCTTGGTAAAAAGAAAAATTTGAAAAAATCTGAGAAATAGTCAGCGTATTCATTCGCTTTCTCCTGTTTAGCCATTTTAGTGCTGGCAAGTTGGGTTTAAATCCACACTGTTTAAACATATGTTTAAACGCTCTGTTGTTGCATTCAAACTATCAATTGAATTTTTTCTTTGCAAGCCTAAGATTCATTTTTTCTAAAAAATCCTTCTTTTTGTTCAAATAAAAAACATCTATCACGCATTTCTCCTCATATTGGTATTTTTAGCTTGACCCTCTTCAAAATCTGCTTATAATCGCATTCAGATTCTCCAATAGCTCAGTCGGTAGAGCGACGGACTGTTAATCCGCAGGTCCCTGGTTCGAGCCCAGGTTGGAGAGCCAAATTCTAAAGCCCATTTATTTAAATGGGCTTTTTTAATGCCTTTGATTTACATATAATCTATAAGTCATTGTCATTAAAATAAAAAAAATGTTCATTCAAGTTGATGCTGAATCAAATAAAACTGCCTTAAAACACTATCTCACTGCATTCATTTTTCTTTTAATTTTTATCAGCCCATTTGCAATTTATTTGGTGAGCTGCACACCCGAAAGTGAAATTGAGCAACATTTCAAAACACCACCCAATTTATATAATAGTGAATCGAACACCCTTCTTGACAGCAAGCTACAATGGTTGGTTCCACCTCAGCAGATTCAAAATCACAATATTATTCGCGAAATATCTGAATCTGTATTGAATGAGATGACAGAAGGACAATATTGGTCAAGCACACCGATTACGCTGCAAAACCAATCTGATCAGTTATATGTTCATATCGATTTTGCAGGTCAGCAACAAACTCGAAAAGATCTTGAAATTTCGGTACTGCCGTTATGTATTGTTCACGAAAAAGAAACACCATGTATGAAAGCTGGGTTAAATGCAAGTGGACAACTCTTTAACATCTCAACTCAAAAAAATACGAAATATCACACATTGGAAACCAATAAGTCTTGGATGTTTTATGGCCATGATTTCCAAGAAAATTATATTATTCCACCGCAAGCCACACTCAAATTTTTAGTTAAAGCCAACATCCCTGAACACTTAACCCTGCAATGGCTTCGCCTAAGCATCAGTACTAGCCCCATTGTTGAGAAACAGCAGAATTATATGCTCATGACGCAAAACAGTATGAAAATAAAATATGCACTTGCTCTATTGCCACTCTTTATTTTAGCTTTGATGCACATTTTTCAAGGGTTTGAAAGCCTTCGTAATTTATCTATCGGCGCACTTTCAGCACTTTTATTTGTAATCAACACCATCATTTGGGATATCCACTATATGGTGATTGGTTGTCTGATTTTATGTTTTGCAAGTGTCTGTTATTGTTTTGAGAGCCGATATTATCGATTGCTTTATTTAACGGGTTATTTACTAATTGCAGGCTATTCGCAGCAATATTATGGCGGTTTTAATAAACACTTTTTCGCTCAAACCAGTTTAATTTTATTGATAGGTTTATCGATGTTTTATCTTGAACCTAAAAATAGCTAAATCATTTTCATAAAAAAGCTCTGCAAATCGCAGAGCTTTTTCTCATTTAACTACCCTTCGCTTTAGATCACATTTAAACTCAAAGTATATTTATATCGTTTTAATGCGTCTCCCTTCATTTCAAAAGGCTGCTGATAGTCAATTTTCAGTAAATACTGACCACGATCTGATAGGCTAAAATTCAAGTTTCCTTCTTGATCAGTTTTAAGCGTTTTATAAACTTTTCCTTCACGGCTGTAATCCGTTGTTTGCTGCAAAATTTCAACCTGTAAACCCGCAACCGCTTTTTTCTGATCTAGCACTTTCAGTTGCACAGGCTCATTATGCTTTATAGCATTTGGATGGGTTTTAAATTGCACATCAAAGCCATCATGTAAATGATTCACCACATGTGTAGAGGTTGCACGGCGTGATACAAAAGTTTCAATGATTTCCTGGGTTTGAATACTTTTGATTTGCGACTTTTTAGTCAACTCGGCTGTATAAATGACATTTGCATTCGCAGTTTTTTGAGGATCACGTACACCATTGATTAACGCTTTCCATTGCTTTTGATCGTAAGCAAAACGCGCTGTACTTCCCTGCTTTTCACCACGAATACGATACGTGCCATCCTGCTTATTTTCTAAACTATAACTGCTGACTGTTTGAGTTTTTGTCCAATCAGCATCCGCTAAATGTAGTTTGTCACCTGATGGTGTATGTACATGGAAATTAAAGTTTTTAATGGCTATTTCAGAAACAAATGGATTGTCATAAAAACCAGAAAGAATGGCACTATAATTATTAAATGTTTGATAGTTTAATGGCGCAACATAAGAATAATGCGCTTCAGCCTGACCAACCGCACACAAAGCGAAACAGAGTAAAGTGAATTGTAATTTCATATTGAATAAGTGAGCTTAAATTGTTTGATTCATAGAGATCGTTTCATTTTAGATTCACCCAATCAAAATGTAAATAATTCTTATTATCATTTGATTTGTGTGCATAAAAAATCCCCCATTTTGGAGGACTCTTTTATCAAGCAGCTTTGACTGGCACACCACTATGAAAGCGGAATAACTCATCTGGGCTGCTAATCAGATTCTTTTCAACTTCACGAATATGCTCAATACGCATCTGAATATCTTCTTTCGGGTTCTTGAGTTTATTGGTCGTCGCCACATCCATGGCCAATGCTAAATAGTCCTCATAATGGCGTGATTCAGACTTTAGCAAATAGCGGTAGTACCGCCCCAACTCTTCATCCACATGTGGTGCAAGCGCATAGAAACGCTCACATGACCGTGCTTCAACAAATGCGCCAATCACCAAGATATCAATTAACGCTTCTGGCTCATAAGTCCGTACTTCTTTACGTAGACCACCCGCATAACGACCAGCACTGATAGCAGTCCATTCCTGACCACGTTTTGCCATCAGTTCCAGCACTTGCTCATAGTGCAGCATTTCTTCACGTACTAGCTGTGCCAGTTTGATTTGTAAATCCGAAAAAAAACTATAACGAAACATCAAATTCATTGCCGTACTTGCTGCTTTCTTTTCACAATTGGCATGATCCTGCATCAGGATATCCAAATTATTTAAAGCTTCATCTAGCCATGCTTTTGGTGTTTCACACCCCAAGAAGCCAATGACTGGCTTCATTAGGGCATCATAATCAATATTTGACATATACTTTACTTAAATAATTAACGTGCGGCTTTAATCGCAGCTTTCATTTGTTTTACAGACTGTGCCAATCCAATAAATACAGCATCAGCAATAATCGAGTGACCAATATTCAATTCATGAATTTGCGCAATGCGAGCAATTGGAGTGACATTTTCAATATTTAAGCCATGACCAGCATTCACAATCAATCCTTTAGATGCCGCATATTCAGCACCTTGAATGATACGCTCCAGCTCTGCTTTCTGCGCTTCAGGTGTTTCAGCATCTGCATATGCACCTGTATGCAACTCAATCGTTGGCGCGCCACAGGCAATCGCCGCATCAATTTGAGCAAAGTCAGCATCAATAAATAATGAAACTTCGCAACCAATCGCTGCAAGTGCTTGAGTCGCATTTTTTACATCTTCAAAATGCCCAACAACATCTAGACCGCCTTCAGTCGTGACTTCTTCACGCTTTTCAGGAACAAAGCATACATGATGCGGCTGAATCTCTTTGGCAAATTCAACCATTTCATTGGTCACTGCCATTTCAAGATTCATATGGGTTTTTAATACAGAACGCATACGACGCACATCATCATCTTTAATATGGCGACGATCTTCACGTAAATGTAGCGTAATCCCTTCCGCCCCCGCTTGCTCACAAATAATTGCGGCATTCACAGGATCTGGATAAGTTGTCCCACGTGCATTTCGTAGTGTTGCCACATGGTCAATATTTACACCAAGCAAAGCTGCCATAATTCTTTCCTAATGACGTTGAGTTTGAGAATTCTGTATCCACAATTGACGACTTTTTAATGGACGATCGCCAAGCAAGGAAGTAATCATTTGTCGGTACAACTTAGACAGTAATTGTAACTGTTCAGAATTAAATTCCCCACCTTTTTCATAATCACACATACTTAAAATATGTTGACCTGACAATGTTGCGCGTGAGGCTTTAATGACAGGTTGAAAACCTTCATTTAAATGAAATTGATAATTTTCATGAAGCTGAATTTGCTGTTGATTTGCATCAGTTGAATAATCCAGCGCATAACCCAACTCTTCAAGCAACTCATGCTCAAACTGTCTAAGGATTTGTCGCAAAAACAGGTCAGGATTATCCTGCGCAGACATGCATTGGAGTTGTTCTAAGGTATGCGCATATTGAGCAAATGTCTCTGGCATCTCAACCTCTAAGGGACATAATCTCAATAAGACTTCATTCAGATAAAACCCTGAAAAAAAAGCATCCCCAAAAAAGAATATGGGTTGATTTACAATTTCAAGTTTACTGAAATTTTTAAGTTCAGACTTGCCGGATGCTTGCAAGCAAATCGGTTGATACTGAGGCGGAGGTGTTTGCCTGAGAATACCATCAACTCGGCCATGCTCCTGCGTAAACAGGTGCACGATATGACTTTTTTCACGATATTTACGATGGTGAATTAAATAACCATGCAGTATCTCATTACGCATGATTTAAAATATTAATCCTTGTCTTTCTTTTTCTTATCGTCTTCTTCCTCTTCATCATCCCCATCTGGAATGACTGCACCTACAACTGCAGCGGTCCCTTTGACCACGCCTTTTGTGGTTTTATAAGCCACTTTGACAGGAACAGTAACGATTTTATGAATACACCCTTGTAGAAACAAAACACATGCCACTACAGCTATTACTTTCATCATTACTCTTCCCTCAAAGTTTTAAATGTCTAGCAATTAAATATCGCTATAACCCAAGCTTTTCAATGCACGCTCATCATCAGACCAACCACCTTTAACTTTCACCCAAAGTGTTAGCATGATTTTTTGCTCGAACATTTTTTCCATATCCACACGTGCATCCATACCGATTTTCTTCAGTTTGGCACCTTTCTCACCAATCACAATGGCTTTTTGGCCAGAGCGATCGACAAAAATCGTCGCATCAATATAGGTACACGCCGCTTTAGGACGACCTGTTTTTGGATTAATTGTTGCTTCTTCTGTTTTAAACGACTCAATTTGAACCGTTAAATCATAAGGCAGCTCTTCACCCAATTGACGCATGATTTTTTCACGGATAATTTCAGATGCAAGGAAACGCTCTGAACGATCAGTCAATTGCTCAAGTGAATACAGTGGTGGTTGGAACGGCAGATATTTCTCAATCGTACTGCGCAAATGATCCAAATTTGCACCGCGTAACGCTGATACAGGAACAATTTCTGCAAAATTCATCAATTTTGCACGCTCTTGTATCAATGGTAATGCATGGTTTTTATTCTCTAGTGTATCAATTTTATTGATCACAAGAATCACTGGCATATCGGCATTTTTTAGCTTTTCTAACACTAAATCATCATTCTGTGTCCATTTGTCTGCATCAATCACAAACAAAACTAAGTTCACATCACGAAGTGCAGAATGTGCCGCACGGTTCATCATTTTATTGATGGCACGGACTTCTTTTTTGTGCATCCCCGGGGTATCTACAAATACCGCTTGAGATTTTTCGCGTGAGTCAATACCCACAATTTTATGACGTGTGGTCTGTGGTTTACGAGAGGTAATGGAAAGTTTTTGACCCAAAATATGGTTCATCAACGTTGATTTACCCACGTTTGGACGACCAACAATCGCCACAAACCCACTTTTAAAATCGGCTGGAATTTCAGTGCCTTGTGCACTAAAAAACTGACTAATTAAATCGTTACTGTCGCCTTGCGACTCGTGATCAGCATCTACGTGATCGGAATGAGTAGTCATTAAGACTTTTTCTCCAAAATTTCTAAGATTTCTGCCGCTACTGCCTGTTCAGCAAAGCGACGGCTTGAACCTTCACCGTATTTAACAGGGAGCCCTTCAACTGTACATTCAACTTTAAAATGTTGGTTCGGAGCATCACCCTGAATATCTACAACCTCGTAAACCGGGAGAGGTTTTTTACGTGCTTGTAAATACTCTTGTAAACGTGATTTAGGGTCTTTCAGTTGATCGGTCGGTTCAATATGATCTAAATATGGCACATACCATTTAAGAACAATCGGTTCCAGAATTTTTAAATCCTGACAATCGACATAGATTGCACCAATGATCGATTCAACGGTATCCGCAAGTATAGACTCGCGATGATGACCGCCAGATTTCAACTCACCTGTACTCAAGATTAATTCTTGACTGAGTTTTAAGTCATTGGCAATTTTACCTAACGCTTCTTGACGAACCAGTGTCGCACGCATACGCGTTAGACGCCCTTCATTTTCATGCGGGTAGGCATGGTACAGATAATTGGCAATTATCATACCCAATAATGAATCGCCCAGATATTCTAGGCGTTCATAATTGTATTTATGGCTCACCGATCGGTGGGTCAAGGCCAGTTGTAACAATTCAGGTTGTTTAAACTGATAACCGATACGACTTGCTAAACGAGCTTCATTTAGCTTGGACTGAGCTTTGATCAAAACTTTTCTCGAACTTCAACACAATATCAATATTCAATAAGAAAGGTTTTCTTATTTCATAATCCGTTTTTACTTCAAGCCCCTTTTCATTAGAGACTTGAGCAATATCTTTAAAACTAACATCGCGAATACTGTTCATTGAAAATCTTTTATCCATTTCTTGAACAAATTTACTTGGACTAATATTCGCAGGTCCACTTTTTAACTGCTCCTCGATTAACCCATTAATCATTTTGTTATCGAGATACGGTCCCCAAACCGCAATAACAATTTTAGCTAAAAAAGCAAAACCAATCACAGCAATTAAAATTGCAATATAAGACGTTCCCCGTTGATGTCTCATTTTATTTTCCTGATGTAAGACTAATCAATACTGCCATTACGACTAAATGAAGGCAGTTTTAAACCAGGTTCCTTATGCATCCACTTGTAAAAAGCACGTCCAGTGAGGTTTTCTTCAGGCACAAAGCCCCAAAAACGACTGTCCGCACTTTGATCACGATTATCCCCCATCGCGAAATAGTGACCTTCAGGAACCTTAACCTCCCAATATAAACCATTTTCTGTTGAATATTTACCATTTTCAACATAGTTGATAAATGGCGCTTGGCGCGCAACATTGACGCCTTCAAGCTCACGCATGGTAAACGTATGCTTACCCATGGTTTCTTTATGATAAATCGATGTAGGTGTATCAAGTTGATCTTTTTCACGGCTAAATTCTACAGGAACTTTTGCCACCTTTTGACCATTCACACTCAGTTGACCATGATCGTAAACAATATGATCACCTGGTAAACCGACCACTCGTTTAATATAGCTGATGGTTGGTTGTGGTGGATAACGGAATACAATGACATCACCACGCTCAGGTTCACCGACATCAAGAATTTTTTTATTGACGATAGGTAAACGTACGCCATACTGATATTTATTCACCACAATAAAATCACCTGTTTCTAAGGTTGGAACCATAGAGTCAGATGGAATATTAAATGGCTCATATAAGAATGAACGCATCACCAAAACTATCGCTAGAATCGGCCAGAAATCATAAGCCCATGCGATAACGACATTTTCATTCCCTTTACCTTTGGTCTGCCGTTGCTTCCAGACAAACTTATCCAACAGCCAAATTAAGAAAAAAATGACTGTGGCAGGAACAAGGATCAAATTAAAGTCAAAATCCATGAGCTCATAAACCTCTATTTATTATCTTTCTACTTTCAATACAGCAAGGAACGCTTCTTGTGGGATTTCGACGCTGCCCACTTGTTTCATACGTTTCTTACCTTCTTTTTGTTTCGCAAGAAGTTTCTTCTTACGCGACACGTCACCACCATAACATTTAGCCAAAACGTTTTTACGCATCGCTTTTACAGTTGAACGTGCAATGATTTGTGCACCAATCGCTGCTTGAATAGCCACATCGAACATTTGACGTGGAATTAAATCTTTCATTTTTTCCACAAGTGCAATACCACGATGGCGAGCATCTTGTCGGTGGCAAATCATGGCCAAGGCATCAACCTTTTCACCGTTGATTAACACATCCACCTTAACTAGAGATGAACTCTCAAAACGCACAAAGTTATAATCTAACGATGCAAAACCGCGTGAACATGATTTCAATTTATCAAAGAAATCCATCACTACTTCAGCCATTGGAATTTCAAACGTAATGGCCACTTGGTTGGCCATAAACTTCATATTCTTTTGAACGCCGCGACGTTCAACACATAAAGTCATCACATTACCCAAGTATTCTTGCGGTACTAAAATGTGACATTCAGCAATTGGCTCACGTAAGTCTTCAACTGTTGAACCATCAGGCATTTTAGAAGGACTGTCGATATAAATGGTTTGACCATTTTTCATCACCGCTTCATAAATTACGGTTGGTGCTGAAGAAATCAGGTCCAGATCATACTCACGTTCTAAACGTTCTTGTACAATTTCCATGTGCAGCATACCCAAGAAGCCACAACGGAAGCCAAAACCAAGTGCATCTGAACTTTCAGGTTCAAAGAACAACGCTGAGTCATTAATTTGCAGTTTGTGCAGCGCCTCACGGAACGGTTCAAATTCACTTGAATCGATTGGGAATAAACCTGCATAGACCTGTGGTTTCACTTTTTTGAAACCCGGTAAGCTTTCAACTTCTGGTGTAGTTGCCAAGGTAATCGTATCACCAACTGGAGCACCAAAAATATCTTTAATACCCGCAATCACGAAACCAACTTCACCTGCTTCGAGCATGTCAGTTTCTGTATGTTTAGGATTAAAAATACCTACTGAGGTGATAATGTGCGTTTGACCAGTTGATTTCATCAACATTTTATCGCCTTTACGCACACGACCTTCTTTAATACGAACTAAAGAAACCACGCCCAAATAGTTGTCGAACCAAGAGTCAACAATTAAGGCTTGTAATGGTGCATTACGATCGCCTTCGGGTGCAGGAATGACATTGACTAGTGTTTCAAGCACCCCTTCAATGCCTAGACCGGTTTTAGCTGAACATGTAGGTGCTTCAGTCGCTTCGATACCAATAATGTCTTCAATTTCTTGAATAACACGCTCTGGCTCTGCTTGCGGCAAATCAATTTTATTTAAAACAGGTAGGACTTCTAAACCTTGTTCAATTGCTGTATAGCAGTTAGCAACAGACTGTGCTTCGACACCTTGTGCAGCATCGACCACCAATAATGCGCCTTCACATGCAGCAAGTGAACGTGAAACTTCATAAGAAAAGTCAACGTGCCCAGGTGTGTCAATAAAGTTAAGCTGGTATTCTTCACCGTTAGGATGAGTGTAATACAAAGTCACAGACGTAGCTTTAATCGTAATACCACGCTCACGTTCTAATTCCATAGAATCTAGAACCTGTGCCTGCATTTCACGATCTTGCAGGCCACCACAAGTTTGAATAAATCGGTCGGCAAGCGTCGACTTACCATGGTCGATATGCGCAATGATCGAGAAGTTACGAATGTTTTTTATATCAACAGATTTTTTAGCTTGCGCCATGGGCTACCTTGGAAAAATAAAAGCGCTATGCATGCAATTCTTTATGCATAGCAAAAGCCGAATAGAAATTGCCGAGGATTATAGCAGATGGATTTTTCAAAGTATCGAAAATAATGCATTGCTTTTATGCTAACCACTTTTCCTGCGTGTACAACTTAACTAGTCTTCGCATTAATATGAGGTTTCAATTAAAACTCAGAGATCATAAGCACTAAAATCAAGCGGATTTATGCTATCTGCGATGGGTCGATAAGCTTGGGTAAATGTTGGCGACATGCGCTTTGGACGGCCTGTAGCAATTTCAATGCATGCCCACTGTGTATTGCCAGTAAATAATATCGCTTTGTCTTTAGGGCGGTAAAATACGTACTGCCGAAACGAATACAATCCATTGATATCATTTAGCCAAGTTCGTAAAATAATCTCCTCACCTTCGAGCGCTGCTTTACGATATTGCACATGATGCTCAACAGCGACCATGGCATGCTTCAATTCAATATATTCTTTTAAGCCTAAACCCAAAGCTTCAATATGTGCTGTCGCGACATCTTGCATCCAACTGACGTACACCACGTTATTCACATGATTTAATGTGTCGATATGTTCAGCTTGAACTGTAATTTTTAAATCAAAGATATCGCTCATAGCGTCCTGCAAATTTTAAATTGTGGCCCACAGTCTACCCATTTTTATCTAAGGGTGAATTGCAAAAACGCTAAAGTTAAAAAACCACTCGCTTGGAGTGGTTTTCATTTAGTAACTCATTACTGAATACGCATGCCCACAATCGCACGCTGTCCCTGACGAATCAAAGAAACACGTGCAATGCTACCATTTTTCAACTCAGAAATAACTTTCACAAAATCTTCAGCATTGTTTACGACTTTATTATTAACTTGGGTGACAACATCCCCCGGCTGAATTCTCGCTTGTGAAGCTATACCACCAGCTCGCACATCTTGAATCAAGACACCGCCTTTTAGACTCAGTTGTTTTAATTCATCTGCGTTTAAGTTGCGAATTGACACCCCAATCACAGGACCTTTTTTCACAGATGTCGTTTCAGCTTTTGCAGGCGTATCATCTGGTGCTGTGATCAAGGTTGCTGAAATATTTTGGCGTTTATCATCACGCAGCACTTCAAGCTGAATACTTTGATTTGGACCTGTACGATTAAGATAATTCAGCAGTTCGCCTGTACGTGAAATTGGTGTGCCATTAAATTTCAAAATGACATCACCCACTTTAAAGCCAGCTTTTGCAGCTGGTGAATTTGGTGCAACTTGAGTAATCAAAGAGCCTTCTGGTTTTGAAAGGTTATAAGACTCTGCAAGATTACGATCGATATCTTGTAGCATGACGCCTAAATAAGCACGTGTTACCTTGCCGTTTTTCTTTAATTGGTCTGCAACATCCATTGCAACATCAATGGGAATCGAGAACGATAACCCCATATAACCGCCTGTACCACTAAAGATACGAGAATTTACCCCGACCACCTCACCAGACTGATTAAATAATGGACCACCAGAATTACCTGGATTCAATGCCACGTCGGTTTGAATGAATGGAACCGAGGTTTCTCCCATCATATTACGCATTTTAGCACTAACGATTCCTGCCGAAGCTGAATAGTCAAAGCCAAATGGTGAACCAATGGCCAACACTGGCTCACCTACACGTAAACGGTCAACATTGCCTGTGCGTAGCTCAGGAAAATTTGAACCTTTGACCTTTAACAAAGCCACGTCAGTCCGCTCATCACTACCCACAACTGTGGCATCAATTTCACGGCGGTCATTCAGTACGATGGTGACTTTCGAGGCATCTTCTACCACATGGTGATTGGTTAATAGATAACCATCTTTACTAATAAAGAATGCGCTTCCATAACCGGTCTTTTCTTGAGGCATTTTTTGCTGCGGAATAACCACCTGATTACCGAAAAAGCGTCGTAATATTTCTGGGACTTGTTGCTGCAAAAGCTCTTCTTGACTAAGCTTTTTAACCACATTCACGCTTACGACAGCTGGGCTGACTTGTTCAACCAAATTGGAAAAATCAACAGGACCCGCTGCCTGAGTCTGCACGCTAGCAACCGTAAACACAGCCGCATAGAGTCCCTTTTGTAAATACGATTTATTCATTGTTAGCATTCACTCAATTGTGCTTATCATTTGAAATACGTTAGTTTTTATCACAATGCAAGTCTAAGCTTCGTAATAAAATGTTTGATGATTATTTATGATAAACAATCTTAAACATTCCTTAAATATTACAGATCTATGAATATTTTTCATTATTTAGTTAATTTATAGTCATTGCGTTTTTAGGCAAAAACAGTTGTGATGATCGGACATTTTTAAAATTAGCTGATGGACATGTCTAATTTAAACACGACACATCAATTTGATGTGATTATTGTGGGAAGTGGCGGTGCAGGCCTAAGTTTAGCCCTCTCGTTACCAGATCATTTTAATATTGCTGTTTTAGCTAAATCGACGCTGACGGATGCCAGTACATATTATGCCCAAGGTGGTGTTGCTGCCGTCCTCGATAAAACAGATTCTATTGAACAACATATCAATGACACCATGATTGCCGGTGCGCATTTATGTGAAATGGCAGCGGTAAAACAAACCGTTGAAGGTGGTAAATCTTCTGTCGATTTTCTACTGAATCAGGGTGTGCAATTTACTTTAGACGACCAAGAACAGTTACATCTGACACGTGAAGGTGGTCACTCTCAACGGCGGATTATCCATGCAGCAGATGCCACAGGTCGTGCTATTTCCACAACATTGGTTGAACGTGCGCAAGAAAAAGCCAATATTCATATTTTTGAAAATTTTATTGCAATCGATTTAATCACCGCACAAAAATTAAATCCTGAAGCTGAAAACCGTGCTCTCGGTCTATATGCTTTAGATGAAAAAACCGAAAAAGTACATACCTTTTTAGCACCGTTCACTGCACTTGCCTGTGGTGGTGCCATGAAGGCATATTTATATACATCAAATCCCGACATTGCGACGGGTGATGGTATTGCCATGGCGTATCGTGCAGGCTGCCGTGTTGCCAATATGGAGTTTAACCAATTCCATCCAACCTGCTTATACCATCCTCAAGCTCGCTCTTTCTTAATTACCGAAGCGATGCGTGGCGAAGGTGCCTATTTACGTCTTCCAGATGGTGAACGCTTTATGCTGCGCTTTGATGAGCGTGCCGAATTAGCACCACGCGATATCGTAGCGCGCGCTATTGATTATGAAATCAAACGTCTAGGAATCCGTCATGTTTGGCTTGATATCACCCATAAACCTGCAGAATTTGTCAAAGAACATTTCCCAACATTGTATGAACGCTTAATGGAACTCGGTATTGATATTACCAAAGAAATGATCCCAGTGGTTCCTGCAGCACACTACACCTGTGGTGGCGTTGTGGTTGATGAAAACAGTCAGACCGATATTCCAGGCCTATATGCCATTGGGGAAACCTCTTATACCGGCCTACATGGTGCAAACCGTATGGCGAGTAACTCCTTACTTGAATGTTTCGTCTATGGTATGAGTGCTTCAACACATATCACAGCACAACATCAAGGGACTTATCAGGCGCCTCATGTCCCAGAATGGGATGACTCGCAAGTGACTAACCCTGATGAAGATGTAGTGATTTTGCAAAATTGGGACGAGCTTCGCCAAACCATGTGGAACTACGTGGGCATTGTCAGAACGACCAAGCGGCTTCAACGAGCGCTCCATCGTATTGAAATGCTTAATCGTGAAATTACCGAGTATTACCAAGACTACCAAGTCAGTAAAAATCTGATTGAACTACGTAACTTAGTATTGGTTTCAGAAATGATTGTGCGCTGTGCAATGGAACGTAAAGAATCTCGTGGACTGCATTTCACTTTGGACTATCCTGAACAAGCAGACGAACTACGTAAAACGGTGTTAAGTCCACCCGATTTCACGGTTGATTGCCCTGTAGTTAATACTGAGTTAGTCTCTTAAAACTTTTAAATCAAAAAAAGCCGCACATGAAGTCGGCTTTTTTTTGATTTTACTACCCATAAATATGTAATGCCGCTTTGAAAGTTTCTAAGTGCAGATTTACAAGATCATTCATATTTTGATAGCCCCCAGCCAATACAAACATCAGCGGAATATCTGCACGTTTAGCCAATTTAAAGACCATTTCTTCGCGTTTCTGTATCAAAGCGGTACTAAACCATGATGAGCCAAATGGGTCAGCTTGATGACAATCCATTCCTGCTTGATAAATGATTAAATCTGCACCCCATGCTTTGGCATGCTGTATTCCCTCATGTATAGCCAAGGTATATTGTGCAAAATTTCCACGATCTTTATGCACATGCCGAGTTAAAGAACGTTCATAAGTAGGACAACCAAAACGTAGCCCATAAATACTAAAGTTAAAAAGGTTCTCTAAGCGTCTAGTAAACTCAGCTGTACCATTCCCCCCATGTTGATCGCAATCGAGTACAAAGATTTTTTTATTCGGATTCTGCTGTGCCACAAAAGCCAAACCATTGAAGGTGCAAAATGATCCACCATATTCATACACTGCATGGTGAAAACCTTGTGCAACATTCGCTGCGATACCTTTTTGCAAAGCCAAATCTGCAGCCATCAACTGCCCTGCATTGATTCTCAGCACGGCATCTCGAAGCTGAGTATTCCAAGGCTTAAAACCTGAAAAGGTCGCAAGCTTAGCGGGCTGCCCTGTCATAAAAGCATCCACATAAACAGGATCATGTACTTGGCTTAAAATTTCAGCGTCGATACACTCAGGCTCATGTATTCTGATGTTCTGCCATTGTTCTAAAGCTGTTCCAACCGCCAATAATTTTTCCATACTATTGGTATGAGTATGAGCAAAATATTTTGGCGAAAAGCATACATCTAACATGATGGAAACACTCAAAGTTGCGCTATCGCCACATTTATTAATTGCTGAAGCTCAGTCGTACCTGGACTATACAGACCATTATCCACTTGCTGCTGAAAATGTGTACTGAATGCACGTTTTCGATTTTGTGGCGACACAGCCAAAGTCGTTAAGCGTAAAAACCACCACCCAGAAATGGCCTGATAAGGAATCACAAAACCTTTAAATTCACGATTCCCCCGTTTTTCAACTAATTGTTCTGCATCATAATCGACGGAAAAAAGTGAACCGGCTGGAATACGGACACCATTCATGAGTACAGGTTTCAAGCTGATACAAGAATGGTTATCCCCCATATTTAATTTTTCCATAAATAAGGGCTGACCGTATTCATCTACAAAAATATTAATTTCACCGCTACGAAATACACGTCGATGTGCAATTTTTAAAAAGAAATTTTCAGCCATTGGACAAGAGCCAACTTTTGGCTTATTAGCCAGTGCTTGTACTTCAACGATTTGGTTTTCAGTTGACGATTTTGGCAAAATCAGATCTTCAATCAAGGTACAAATAAGCTTACTTTCTTCCAAATTTGCATGTTGCTGAATTTGACGCAAACTTTTTTGAAGATGTAATTCTTTCTGTAAAACCTCGTAAAAGTCTGTAAATTGTTTCAATTGCTGAATATTTTGATTTAAATTTTGATTTAAATCTAGATGACGCCAACCTGACAAATCTAAATGATAAGCACGACTTTGATCTAAAATTTTGCGTAAACCATGCGTGTCATATTGATCAAAGAGTTTGAGATCTTGAAATTCATGTGATGCACGCGGCAAATTAATATATTCAGCTAAAACACGTGTGGCTTGAGTATATCCACAGCCACGTCGTTCTGTTTGATGTGAGTAATGCTCATTCAGCATTTCTGTCAATTTTTCTGACAAAGGATATGCATGCTCCTGAAAGAGCCGAACAACTTCATGTGCAGTAGCAGTCATGTATTTAACCAATCAAATCTGTGATTCAATTATAGATTTAAAATAACACTTATGAGTTAATTGATTTCTACTAAGCTATTGAAATTATGCAAATAAAAATACACTACGCAGAAAATTCACCAACCAATGCACAATTTATTTAGACAGACTGCTGCATTTTAATCCAATCTAATGGATCAACTGCATATTTTCAGTTCAATATCGCTGCGGAGGAATCGAATAGCTACCGGTAATATGAGCCACAGGCTCTTCAACACCCTCTGAATAAACCAATACCTCACCATAAATGATGCTTTTACCGACTTTAAGTAATCGACATTCTCCCCGCAAATCTTTATTCGCCTCAGGCTTCCTTAAAAAGTTAATATTCATACTTGTGGTGACTGCAAGTCCGACAATTCCAATCTCTGCAAGTATTGCCACATACAATGCAAAGTCCGCCAAAGTCATCATAGTCGGGCCTGAAACAGTATTGCCAGGCCGCAAATCTTTTTCAGTCACATGCCAAATTAAAGTGGCAGCCTTTTCACCAACTTCAACGATAGTGCAATGCTTTAAGCTTGGCGCAAATTCAGTCTTAAGGAAATTGATAATCTCCTGTTTTGTAGCATGCATAAAAAATCATCCATAACTTATGCTATGAATAATTTTTAAATCAAATACCCAAAGATTACTATGGCATTTTAGATCTGCTGTAGTTGCGATAATGCCTGTTGAAAAACCTCTTCAGGTGTTTGCGTCGCATCAAGGCGCTTCATGCGTGCAGGTTCATTTTCGTGAATTTCAGCAAAACCTGAACGCACTTTTTCAAAGAAAGTTGCTTTCTCTTGCTCAAAACGATCTAAAGCACCACGTTCACGTGCACGTAACATCCCCGTTTCAATTGGAGCATCCAACCAAAAGGTAATATCCGGTATACGCGCAACAAAACTTGCATTTAAGACATTGAGCTTGTCACGATCTAAACCACGTCCTGCACATTGATAAGCAAAACTCGAATCGGCAAAACGATCACATAAAACGATTTTACCTTCTGCCAATGCAGGTAAAATCACGCGCGCCAAATGCTGTGCGCGTGCAGCATACATAAGTAACAACTCTGTATCATCACTCATTGCTTCATCATGATTGACGGCCAAAAGTAATGCACGAATTTGTTCAGCCATAGGTGTACCACCCGGCTCACGTGTAAGTACGACATTTTTACCCAAATTTTGGAAATGATCATGTAATTTACGAATGAGTGTAGTTTTACCCACACCTTCCGTACCTTCAAAGCTAATAAACATGCTCACTCCTTAGTTTTTCGCACGAATTACAGATAAATATTCTTGTACCGCGCGGTTATGGTCTTGCAAATTACTACTAAATTTATGGCCGCCATTTCCTGTTGCAACAAAATATACATTGTTAGATGAATCTGGATGCATCGCGGCTTCAATTGCTTTTTGACTCGGCAAAGCAATCGGTGTAGGCGGTAAGCCGTTGATCGTATAAGTATTATATGCAGTAGGTGTACGTAAATCTTGGCGAGTGATATTGCCTTGGTATTTATCGCCCATGCCATAAATCACAGTTGGATCTGTTTGCAAACGCATCCCTTGTTTGAGACGACGCACAAATACACCAGACACTTGTTCAAGCTCACTATCAATACTGGTTTCTTTTTCAATAATCGATGCCATGATCAAGGCTTCATATTTATCTTTATACGGTAAATTTTGAGCTCGATTAGTCCAAGCCTGATCTAAGGCTTTGATTTGTCGGTTATATAAATCCTTCAAAATTTTTCGATCAGACTCGCCTTTTGCAAAGAAATACGTATTCGGTGCAAATAATCCTTCAGGGTGTGAATAGGGAATGCCGAGCTCTTTTAAGATTTCTGCATACGGTAAATGACTGATGTCATGCGTCACCAAAGGGTCATTTTTTAAAGCATCTATCAGTTGCTTAAATGTCGTCCCTTCGATCACTAAAATTCGATTCATTTGCGCATTTTCAGAATTCGAAATCAACTCCATAACTTCTCGTACACTCATACCTTCATGAATTTCATACACACCTGCTTTTAAGGTGTCATTAATCATGAACTTTTGGTACAACTTCAAAATAATAGGAAAATGAACTTGTTTCTCTTTGGCTAGTCTGTCAATAAATCCTGAATAGGTATCCCCTGCACCAATCGCCAACATTTGCTTTTTGCCTTCCACGGGATAGGCTTTAAATAAACTCGACCACAGTAAAATCGCCACAAGTACAACGATACCAAGTAGCACAACCAAACATGCTTTAAATGGAAAACCTGCTTTGGCAGATTTTTTCTTATTTGTTTTTTTAGACGCGGTGGACATATTAACGAATCTGACTTAATTGAAGTGTTCGGAAAAGTTCAATACAAGCTTGAACATCTAACTCAACCCCATTCAGAGTTGATGCAATTTTCATGGGACTTAAAGCATTGCAGAAAAAAACACTCTGAAAATGCGTAATTTCATCCATATTGACGTGACGTTGAGTACATTGAATCTGATGCTGCTGCATCCGTTTTAAAATTTCTGCACGCATGACACCATGCACGCCATTATAACGAAGTTCAGGCGTAATCCATCCTTCATTTGTACGAATAAAACAATTACTGCTCACACCTTCAACAACTGTACCTTGCACATCCGTCACCAAAGCTTCGCCCCATGGAGTTTGATCCAACTCTGCTTTGAGCATGACTTGTTCTAATCGATTTAAGGACTTTAAGCCCACCAAACTTGGCATGGTTAACCCAATAGCTTGATGTAATACACCACTTTCGACAGTTTCGTACTCAAAATCTGCAACGGTTTTGGGGTAATAAAACACCCAAACATCTGCTGGGTGCTCAGGTAAACTATAGCCACGCTGACCAATACCACGACTCAACACAATTTTTAAAGTGCCATTGACGACATCTTGTTTACGTAACAATTTTAAAGTGTCTTCAATAAGGTTTAAATCTGCATTTAGCTTTAATCGCTCATTGCTCAGTTTTAATCGTGCAATATGCAAAGCTAAAAGTTCTATTTGTCCTTGGCGAATACGTGCCGTGCTAAAACAGCCATCGCCATAGTGAAAGGCGCGATCAAGTAAATCAACTTGTTCTATTTGCTGCGCATTTTTAAAACACTGCATACGTCGTCATCCCAATTACATCACTTTATTTTAAAAAATAATCGCTCAGCATATATTTCTTTTTTGTTCATATTAAATTCTTTTTTAATTATTTTTTCTGCATTAAAACTACAGATATTCTTGCCTCATCCAACAAAACATGTATAAAAATTGAGGACAACATGAATCTATCTAAATTAAAACTTGGGGTTTTGGCTGCATTCATTTCTGCCACAGCATTCAGTGCATCTGCCAAAGATTTCTTAAATGTGTCATATGATCCAACCCGTGAATTGTATGACAACTTCAATAAAGACTTTAGTGTTTACTGGAAAAAAACCACAGGCCAAGACATTAACTTTAAACAATCTCATGGTGGATCAGGTAAACAGGCTCGTGCTGTTATTGATGGTCTAGATGCCGATGTCGTCACTTTGGCCTTGGCTGCAGATATTGATGAAATTGCTGCACGTGGTTTAGTTGCAAAAGACTGGCAAAAGAAATTCCCACAAAATTCAACGCCGTATACGTCAACCATTGTGTTCTTAGTACATAAAGGCAACCCGAAAGGCATCAAAGACTGGGGCGATTTAATTAAACCGGGTGTCGACATTATTACCCCGAACCCAAAAACATCGGGCGGTGCGCGTTGGAACTATCTAGCAGCGTGGGCTTGGGCCAAACATCAAGCAGGTGGTAATGATACAAAAGCCCAAGAATTTGTCCGTCAAATTTATAAGCAAACCAAAGTTCTCGACTCAGGCGCACGTGGTGCAACAACTACATTCGCTGAACGTGGTATTGGTGATGTATTGCTGGCTTGGGAAAATGAAGCACATTTGGCAGTTCGTGAACAGCCAGGTAAGTTTGAGATTGTGACCCCTTCACTTTCTATCTTGGCCGAGCCGCCTGTTGCGATTGTAGAAAAAAATGCCAAGAAAGATGGCAATGAAAATTTAGCCAAAGCGTACTTAAATTATCTGTACTCACCTGCAGGTCAAACTATTGCCGCACAGAACTATTATCGTCCACGTAATGCGGCAGTTTTAGCAAAATATAAAAATGTTTTTAAACCTTTAAAACTCGTCACGATTGATAAAGAGTTTGGTGGTTGGAGCAAAGTGCAGAAAAAACATTTTGAAAATGCTGGCGTCTTTGACCAAATCGTGAAGATCAATAATTCAAAATAATGCTTTAAATACTGAAAAGCATCTTCCTTTCGTATAAGGTCGATGCTTTTTTTTCATAGACATGCCTTTTATCTTTTTTATTCATATAAAATTCGTTTTTAATTATTTTTTATGCATAAAGATTGGCGCTATTCTTCACCCATGTTACAGATAAAGTAAAAATTATTGAGGTTCACATGAGTATTTCCGCAAAGTTAAAATTGGGTGTTCTTGCTGCAGTCATTTCGACGGTTTCTTTTGGCGCAGCTGCGAAAGATTTTTTAAACGTATCTTACGACCCAACGCGTGAACTCTATGAAAGTGTGAATAAAGACTTCAGCAAATATTGGGAAAGCCGTACAGGTCAAAAAATTAATTTTAAACAATCTCATGGTGGTTCAGGCAAACAAGCGCGTGCAGTCATTGATGGCTTAGATGCCGATGTAGTGACTTTAGCACTTGCAGCGGATATTGATGTGATTGCAGAAAAAGCCAAACTTTTACCTGCAGATTGGCAGAAGAAACTTCCACAAAACTCAACGCCATATACCTCAACGATTGTATTCTTAGTCCGTAAAGGCAACCCCAAAGCAGTTAAAGATTGGGGCGATCTAGTTAAACCAGGCGTGGGTATTATCACCCCAAACCCGAAAACCTCAGGCGGCGCACGTTGGAACTATTTAGCTGCATGGGCTTGGGCAAAACATCAAGCGGGTGGTAATGATACAACGGCTCAAGAATTTGTTCGTAAAATTTATAAAAACACCAAAGTGCTCGATTCAGGCGCACGTGGTTCGACTACGACCTTTGCTGAACGTGGTATTGGTGATGTATTGCTGGCTTGGGAAAATGAAGCACATTTAGCGATTCGTGAACAACCGGGTAAATTTGAAATTGTGACCCCTTCACTTTCAATTTTAGCTGAGCCCCCTGTTGCTGTTTTAGAAAAAAACGCAGAGAAAAAAGGTAATCTTTATTTAGCCAAAGGCTATTTAAACTTCCTTTATTCACCACGTGGTCAGCAAATCGCAGCTCAGAATTTTTACCGTCCACGTAACGCTACAACGCTTGCACAATACGCATCAGTCTTTAAGCCACTCAAACTCGTAACCATTGATAAAGAATTTGGTGGTTGGGATAAAGTCCAAAAAGCACACTTTGAAAATGGCGGCGTGTTTGACCAAATCGTCAAAGCCAACAATGGAAAATAAGACCATTCATTGACTGAATCAGGAGAACTTGACATGACACATACAGTAATTGTCCCGGGTGTAGGCGGTAGTGAACACGTACATTGGCAATCTTGGTTACAACGTCAGCTCATGTCTAGCTCTCGTGTTCAGCAAAAAAACTGGAATCATCCTGTACTAAAAGACTGGATTAAACAATTCGTTAAAACCGTACGACCTTTACAGGGTGAAATTCAAATTGTGGCGCATAGCTTTGGTTGTTTAACAACGGTAGCAGCATTGGCCTTGCATCCTGAACTCAATAAAAAAATCAAAAATTTAGTTTTGGTTGCGCCAGCCAATCCAGCACGCTTTGGAGAAAACGGCTTTGCACGCGACAGTACAACGGATTACAAAGCATTTTTTCATCAGCTAAGTATTCGTGTGCCGACAACGATGTTGATTAGTGAAAATGATCCTTGGCTAGCATTTGACGATGCAAAACAACTTGCTGATGCTTGGAAGCTCTACCCTGTAAATATGGGCGCTGTGGGTCACATTAATGTTGCATCAGGTTTTGGACCATTTCCTGAAATTTTCAATTACTTAATTTCAGAAAACCACATGAAACATATCAGCTTTACTGATGAAAACAAGTATTTATTTCAATTTGCTTTTTAAGTACTGAGCATTAAGCTTGTCGCAAAATCATTTATTCAATTTTGCTGACCTTTTAAGTCAGCTTTTCTCATTTTGAGGAGTCATCATGTCGCAGCGATCCCGAGTGCTGCCAGGATTTGGTCTTTCTCTAGGCTTTACCCTAGCGTATTTATCCTTAATTGTGCTCATTCCCCTTTCAGCCGTATTTATTAAGTCTTTAGGTATCGGTTGGGATGGACTATGGGAGATTTTAAGCTCAGAACGTATTTTAAAATCGTTACAACTGAGTTTTAGTGCCGCCATTATTGCTGCGTTAGTTAATGTGGTTTTTGGTTTACTCTTAGCATGGTGCTTGGTTCGTTATACCTTCCCGGGTAAACGTATTGTCGATGCTTTGGTTGATTTACCTTTTGCATTGCCAACTGCCGTTGCGGGTATTGCATTAACTTCGTTATATGCACCGACTGGTTGGATCGGTCAGTACCTTGAACCCATTGGCATTAAAGTCGCATATACCCCGATCGGTATTACCTTGGCCCTCATCTTTATTGGTATTCCTTTTGTGGTTCGCACTGTACAGCCTGTACTGAGTGATCTAGAAACTGAACTTGAAGAAGCAGCTTCGGCACTGGGCGCAAACCGCTTTCAGATCGTGACCAAAGTGATCTTACCTATTCTATTTCCTGCGCTGTTAACAGGTTTTGCTTTGGCCTTTGCACGCGGTGTGGGTGAGTATGGTTCGGTGATTTTTATCGCAGGTAACCAACCCTTCAAAACTGAAATTGCCCCATTGATGATTATCTCTCGCCTTGAAGAATATGATTATGCAGGTGCGACCACGATTGCTGTTGTGATGCTGGTGATTTCTTTTGCCATTTTATTCTTAATTAACTTGGTTCAAGCATGGGCAAGTCGCCGTACAGGGAGAACTGCACGATGAATACGAACAGTAATGCGCTTGCGGAAAAATTACAGTCGCGTGATGCAACGCGTGAACCGACATGGGTTCGTTATACCCTGATCATCATTGCTTTAATTTTCTTCTTAAGCTGCCTGATTCTGCCATTGGTTTTGGTTTTCGTTGAAGCCTTTAAACAAGGTGTTGGCGTTTACTTCCAAGCACTGGTTCATCCTGATACATTATCTGCGGTGAAACTGACATTACTGACAGCTGTGATTGCCGTACCGTTGAACGTGGTCTTTGGTGTAGCTGCGGCATGGTCTGTTGCCAAGTTTAATTTCCGTGGTAAATCTATTTTAACCACGATTATTGATATGCCATTTTCAGTCTCTCCAGTCATTGCAGGCTTAATGTTGGTACTGATTTTTGGTACTCAAGGTTGGTTAGGCGGCTGGCTGATGGATAACGACATCAAAATTTTATATGCCGTTCCAGCCATTGTCCTTGCTACTGTGTTTATTACCGTTCCTTTTGTGGCACGTGAGTTGATTCCATTAATGGAAGCTCAAGGAACAGAGGAAGAAGAAGCAGCAATCGTATTGGGTGCTTCAGGCTGGCAGACATTCTGGAAAGTGACACTTCCAAATATCAAATGGGGCTTAATCTACGGCGTGATTCTCTGTAATGCACGTGCAATGGGTGAGTTTGGTGCTGTTTCTGTGGTTTCAGGTCACATTCGCGGCGAAACCAACACCTTACCGCTACACGTAGAAATCCTTTATAACGAATATACCTTTAGTGCTGCTTTTGCTGTGTCTTCACTATTAGCGCTCTTGGCGATTGTGACCCTGATTTTAAAAACATGGGTTGAACTACGTCAGGAACGACAAGACAAGCGTAAAGAAGATTCACAAGTTTCTTAAGGAATGACCTCATGAGTATTCAAGTAAAAAATATTGAAAAACACTTTGGTGCATTCCATGCACTTAAAAATATCTCTTTAGATTTCCCTGATGGCCAGCTCGTTGCGTTGCTTGGCCCATCAGGCTGTGGTAAAACCACCCTGCTCCGTATCATTGCAGGACTTGAATCTGCTGATGGCGGTCAAGTCATTCTAGAAGGTGAAGATGCCACTAAAGTTCACGTCCGTGAACGTGAAGTTGGTTTTGTATTCCAGCATTATGCACTGTTCCGCCATATGACCGTATTTGACAACATTGCTTTTGGTTTACGCGTACGCCCACGTGCAACACGCCCATCTGAAGCCGAGATCAAAAAACGGGTTACTCGTTTGCTTGATCTTGTTCAGCTTGGTTTCTTGGCTGACCGTTACCCAGCTCAGCTTTCAGGTGGTCAACGTCAACGTATTGCCTTAGCACGTGCATTAGCGGTTGAGCCGCGTGTGTTATTACTGGATGAACCTTTTGGTGCATTGGATGCCAAAGTTCGTAAAGAATTACGCCGCTGGTTACGTACCTTGCATGACGAACTCCACATTACCTCTATTTTCGTGACCCATGACCAAGAAGAAGCGCTTGAAGTGGCCGATCAAATCATTGTGATGAATAAAGGCAACGTAGAACAGATTGGCTCGCCACGTGAAGTTTATGAAAAACCTGCAACACCGTTTGTATTTGACTTTTTAGGTCAAGCCAACCGTTTTGAAGGTCAAAATAGCAATGGCCTTTTTCAAATTGGTGAAGACCGAATTTTGTTGCCACAAAATGCCAATGCACCGCAAGGCAATGTCATTGCCTTTGCTCGTCCGGATGAACTGCGTATTCATGCACAGCCGCAAGAAAATGCCATCCAAGCGACTTTTGTACGTGAGCTTTGGATTGCAGGTAAAGTCATTGCTGAACTGCATGACCGCCAAGGCAATCTGATCGAAATTTCATTAACGGCTGATGAAGCGAAAGCGCATCAATTCCGCCCAAATCAAACGGTATGGTTAAGTGCAACAAACTTGCATTTATTTGAAAACCAAGTTGCATAAAACAAAAAGTTGGGGCCGTCACAAGCCCCACTTGCTTTTAAGGTAAAATAAAATTATGAATTTCCAACAATTAAGAATTATTCGAGAAACCGTACGTCAGAATTTTAATTTAACAGAAGCATCTGCTGCACTTTACACTTCGCAGTCAGGCGTGAGTAAACACATCAAAGATCTAGAAGATGAACTTGGTGTACAGCTGTTCATCCGTAAAGGTAAACGTTTACTCGGTTTAACCGAACCAGGCCAGTCATTATTGGGTATCGTTGAACGCATGCTTGTAGATGCAGACAATATTAAACGTCTAGCAGATGACTTCAACAAAGTAGATGAAGGGACATTGACGATTGCGACCACACATACGCAAGCACGTTATGTCTTGCCGCCGATTGTGAACCAATTTAAAAAAGAATTTCCAAAAGTTCATCTAATTTTGCAACAAGCAAGCCCTATTGAAATTACAGAAATGCTCCTTCAAGGTGAAGCGGATATTGGGATCGCAACCGAATCGTTAACCACCGAAGATAACCTTGCAAGTGTGCCTTACTATAACTGGCAACACAGTATCATCACACCACAAGAGCACCCACTCACCCAAAAATCAAATATCACCATTGAAGATTTGTCGAACTATCCAATTATTACCTATCACGGTGGTTTTACAGGTCGTTCAAAAATTGATAAAGCCTTTGAAGATTCAGGCTTTGATGTTGATATCGTGATGTCCGCACTTGATGCAGACGTTATTAAAACCTATGTTGAACTTAATATGGGAGTGGGTATTGTCAACGATGTGGCATATGACCCAGAACGTGATTACCGTTTAAAACAAATTTCTACCGATATTTTTGGTGTTAATACCACTTGGATTGCTGTTCGCAAAGGACATTTACTACGCGGTTATGGCTATGAGTTTATTTCTTTATGTTCACCAGATGCTGACATCAAAGCGTTGAAAAAAGTCGCTTACCCAGAAGACTGATAGGCCAATTAACGAATTAAAGAGGACACCTGCTGTCCTCTTTTTTTTGGTAAACACATATTTTATCTAGGTTTTCTTGGCTTTATTTTTAATTGTGATTAAAATACATCCAACACAATAAAAATTAAAACCTCATTACTTCCGACCCATACGCCAGGACTTTATGAAAAATCAATTCGTCGCAGTGGCAGTCGGTATCGTCTGCCCCATACAGATCATGTATGCAGCAGGAATAGAAAACTCAGATCAATCGATCTCGGCCTTTCTTGAACCCGGAAATTATACTGAAGTCAGTTTCGCTTATGTTGATGCTCAAGTTGACGGCAAAGTTCAGAATCAAGGTTTAATTAGTGAATTGGGCATCACTGATTTTTCTACAGGGAATCTTGCCCATCAACAATTTTCTGGGAAATTTGCACTCAAGGTTCAACCACATGAAAATATTTCTGCGGGGGTGATTTATGAGCAACCCTTTCATACCGATATCAGTTATCAATATAGTCCTCGCTTACCAGATAGCTCAAATATCGATATTGAAAGCGCCGATATTAACTTTAGAACGCATAACCTAACTGGACTGATAGGCTATCAACCCAATAATAATTGGAATATTTATAGCGGTTTAAGCCTACAAACATTTAAAGGTGATTTAAAAATTTCTGGGCAACAATATGCTGCTCTCAATGGCTACCATGCCGATTTTAAACAAGATGAAGCGCTTGGTTGGCTGCTCGGTTTAAGCTATCAAATTCTTGAATACGCACTTAAAACCAGCCTAACCTATCGTTCAAAAGTCAAACATAACAATAAAACCTCTGAATCAACTTTGTATTCAAATGGTCCTTTTCAGTTAGTCCCTGACACCCATACCTCAATTCAAACACCACAAAGCGTCAATTTTGAATTTCAAACAGCTGTTAGCTCACATAATGTTGTATATGGCACAGTTCGGTGGATAAATTGGAAAGATTTTAGCATTCAACCACCGCAGTTTAATGCTGTGCTTCAATATGCAGCACTCGATCCGCAATACCGTGATTTAGCGGATATCCAATTGGTGGAATATCAAAAAGATCAATGGTCAGGAAAATTGGGGATTGCACATCAATTTAATCCCAGCTGGCTCGCTGCAGCAGAGTTTATTTGGGATAACGGGACAGGAAATGCGGCGTCTACCTTAAACCCGAGTGATGGCTATCGAGGTTTAGGTTTAGGTGTGATGCACGAATTTAACCCGAACAATTTTCTAGCGAGTGGCCTGTATTATATGAAGTTCTCAAAACCATCGAATACAGAAACATCGCATATTTCAGGTCTTGCTAGTGTCTCAGACAATGATGCCATGATCTATGGACTGAAATTTGGTCACAGATTTTAAACGCAGTCTAAAAACAAAAAAAACGAGCCGAAGCTCGTTTTTTTATTTCAGTAAGAACTTACCAATGGTAGCTCACACCTACTTTACCTACTGGAAGCCATTCGTATTTGTCATCTTGTTCAATGCTACGTTCATGGTCAGCAAGTAATTCACGGTCAGCAGCAGTACCACCAACAGCCGTTAATTTTGCAGTTGGGTTACCAGTGTAATAAGCACCCACTTCACCGAATACGCCCCAGTTTTTATTCAATTTTGGTGCAAAACCAAGACCTAGGTATGGTGCGATATCGTTATCGTAAGATACTTTACCGTTTAGACGTTCGAAAGAAGTTTCTTTACCATCAATTTCGATTTCACCGCTTTTCGCTGTAGATTTCAAACCATATTCAGTGTCGATATAACCTACACCCGCAGCAACATAAAGACCTTGAGCCCATGGATTAGCACTTGCCCCCCAAGGACGTACTTCTGCATTTAAGTAACCAACTTTGTTATCCATATCCATGTCGTATTTTACGCCATCTACAGATAAGTCATCTGACCATGAAATATCACCACCGTTATAACCTAATGCAAGGCCGACGTATGGGTTCGCAGTCCAAAGTAACGCACCACCATAACCAGTCGTACCCACTTCTAGACGAGCGCCAGTTGGGATAAGTTGGTTTTGATCAAATGCATAGCCATCATGAACTACAGAGGTATCTGCCATTGCAGTACCTGCAGCAGTAAGTAGAGCAGCTACTGTTAATAAACGTAATGATTTCATGTGTTTCTCCTCAAAATAAACTGTTATTCAGATTTCTACAGTCTTGTTATATGGCACATGTTAAAAGGAAACTCCGCTTAACTTTTATGCAAATTTACTGATTTTTTGTTAACTTTTGATACATTTAGATTTTAATATTGATTAATAAAGAGTTTTTGTTTGATTTTTTTAAACATAATAATGATGCTTGAGAACAATTCTGTATATTTTGCGTATTTTTTATACAAATTTTATGAAAGTGCTACATCTATCACCCTTAGTTTCTTGGTTTTAGCGCTTGCTTAATAATTAATTCCGATCCTAGGCCGATTTACCATCTATTTTTGACTCGATTTAGTGTAAAATCTTGGAAAATTTTTTTCTGGATGGAAGAACATGTCTCAGCTTTCAACAATCATTGAACAAGCGTTTGAAGACCGTGCTAATTTCACTGCAGCTGACTGTCCTGCTGAAGTACGTGCAGCAGTAGAAGAAGTGATCGCTGGCCTAGATAACGGTACATTACGTGTTGCTGAAAAAATTGATGGTGAATGGATTGTTCATCAATGGGTGAAAAAAGCCGTTTTGCTTTCATTCAAATTGAACGACAACAAACCAATGGAAGCTTGTGACTTACGCTTCTATGACAAAGTTGATACTAAGTTCTCTGACTGGACTGAAGAACAATTTAAAGCTGCTGGTGTACGTGTAGTACCACCTGCTGTGGCGCGTAAAGGTTCTTTCCAAGCGAAAAATGTTGTATTGATGCCTTCATATGTCAATATTGGTGCATACGTTGACGAAGGTACTATGGTTGATACATGGGCAACTGTTGGTTCATGTGCTCAAATTGGTAAAAATGTTCACTTATCTGGTGGCGTTGGTATTGGTGGTGTTCTTGAACCGCTTCAAGCAAACCCAACAATCATTGAAGACAACTGCTTTATCGGCGCGCGTTCTGAAATCGTTGAAGGTGTAATCGTAGAAGAAGGTTCTGTGATTTCAATGGGCGTATTCATTGGTCAATCGACTAAGATTTATGACCGTGAAACTGGCGAAATCCATTACGGCCGTGTTCCTGCTGGTTCTGTTGTGGTTTCTGGTAGCTTGCCGTCTAAATGCGGTACATACAGCCTCTACGCTGCAGTAATCGTGAAAAAAGTTGACGCGAAAACTCGTGCGAAAACAAGCTTGAACGAATTATTACGCGAAGACTAAGTCTTTATTTAAGCGGAGCATTCGTGTTCCGTGGAGCCTCTATCGCTCCTCGTCTCTACGGTTAGCAATGATCGTAGAGATTTTTTGTTTTTTTATATCTGGTTAATTTTGTTATGAGTACCCTTCGATCTTCCGCTATTCCTGTTTCTGATCCGTCTGCGGGTTTACGTATTACGGAGATTTTTTATTCATTGCAAGGTGAAGCCAATACCGCAGGTTTGCCTACGGTCTTTATTCGTTTAACGGGCTGTCCTTTACGTTGCACTTATTGTGATACAACCTATTCATTTGAAGGCGGTGAACGCCAATCATTAGAAGAAATTATTCAAACCACTTTAGATTTTAAAACCCCTTATATTTGCGTGACGGGTGGTGAGCCACTTGCTCAACCGAACGCCCTTCCTCTCATGACTCGTCTGGCCGATTTAGGCTGCGAAGTTTCTTTAGAAACAAGTGGTGCTTTAGACGTGTCTAAAGTTGACCCACGTGTTTCAAAGGTTATGGATTTAAAAACCCCGACATCGGGTGAAGTTGCACGAAACTTGCTTAGCAACTTCGACCATTTAACAGCGCATGATCAGATCAAATTTGTAATTTGTAATCGTGAAGACTATGAATGGTCAAAACAGCAAGTTGAGCGCTATAAGCTAAACGAAAAAGTTAGCACCATTTGGTTCTCTCCGGCCTTTGCCATTGAAAAAGGTGCTGTTCGTTTGCCTCAGCTTGCACGTGATTTAGCACAATGGATTTTAGAAGACCATCTCCCTGTTCGCTTCCAATTGCAATTACATAAGTTGCTTTGGAACGATGAAACTGGTCGTTAAGTTTTAAAGAATTATTTGGAGTAATGCATATGCGCCCTCGTGCCATAGTTTTATTGTCTGGCGGCTTAGACTCAACCACTTGTTTAGCTTGGGCTCAAGCACGTTATGAATGTATTGCCTTAAGTTTTATGTATGGTCAACGTTCTACGACAGAACTGGATGCTGCTCGTGAGTTAACTAAGCAGGCTGGTGTAGAACATCGTGTCATTAATATCGATTTAGGTAACTTAGGTGGCTCTGCGTTAACTGACCATAGCATTGAAGTTCCTGATCATGAACAAGCCGGTATTCCTGTAACTTATGTACCAGCGCGTAACACGATTTTCTTGTCATATGCTTTAGCTGCGGCGGAAGTTTTTGGTGCAGAAGCAATTGTCATTGGTATTAATGCAGTTGATTACTCAGGCTATCCAGACTGTCGTCCAGTGTTTATCGAAGCATTTGCCAACATGGCTCGCCTTGCAACAAAGGTTGGCGTTGAAGGAAAACCACTTAAATTTGAAACACCTCTGTTACATTTATCCAAAGCAAATATCATTCGCTTAGGTATAGAACATGGCGTAGACTACAGTCAAACGGTGTCTTGCTATCAAGCAGATGACCAAGGTCGTGCTTGCGGTAAATGCGATAGCTGTCGTCTTCGTAAACAAGGTTTCGTTGACGCAGGTGTTGAAGATCCGACACGTTACATACCGAAATAACAAGGTAGGGTTTATGAAAAATTTAAAATCAAACATTATTCTTTCTGCTGCTTTCTCTGCAGCTGCATTGTTTGCTTCAGTTGCACACGCTGACAACGAAAAGCTTCAACAAGCATATAAGAGCACTAACGTTAAATCTTCGTTAATTAATGTTTGTAAAGAAGAAACTGGCAAAGGTAAAAAACTAACTGCCGCTGAAGTTAGCAAATACTGTACTTGTGCTGTTGAAGCAGATGGTCGTTTAACCAATGCTCAAAAATGGGAAATCCAAAGCACAATCAACCAAAAGAAAAGCCCTGCAACACTCGCTTTTGTTCAAAAACAAAATAAAGACCTTCAAGCATGTTTCGGTCCTCAGTTAACTGGTAAATTAAAAAATTTAACTGAAGAAGCAATGAAATCTGCTCAAGCGAAAAAATAATTTTTCGTCTTAAAAAAGCCTGCAAATGCAGGCTTTTTTATTGCTTTAAGTTCAAAGTAAATTCTGTATGATGGTCATATTTCACATACTTTGTTTAAGCCCGTTTAGGGATAAGACATGAAAAAGGAAATCTTCATGACTGAAATTAGCTTACCAAATCAAACCTTTCCAACTACCTCAGGTGAAGTTAACCTTGCGGAACTTAACAATGACTGGCTGATTGTTTACTTCTACCCTAAAGATTCAACACCGGGATGTACGACGCAAGCCATTGGGTTTTCATGCTTAAAAGATCAGTTTGATGCGCTTAATACCCCAATCTACGGCATTTCTCGTGACTCGGTTAAAGCCCATCAAAACTTCACTGAAAAGCAAAATCTAAGCATTGATTTAATCAGTGATAAAGAAGAAGTGCTATGTCAGCATTTTGACGTGATTAAAGAAAAAAATATGTATGGCAAAAAGGTTATGGGCATCGAACGTTCAACCTTTATTTTCCATCATGGCAAGCTGGTAAAAGAATATCGCAAAGTCAAAGCTGCAGGCCATGCAGAACAAGTCTTAGAAGATTTAAAAGCACTACAAGCAGCATAAAAGTAATGATTTGAGCCTGCTCCTATAGGAATGGGCTCAAACTTAATAAGAGCTTCTAACTAGAGCAATAATGAAATTGCAATTCCCCACATCACAACGCCAATAATAAAGTCTAAAACCTTCCATGCCTTTGCACTTTGGAAGAGCGGTAATAAATAGCGCGCGCCAAATCCAAGGACAAAGAAAAACACCCATGAAGCTGTAATTGCCCCAATCGCAAAATATACGGCTGTCGATTCAAACTTCGTTGAAATAGACCCAATCAGCACAACCGTATCGAGATATACATGTGGATTTAACCACGTTAAAGCCAAGCAAATCAGCACCAACTTCAATAGTTTGGTTTCATTCTTCTCACTGGGCGCTAAACTGCTCGAAGTTTTGAAGGCTTGCAGAAAATGCTGTGCTCCATAAACTGCTAAAAAAGTTGCGCCCAAATATTTAGCTCCATTGACAATTTCCGGATAACTTTCAACCAATTGGGAGAATCCGAGTACACCCAATAAGATGAGTATCGAATCAGAAGCAGCACAAATAGCGCAGAGCCAAAAGACATACTGCTTTTTTAACCCTTGCTTAAGAATAAACGCATTTTGCGCACCAATCGCGATAATTAGGCTAAATCCAATTGCGAGCCCTTGCATATAACTGTACAACATTTTTTAACTACACTTTCAAAGCATTAAATGAATGTTGCTATTATCGAAACTTATTGTTAAAAATAAGTATTTATAAATAAATATCATTATAACTAAGTTTTTCTTAGTTTATGGAATCTCTAATGCTCATAGGTGACTCATGTTACAAAGCAAACATAGTGAAGCATTTCTTGCAGTTGCTGAAACAGGAAGCTTTGAACAAGCTGCACTACGTTTAAATATTACGGCATCTGCGGTCACGCTCAGGCTGCAAACTTTAGAAAAGAAATTAGGTCATGTGCTCATTGTACGTGAACGTCCGTGCCGTCCAACACTTGCAGGCCAATCTTTATTGCATTATTTACAACACAGCAAATTATTAGAACATAATTTTCTTCAAAATCTAACAGGACAAACGGCGAATGCTTTCTATCAAGTCAATATTGCAACCAATGCTGACTCACTTGCGACATGGTTGCTTCCGCTACTCAAAGATCTCTTAATTGAAGAAAAAATCGTGATTCATTTTCAGGTCGATGATCAGTCACAAACACATCATTTATTAGAAGCAGGACTAGTCAATGCCTGTGTCACAACAGAATCGGAAGCCATGAAGGGCTGCATTGCAGAATATCTGGGTAAAATGCATTATCGCTTTGTAGCAACCCCTGATTTTATCCAAAGATGGTTCGGTCAAGGCGTGACGCGAAATGCCTTAAGGGCTGCGCCTGCACTGATTTTTAATGAGAAAGATGACCTACATACGCAATCGATTCAGAAGAATTTCGGGCTCAATCCTTCACAATATCCGCATCATTTCATTCCCTCTTCAACTGCATTTTTTGATGCCATTACGATGGGCTTGGGCTATGGATGGTTACCCGACTATCAAAGCAAAGACTTATTAGCAGCGGGAAAATTGATAGAGCTTTCAACAGAACTCAGTATTGATTTAGCCTTGTATTGGCATCATTGGAACCAACAATCAATTCAATTACAGAAAATAACTGCTGTTATGCTACAACACGCCAAAGATCATATGTGTTGAAGCCAACAAAATAGGGTTATTCAATCCGCCATTGGCCTTTGAGTTGTATTAATACTTGCTCCCCTACACCACCAAGTGCTTTACGCATACCAAAATCACTACGTTTAATGGTTGCTAAAGATTGAACATCCAACACTTTTGGATTTTGTGGACTAGGGGCAAGTGTGGTATCAAAGATCACAGGTTTAGTGATGCCACGAATGGTGAGATCCCCTCGAATCATATACTTGGCATAAGCCACGGGTTCGATTTGTTTACTGACAAACTTCACGTGCTTAAATTCAGCAGCATCAAAATATTCGCTCCCCAAGATTAATCCTTTCAAGCTTGGGTTACTAAAACTGATGCTATCCACATCTAACACTAAATGCGCTGAACCTTTATGCGGAACTTCAGGATCAAACTTAAGATTCGACTGAACCTTATTAAAGCGTCCTTCAACAATAGATAAGCCCACAGATTTAATGCCAAATGTGACCTGACTATTAGGCGTTAGCGTCCATTCAGCAGCATGTAGGGGCAATACGCAGCATAAAGCGAAGGCTCCCATATATTTTGCTAACGTTCCGTGACGCAAATTCATGTTTTTCTCCTGAATAAAACACAGCCTAAAATCACTACAATGTTTATTTTTTTACTCCATTGTGGTGCTAGAAATTTAGCGTTTTTTTATAGCAGATTTGTTTTATCCTGAGTCATAAATTTGTGTTGAAGTTGTTTATAAATGTCTGTCTGTTGAAATTTTTGCAAAAAATCGACGGTACCTTGAGGAAAGGCATCTCTTTCAATTTCACCACGAAAATACGCTTCACGTACTGGTGTCGCAGAAATCGCCCCTTCTAGACTATCCAGCTCAACCATTTTCCACTCGGGGAAGAATTTTAAATAATAAGAAGAATCATCTTTAAAATGCCCGATCAAACCGACTTTTGCATTCGTTTCAACTACATCATCTACCAAAGATTTGACTAACTTTTGCCATTTTTCATCGTTATATACATCAATCACATGCACAAACTTGATTCGCTTCTGATCTTGCTCTGAAAAATTCGACAAGATCATCTGCTCACGTTCTACAGCCAAAAATGGATTTTTGATATTACGTTCATTTTGCGCCGAACCAAGCGCCAGCAGCACATATTGACTTTGTTGCAAGGCAATTTTAATGGTTTGCAGATGTGCTAAATGGAACGGCTGAAAACGCCCAATGAAAACCAAATAATCAAATGTATATTTCATATCAAATCAAACTTTTTATGAACTGAGCAGTTGTGCCACAGGCTGAAATATGCGACATAATGTCGAGCATAAAATCAAAACGAAACTTTTACGCAAGGATAGTACGATGACACTGAGCTGTATTCAACAACCCCATGAACATTTGAATGCGAATTTGGACAATGGCGTACTGACCTTAGCCATTAACCGACCTCAGGCGAAGAACGCGCTGTATACAGAATTATATCTGTGGATTGCAAAAGCATTAGATGAAGCTGATCAAGATACTTCAGTGCGTGTAGTAGTATTCCGTGGTCAAGATGCAGACTTCAGTGCGGGCAATGACATGCAAGATTTTATGAAATCTGCTGCTCAAAAAGGACAAGCTCCAGCTTCAGAAGGCGCACCTTTTATTTTGTTAAAATCTGCTGCTCAATTTTCTAAGCCGCTGATTGCTGCGGTTCGCGGTGTTGCCATTGGGATTGGTGTTACGATTCTGCTTCATTGCGATCTTGTCTACAGCGACAATACTGCCCTATTCCAAATTCCGTTTGTGAGCCTTGGTCTATCGCCTGAAGGTGCATCGAGCAAGCTATTGGTTCAACAAGCCGGCTACCATAAAGCGGCGGAATTACTGTTAACTGCTCAGAAGTTTGATAGTGCGACAGCGCTTTCAGCAAATTTGGTCAATAGCATTGAAGTAGATGCTTATGCGACAGCTGCGAAAAAAGCAGCACAGTTATCTGCACTTCCACTAGCATCTTTGGTTCAATCAAAAGCATTAATGAAACATAATGTAGATGAAATCGTGGCATGGATTGACCATGAAGCTGAAATTTTCATGGATCGAGTAGGCTCTCCAGAAATGATGGAAGCTGTTGCCGCCTTTATGCAAAAACGCAAACCTGACTTCTCTCAGTTCAATTAATGTTTTAATGGAACTAAAAAACCACTCATATTTGGGTGGTTTTTTTCATCTCAGCCCCAATCTATTTTCTAAATTAAAAAACTGGATGTTTCCACATGACTGCAGTATCACAAACTGAAACTAAACCTGAAAAGAAACGCTACTACGAGCCTGCGCCTGAAGGCATCGATATCGAGAATTTTAAAAAAGTTGTACAAAGCCGTCGTTCTGTACGTAAGTTTACCGACAAGGCCATCCCAAACGATGTTTTAGATGAATGCTTAGACCTCGCCTTACTTGCACCCAATTCATCGAATTTACAACCGTGGACATTCTACGTCGTTCAAAATCCTACAAAGAAAAAACAATTAGTGAAAGCTTGCTTAGGGCAACTAGCTGCAAAAACTGCTGCTGAATTAATTGTCTGTGTCGCGCGTACTGACCGTGTAGATGAAATGGCTAAACGTAATATTTCCGAATTCCCATTCCCTGAAGCACCTGCAGCTGTGCAGAAATATTACAAGTTCATTCCTTTTAACTATAAGACAGGCTACTTCAACGCCTTAGGTAACTTTAAGAAAGTAGCTTTCAAAGTAGCACGTACACTGGATAAACAATTGCCTGTAACAGCTTTTAATGAAGCAGATGCAAAACTTTGGGCGAGCAAAACCACAGCATTGGCTTGTGAAAACTTAGTTTTGGCTTTACGTGCCTATGGTTTTGACAGTTGTATGATGGAAGGTTTTGATGAACCTTTGGTGAAGAAGATTTTAGGATTAAATGCTCAGCAATACCCAGTGATGGTGATTGGTGCAGGTGAACGTGCTAAAGATGGTGTATTCTTCCCGCAGTATCGTTTTGACCGTGATTTATTTATTCAGAAGGTTTAACTTGCTTTCAATTGAATACTCACAACCTCAATTAGCTACGTGACTTTAGTTTATAACGCGTAGGTATTACGTTACTTTGAAGGATCAAAGTAACCAAAATCCCTTGTTAGACAGAAGATTCATCCTTGAATCTCTGTCTAACGGGTGACATCCATGTCACCCTTCGTGTATCTACTTTTTTCTATAACTTAAAAATTTAAAAGCATCATTAAAATTGAATATCCACCATTTGAATAAACTCAAATGCTGGCTCTTCATAAGGATGACTTACTTTTAAAGCCCTTGCGACCTCACTCGCTTTATCTTCAGGTACAATCATTTCCACGCGCCATTCTGGAATTTGCTCCAACATATCTAACTCACCAATAAATGGATTTGCACCTTTTACAGGTTTAAACTGCCCTGTTCCAAGTACTTGCCAAGCGCAGTGTTCATAGTTGCCTATACCGCCTGCACCTGCGTCAAATACAGCAAGTTTAGTCGACTCTAGGTGAGACTCAGGTACATAATAAATTAGTTTTAACATTGGCTATTCCAGACGCTATTGAGCAGTTACATTATTTAAAGCACTGTAAATCATTTTCAATGCAACATTATTCGATGCATGCGGATAGGTTGCATATAAACCTAGTTTCGGTAATTCCACATCTGTTTGAATGACTTTGACCGAATCATTTAAAAATTTGAGTAAATATTCGGGCACAAAACTCAGGCCCATGCCCATATTAATCAAATTTAAATGCTGCATGACATTTGTTACCCACAGCATATGATCATGTTGATGCTGATCAAAAGGAATCAAGGCATTTAAGGTATCGTAAAACACAGGAGAAGCATTTTGTTCACACATAATAATGGTGTGATTTTTTAACTCTTGAAGTTTTAAGATTCGATCTGATGGATGCAGATGCGCTGCACCGACTAGATAGATCTGCTCACTTAAAACCTGAATATTGGTAAAGTCGTCATGACTTAAGTGATATCGCGTAAAACTAATATCCAATTCAGTATTTTTTAGTTTTTGAATCTGCTCTGTACACGTCAAGCTATGTAAATGAATTTTTAAATCTGGGATATGTTGTTTTAATTGCGCCAAAATACTCGGCATAATTTTCAATTCTGCGACATTTAAAAAGCCAATATGTATTTGATTATTTTTGGCTTGCGCCACGTGGCGAGCTGCTGCTATAGCTTGTTTGGCATTTTCTAGTGCTTGCTCTGCATATTTCAGAAAAGCCTGCCCTTCATCGGTCAGTAAGACTTTGCGAGCAGAACGTTCAAATAATTGCACCCCAACCTCTTGCTCTAAGTCTTTAATTTGCTGACTGAGCGATGGTTGTGCTGTAAATAGTTTTTCCGCTGCCTTGGTAAAGCTCTGTTCTTTCGCCACCGTCACAAAATAACGTAAATGTCGTAATTCCATTCGCTTCACTCCACACACTCACTACATCACCTGTGTCATGCAGTCAAAATACCAATAGATCTATAGTTTATATGAATATCCATTCTACTCGGAAAATCATTTGCCTAGACTGCGGACTATTCCAAATTTGCGCTTCACATACACATGGAGTTTTGTATGACACAGCAATACGATACCGATGTTTTGATTATTGGCACAGGGCCTGCAGGTTCTACTTTAGGTTTAGCCTTGGCAAATTACGGTATTCAGGTTCAGCTTTTTACCCAATTTAATTGGTTAGCCAATAGTCCTCGTGCCCATATTACCAACCAACGTGCGATGGAAGTGTTACGTGACTTAGGTATCGAAGAACAGGTCAAAAAAATTGCAACGCCTTGGGAACAGATGGGTGAAAGCCTCATTACCACGAGCCTTGTCGGTGAAGAAATTGCCCGTATGAGTGCTTGGGGAACCGGTGATGAACGTCATGGCGATTATATTAAAGGCAGTCCTTGTCCATTGGTCGATCTCATTCAGCCGAAAATGGAAGCTTTGTTGGTAAAAAATGCGGCTGAACGTGGTGCGATTTATAATTTTAATACTGAATATTTATCACATATACAAGATGAGCATGGTGTAACAGCAACCTTTTTAAATCGTATTACAAATACTGAATTCAGCTTACGTGCCAAATATTTGGTCGGTATGGATGGGGCAAAATCCAGAGTCCTTGAACAGCTTGATTTACCCCTTGAAGGGGTGATGTCTCGTGCAGGTACAGTCTATGTAACCTTTAAAGCTGATCTTTCCAAATACGTGCAACACCGCCCTGCTATTTTGCAATGGATTGTTAACCCTGAAGCCAGCTTTGGTGATCTGGGTATGGGCTTACTCCGTGCCATTACACCTTGGAATGAATGGATCATGGGTTGGGGCTTTGATATTTCCAAAGGCGAACCACAAGTCACCGAAGAACAAGTTCGTGCTCGACTTAATACCTTTGTCGGTGCTGAAATTGAAAATGTCGAGATTCAAAAATTGTCTTATTGGTATGTGAACCAAACATGGGCAACTGAATACTCGAAAGGTCGTGTATTCTGCGGCGGTGATGCGGTACATCGTCATCCACCATCAAGTGGCTTAGGTTCAAATACCTGTATGCAAGATGCTTTTAACCTCGGTTGGAAATTGGCATATGCCATTAAAGGTTGGGCTGCTCCTACTCTACTTGATTCTTATACATTAGAGCGTGCGCCTGTTGGCAAGCAAATCGTGGCGCGTGCCAATCAATCTCGCTTTGACTATAAGCATCTCAAAGAGGTATTTGGTTTTGACCAAGGCATCACAACTCAAGCTCAAATGATGCAACGTATTTTTGCGAAAGATGAACAAGCTGCAGAAATTCGTCAAAAGCTATATCAAGCCTTAGAAATTAAAAACTTTGAATTTAATGCCCAAGGTGTAGAGCTAAATCAACGTTATACGTCCAATGCCATGATTGCTGAATCTGAGCCTGAGATCTTTGCCAAAGATCAACAGCTTTACTTGCAAGCAACCACACGTCCGGGGGCTAAAGTTCCACATACTTGGATTATTGATGCCAAAGGCGATAAGCAATCAACGTTAGATATTACAGGGCATGGTCGTTTCACCCTACTGACAGGTCTTTCAGGCAAAGGTTGGAAATCTGCTGCTGAATCGTTGAATCTACCTTATTTAGATGTGATTCAAATTGGTTCCCGTGAATACCGTGATGTGTACGGTACGTGGAATGCTAAATCTGAAATTCATGAATCAGGCGCTGTCTTAGTTCGTCCAGATGGTTATGTCGCTTGGCGATACCAAGACAGTACCAATGCTGCTTTTGATTTTGAAAATACGTTGAAGGCGGTGTTAAAGCAGATCCAATTGGCTATTTAATCAAAAACCACCTTCGGGTGGTTTTATTAATTCAATATTTTAGGATTTTTCTTTCCAACAATGTTGTTTTTTTTCTACACCTATTTCAGCTTTATCTAACAACAATACTAAATTTTGTGTTCGATTATTTAAACTTTTTGGCACAAAACTATTTTGACTATATCCATTTTTATAAACGCAAATCGACCAACTATATTTTGCTGGAAATATATGAATAAATTGCAAACTTTTCTCTGCAGAAAATGTAGCAATTCCGTCCTGTGTTTTTTTTAATGTAGATTCAGTAAAAGACTTGCCTTGCCATGTTGTAAGATTTAAAAATACTTCTGCATCGTCCAACTTTTCATTTTGCTCATTGATAACAGTTATATTAATTTTCGGATGCTTCGTTTTTAAAATAGGAAAGCACCCACTTAACAATGTTGACGGAAACATAAAGCCTAAAAGTAAAAATATTTTTATATCTTTTAATAATACAAATTGTTTAAAGCTCATTATTAATTTTTGCAGTTTTTTAATTATGCATTAGTTTACATAAAAAACCGCCTCACGGCGGTTTCAATTGTTCAAATATTACATCTGCAACGCATAACCCAAAACTAAAAACACCAACTGCAAACACACGACTGCACCAAAAAGCTTCCAGCCCTTTCTACGCAACGCAGACTTATCCACTGCTGAATATTCTACTATTTTAATCATGTCATCACCTCATCATGAGTGTTGATACTGAACTCGTTTAGTTATCCATCTTTCTTTTATCTTGCTGTCTTTAATCTTGCATAATTATTGTGCATAAAATACACACTAGCATGATTCCACAAATATAAAAGCAAAATCTAAACCAAGTTCAGTGGGAGAAATAAAAATTTAAAACCAACAAAAAACCACCCGTAGGTGGTTAAAAATTCGGATGAAATTATAGTTGTAAAATCATATATTAACAATATTTATTATATCAATTGGTAAATTCAAGCACTCAAGATTCATTCTGTAGTGATCTTTTTCATCTCGCCATTCATACCGCGCTTGAAATAAACCACTTTGTTTTTAACACTTGGATCATTACATCGTGAAATTTCTATTTTACATTCAATGCCCAAATCACCAATCTCATCAATAAGATCATAAATTGCTAACTGACGGATGCTAGATCCAATAAACCGAACCTCATCATGAGCTTCAACCTCATACAATAGATCAAAACTTAAAAGATTTTCTTCTAAACTACACCTTAAAACAGGAGCATCTTTTGAATGAGTTTTTAAATTTACATAAGATTCTATTTCCATATCAAATTCCTTTAATAAACCAGCTTAATTTTATTCAATGCCATAAAAAAGCCACCCGAAGGCGGCTCTTTTCTATTATTCATCTATCTAAAATTAACCAATAAATTTACGGGCATTACGGAACATACGTAACCATGCACCATCTTGATCCCAATCTTCTGGTTTCCAAGAATGCTGAATCGCACGGAAGTTACGTTCAGGGTGCGGCATCATAATCGTTGCACGGCCGTCTTTAGACGTTACACCTGAAATCGCTTCTGGCGAACCATTCGGGTTCATTGGGTAATGCTGCGTTGGGTTGCCTTGGCTATCTACATAACGCAAGATCACTTGATCGCCTGCATTCAGTGCTGCAATGTTCTCTGCACTTGCAACTACACGGCCTTCACCATGCGCCACTGCGATAGGAAGAATCGAACCTTCCATGCCTTCTAACAATACAGAGTTTGATTTTTCAACACGCACGTTTACAGCACGAGCTTCAAACATCTCTGAAGTATTGCGGTGGAAACGAGGCCAAGCTTCTGCACCTGGAATTAATGGTGCAAGCTGAGACAGCATTTGACAGCCGTTACAAATACCTAGAGAGAATGTTTCATCACGGTTGAAGAATTTCTCAAATTGGTCACGAAGTTTTGGATTGAACAATACAGATTTAGCCCAACCGCCGCCTGCGCCCAATACGTCACCGTAAGAGAAACCGCCACATGCCACTAGACCTTCAAAGTCATCAAGACTAATACGCCCAGCAAGCAAATCGCTCATGTGTACATCTACAGTGTTGAAGCCGACTTTATCGAATGCAGCAGCCATCTCTACATGACCATTGACACCTTGTTCACGCAGAATCACCATGTTTGGACGGCGTTCATTGATGTACGGCGCTTCGATTGGCTCGTTCAAATCAAATGTTGGTTTTGCAATTAAACCTGCATGTGATTTGTCCGCGATCAATGCATATTCTTGATCCGCAGTTTCTACGTTGTCACGCAGACGTTGGATTTGATGAGACACTTCAGTCCATGCTTGCTGTAATTCAGCACGTTCTAAGCTCAAACCATTTACAGTTAAAGTATCTGTATCATTTACAGTACCTACAACTGTAATTGCATCACGCAATGAAGACGCTGCAACTTCAGCTTCTAATGCAGCCCAATCCGCTTTACTGATTTGAAGCACTGCGCCAATTTCTTCTGCAAACAAGCTTGCAGTAGATTGATCTTCAAGCGCTGCACCTAGACGTGAAGCGAACATCATTTCTGCAACAGTTGCCAATAGACCGCCATCACCGATGTCATGGTAAGCCTTGATGAGACCACGGTTGTTCCAATCTTGAACCAATGCAAAGAATGCTTTGAAGTCATCGAAGCTGTCTACGTCAGGTGTTACAGAACCAATTGCTTTATAAACCTGAGCAAGGATCGAACCGCCAAGACGGAATTGACCTTTAGAAAGATCGATACGTACCAGTACAGACTCGATATTTTTAAGTTCAGGTGTCAATGTTTTGCGAACATCAGTCACAGGTGCAAATGCTGTGATCACGCCTGACATTGGAGAAGTTACAGATTTGTCTTCGCCTTCGTCATTCCAAGTGGTACGCATAGACAATGAGTCTTTACCTACTGGAATTGCGATACCTAAAGCAGGACACATTTCCATACCGATGGCTTTAACACCTTCGAATAGCGCTTGGTCTTCACCTTGTTGACCTGCAGCAGCCATCCAGTTCGCAGACAATTTAATGTCGCTGATCTGGTCGATTTTTGCAGACATGATGTTTGAAATTGATTCTGCTACAGATAAACGTGCAGAAGCAGCAGGATTCAACAACGCAACTGGCGGACGTTCACCCATTGCCATTGCTTCACCTGTATAACCGACAAGGCTCGTCGTTGTTACCGCAGCATCCGCTACAGGCACTTGCCATTTACCAACGAACTGATCACGTGCAACCATACCTGTAATCGAACGGTCACCAATAGTGATTAAGAACGATTTAGATGCAACAGTTGGGTTTTTAAGAACGCGGTAAATCGCATCTTTCAAATCTGTGACTGTTTCAGCAGTGAAGTCATCGCCTTTACGTTCAATGGTTTCATATGAACGGCTCATACGCGGTGTACCACCAAGCATCACTTGCATTGGCATATCCACAGCTTTGTTTTCAAACAGTGGATCGTTCACTGTCAATTGACGCGCTTCAGTTGCTTCACCTAATACGGCGAATGGGCAGCGTTCACGTGCACACAGTGATTCAAACAATTCTAAAGAGCTTGGACGGATGGCCAATACATAACGCTCTTGCGCTTCGTTCGACCAGATCTCCATTGGAGACATGCCTTTTTCCAATGATGGAATTTTACGAAGATCAAGAATTGCACCTAACTCATGATCGTTCACAAGTTCAGGCATTGCATTTGAGATACCGCCCGCACCCACGTCATGTACAGACACGATTGGGTTATGGTCTTCCATACGCCAGCAGGCATCAATCACTTCTTGGCAACGGCGTTCCATTTCTGGGTTTTCACGCTGTACAGAAGCGAAGTCTAGGTTTTCACCTAACTTACCGCTGTCTACAGAAGACGCTGCGCCACCGCCTAGACCGATCAACATTGCAGGACCGCCAAGTACGATTAAAAGATCGCCCGGTTGGATTGCATCTTTTTCTACATGATCAGGACGGATGTTACCGTAACCGCCGGCAATCATAATTGGCTTATGGAAGCCTTTTACATCGCCATTGACATTTTGTTCAAATGTACGGAAGTAACCATTTAAAGCAGGACGACCAAATTCGTTGTTAAAGGCTGCACCGCCCAATGGGCCTTCAATCATAATTTGAAGTGGAGATGCCATACGAGATGGTTTGCCGTAGTTTTCTTCCCAAGGCTGTTCAAAGCCCGGAATGTTCAAGTTAGAAACAGTGAAACCTGTTAAACCTGCTTTTGGCTTACCGCCACGACCTGTTGCGCCTTCGTCACGGATTTCACCGCCCGAACCTGTTGCCGCACCAGCAAATGGAGCAATCGCTGTCGGATGGTTATGGGTTTCCACTTTCATAAGAATGTGAGCAGCTTGGCTCTTATACTTATAAACATGGTGACCTGTTTCAGCATCTTGCTTTGGATAGAAGCGTTGTGTGTCAAAACCCACAATTACAGAAGCGTTATCTTTATATGCCGACAATACATCTGTAGGTGATTCTTTATAGGTGTTTTTAATCATTTGGAACAATGACAATGGTTGAACTTCACCATCAATTGTCCATTCAGAACCGAAGATTTTGTGACGGCAATGCTCTGAGTTCGCTTGAGCAAACATCATCAATTCGATGTCATGCGGGTTGCGACCCATTTTTGTGAATGCATCGGTTAAATAATCGATTTCTTCATCAGAAAGCGCAAAACCAAATTCAGAGTTAGCTTTCACCAACGCTTCTTTACCTTGACCCAAAATATCAATTGAGTTTAAAGGCTTTGGTTCAGTTTCAGAGAAAAGTGCCGCAGCATCTTCAATAGCATTAAAAACGCTTTCAGTCATGCGATCATGTAATGCTAGTTTTACTTCATCAGAAACAGCATTTACGCCCTTCAAAGTAAACAAAACACCGCGTTCAAGGCGATGAACCGGTGTATTACAGTTGGCAAAAATGTCTGTTGCCTTAGACGACCACGGAGAGATGGTTCCAACACGTGGCGTCACTAAAATTTGGACTTCGTCACTTGCTGCTTGGTGCAATTCAAAAGATTGACCATCGTTGAGAAGCTGTAAAGCGGATTGCTGTTGTTGCTCGTTGAGCGCTTGGTCAAAAAGGTAAACCCATTGACTTTCAATTGATTGAACAGAACTAATTGACGTTAAACGTGATAATAGTTGAGTTTTCTTAAATGAAGAATGTGCAGGTGCACCGGCAACGATAAACATGCTGATTTTGGCTCCACGGGATGATCGAAAAGACCATGCCACAATGTGACTTGAGAGAGCGCATATTCTACTGTGTATTAGTTAAATCAGCTAGATGTGAAAGTGAAATTGTAGTGCTTATATCGGGAAGTTTAGGCAATAATGCTTTTATTTTTAAATAATAAAATTGAATTTAGTCGCACAGATTAACACAAAATTATCTGATTTTTTCATTTCATCCTAAGAATAATATTCAAACTATAAAAATGTTTTATTTTTCAACAACAACTCACTTTTTAATCAAGCGTTCAAATCATATTTGAAAATTAATTTCAGGTCTAAATGTGTGAGATTTAAACCTGAAATTCATAAAGACTAAAATCAATTCACATTTGAAATTGAAACATTTTATTTATTCAAATCTGACAATAGATGTTGAATTACATTAAGGGCTAAGTTCAGTGAGTTTACATCTACACCATCAATCGTATCGCAAGCCTTGTGGTAGCACGGTGCAAATTCGAGTTCATCACCTTTCATTTGCTCATTAAATAAAATTAGTGAAGTAACGGGAACTTTCCCTAAAAATGGCAAAGTATCGCTTGCTGTTAAAGTCGTTACATCATCTTTAATCTGCATATTATTGGTTTTAAAATATTGACGCATACTTTGTTCTAATGCAGCATCCTGCGGGTGCTTAGGTAATTGACTCATGCTGTCTAAAATTGGCTGATAATCACTTTGTGCAAGTCCATTGGCTTTAAACTGTGCCGCCATTTCTCCAATTGATGAATGGTCACCATCGGCAATCATGATATTCGGATTCTTTGTTCCCACCATATCAACATTGATATAGGCTTGAATGCCTTGAAGCTGTTTCTCACTGAGTGATTTCACAAAAGCTTGTGAACCTGCAATACCAACCTCTTCCGAATCCCAAAAGGCAAGATATAGTGTGTGTTTAGGTTTTACCTTTTGCTTCGCATAGTCTTGTAATAATGCTAACAATACTGCAACGCCTGAAGCATTATCATTAATCCCAGGCCCCATTTTCACCGAATCATAGTGTGCGCCGACTATCACAGCGGTATCTTTGTATTGTCCTTCAATCTCAATCACAATATTTTGCCCAACGGTCTTTTCTCGATTTTCAAATGGCAACATTTGCGCGTGCAAGCCTGCTTTCTTGGCTTGTTCAAGAATATATTGTGCAGAAGCTAATCCACCTGCTGTACCTACTGCACGATTGCCACCATTTTGTTCTGCAATTTCTTCAAATGTTTGTAAATGATGCATCATGCTATTTTCTGATGCAGCAACATTTTGGTTTGGCTGCACTTTCGTTATATTTTTTTCTGTGTTGAAACTTGTACAACCTGACAAAAAAAATGTCACGCCCAAACTTAGTGCAGTCAACGTAGGAAGAAATTGTTTTCTACACATTTAAATTATTCTCATTAAAAATTAAAAAATGGGATAAAAGGTAAAATTTGCCCATCTATACTAACAGCCCATTTTTAAATTTCTGTTTTGTTTTGCATTTCATTAAGGCAAATCACTCATACATCTTTTAAGACAAGTTGTGTCGCCCCACACTAGTGCTTTTCTGCTAAGTTTGGCATTATTCAATTCAAGTAATAATTGAATAATGATAAATGACTCAAATGCGTTGGCTTGAACTGCTTTCTACAGTTCGTATTGGTAGTAATAAACATAGTTCTGAACAGGCACGTAGCCCCTTCCACAAAGACTACGACCGCATTATTTTTTCGCAAAGCTTCCGACAATTAAACCGCAAGACCCAAGTCCATCCTCTAACCCAACACGATGGCATTCATACTCGCCTGACCCATTCTTTAGAAGTGTCTTGTATTGGACGTTCATTGGGGATGCTGGCGGCTGAGAAAATTAAAGATGAACTCCCGATGTGGATTTTACCTGCCGATGTCGGTGCAATTATTCAAGCTGCGTGCTTGGCACACGATATTGGTAATCCACCTTTTGGCCATGCAGGTGAATATGCCATTCGAGAATGGTTTGATGATGCATCACATACCAACTTTTTACAGGACTTAAGCCCTGAAGAAGAAGCCGATGTGAGACAGTTTGAAGGCAATGCCCAAGGTTTACGCCTACTGACTAAAATTGATTATCATCCAAATGATGGGGGTATGCGTTTAACCTATGCAACTTTAGGTGCGTATTTAAAATACCCCTGGCTTTCAAAAACCATTGCATCGCAAGGCAATAAACCTGCAAGCCAACGGGCTAAATTTGGTTGCTATCAAGCAGAAAAAGAAATCTTGCAGCAAATTGCAGAACAACTCGGTTTAATTCAACTGGGTGAATATCACTACTGTCGTCATCCTTTGACCTATTTACTTGAAGCTGCAGATGATATTTGTTATGCCTTAATTGACCTTGAAGATGGCATTATCCTCAACATGTTGAACTATAACGAAGTTGAGCCAATTTTCCTTGATTTGGTCGGTGACTATGGCATACCCGCTGAATTGGCTATGACTGATACCACTTGGCAACAAAAAATTGCTGCATTACGTGGTCGAGTTATGAAACGTCTAGTCGAAGAAGTCACGACTGCCTTCGCCCGCCATCATCAAGAAATTTTGTCAGGTCAACTCAAAGGCAGTTTACTGCAATATTGCAGTGAAGATATTGAGCGTGGAATTAACCGTGCGAAAGAATTAGCCCGTGATAAAATTTTTGAACATCCACAAAAAGCCGGCTTAGAGATTATTGCGCATCAAAGTCTACAAAATATTTTAGACGCATTTATTCCTCTAACTACGCCAAATAAAACCTTGAGTTTTAAAGAACAACGACTGATGTCCATTCTCCACCGTTCGGGGGCACATTTTGGGCCGTTGCATTATGAAAACATCATGCAAGTATTGGATATTATCTCTAAATTTTCAGACCATCAGGCGTATAACCTTGCACAGGAACTTCAAGGTAATAAAGTTGGTTTCTTTTAAACCTGAAAAAATGTGAAGGCTAGTAATTCGCTGGCCTTCACGCTAATCTCACAACAAATTGAAATTGAGCAAATGGCTCAGACTAAACTGAAATAAAGTGAATAAATGACATGATCGGATGTTTAATTGGTGAAGTGCTGGCATTGGAAGCACCAACAGTATTACTCAATGTAAATGGTGTGGGCTATGAAATTGACACCCCACTTTCTACATTTTGCCAACTACAAAAAGGTCAAAAAATTACCCTGTGGACACATCTGGCTGTTCGTGAAGATGCACAACTGCTGTATGGCTTTAGCAATGCTCAAGAAAAACTAATCTTTCGCACACTGTTAAAAGTCAACGGTGTTGGTCCTAAAATGGCACTGGGCATTTTGTCGACCTTAAGCGTTGAAATGCTGATTCATACGGTTGAACATGAAGATGTAAACACCTTAGTCAAAGTTCCGGGTGTGGGTAAAAAGACCGCTGAACGCCTCATGATTGAGCTTCGTGATCGCTTTAAAGCCATGGCTTCAGGCACTGCACCAACCAATTCAACTGTTGAACAAATTCAATTTACGGGCAACTCTGCCGTAGCCGAAGCTGAAGCGGCCTTACAGTCTTTAGGTTATAAACCTGCTGAAGCACAAAAATTAGTGAATGCTGCCAAAGGTGACTTTACTGAAGCCAGCGACATTATCCGTGCAGCACTTAAGTCGATGAATAAATAGTTTTTAGTTTCTAATGAGCACTACATCCTTTGCCTTTGAGGGTTATAGACAGTATGTGAATCACGCAGGCGACAAGGATGTCGCCGTTAAACTGTGCTACAAGGACGTAGCATCAGTTTAACAAATGGGTTTTGTCACTTTTGCCCAGTCAAAAGTGAGAATCGCCTATACAATGGCATTTAAAGTTCAATCGCTTTTTGAGGCTGTGATTCTTCCACAACGATATAGAGATTAGTTAAATAATTATGCAAGACCGTCTTATCAGTGGTTCAGAAAAACCCGAAGACCACTTCGACCGCGCCATTCGCCCAACTTCCCTTGATGACTACATCGGGCAGCCTGTCGTCCGTGAACAAATGGAAATCTTTATCGGTGCTGCGCGTGGCCGTGAAGAAGCACTTGATCACACCTTAATTTTTGGCCCACCGGGTTTAGGTAAAACCACACTGGCCAATATTATTGCCCGTGAAATGGGTGGCAACTTAAAATCAACATCTGGCCCAGTCCTTGAGCGTGCAGGCGATTTGGCTGCAATGCTAACCAACCTCGAAGAAGGTGATGTTTTATTTATTGATGAGATCCATCGTCTTTCACCGGTCATCGAGGAAATTCTCTATCCAGCGATGGAGGATTACCAACTCGACATCATGATTGGTGAAGGCCCTGCGGCCCGTTCGATCAAACTGGATTTACCACCCTTCACTCTTGTTGCAGCGACGACTCGTGCAGGCCTACTGACCTCTCCTTTACGTGACCGTTTCGGTATCGTACAACGTTTAGAGTTCTATTCTGTCAAAGACTTAACGCATATTGTGACTCGTTCTGCGAACTTGATGGATGTACCCATGACCGCCGAAGGTGCACAGGAAGTTGCACGCCGTGCTCGTGGCACACCTCGTATTGCAAACCGTTTATTACGCCGAGTCCGTGATTATGCGCAAGTCAAAGGCACGGGTGAAGTGACACAAGAGATGGCTCAACGTGCTTTGGACATGCTGAATGTCGATAAAGATGGTTTAGACACGCTAGACCGCCGTTATTTATCGATGCTGCTTGAGCGTTTTGATGGTGGTCCTGCAGGTGTAGAAGCTCTAGCTGCTGCTATGGCAGAAGACTCAGGGACGCTTGAAGATGTGATCGAGCCCTACCTCATTCAGCAAGGCTATGTCATGCGCACCGCACGCGGACGTATTGCTACCAATATGGCTTATTTACAGTTTGGGATGACGCCACCAGAGCCGAAAGATAAGTAAACGATTATTCACTGAACGACTTCAGGGAGTTAAATGCTCCCTGAAGTTTGTCCATAATTTTCTTCTAAAAAAACTCTCAAAATAAAAGTGATCTGTTGATGTAACTTTATAAACTCTTCAGTAAGTTTATTATGTATTTTTTCATCAGTCTCAGTTTCAGTCATTTTACATCCTAAAAGTTGAAGCTCTAATAATTTTAAAGACAGCTCATGTTGAGTTTGATCTAAAGCCTTTAAATACATGATTACTGAATAAGTCAATCTTCGAAATTCTTCTTTACAACTTAAAAACTCAATTTGATAATTTTTACTTTTTGGTAATAAAAAATAAGGTTTAGCGTAATAAAAGTTCTGAGTGTATAAAAACCTAAATCGATCTGCTTCTGCAATATATTGAACAATGTGAGCTCTAAACTCCTTTAACTCTTCTAATTTTTGAATAGTTCTTAATTCTTTTACTTTTAATTCACTCTGTGCATTTATTAAATTTACATTAGATTCTATTTGACTCTGTGTAGATCGCTTCACTATACAAATTGTGACGAAAAACGCAAAAACACTTATTAATGCCGAAACTAATATTGAAGCAGCTACAACCCAATCAGTTGAGTGATACAACTCTACTTTTATTAAGTCACTTTTAGTCTCTTGTAAAATATGTGATTGCAAATATTGTTGTTCTGACATCTTTCCTATATGTTTCTATAATAATTAACAATTAATATCATACTGATTTTATGAAAAAAAATACATTTAAAAACTATCTACAAGAATTTTTAACAAATTATTGTACTAAATTAAATTCAGCCTAAAACATTCTTCTTTGGTGTCTTGTGCCATTGGACTGATGACTCACGGTGCTAAACTGCCCGTCATTGAAGCACTTGACGAATCATTGAATTATCGCCATTTTTAAATGCTCTAATTCTTTGCTGATGTGCAGACCAATATTTTTCAGATTTTATAAAGACGGAACACTCTCATGGCGAATAAATTCGAATTCAACATTCGTGTATATATTGAAGATACAGATGCAGGTGGCATTGTTTACCACGCAAATCATATTCGCTTTATGGAACGTACCCGCACAGAATGGCTACGCGCTTCAGGTGTAGACCATTATTGGCATCAAAAAGATTACAACTTTGTCGTTCATAAAATTAATGTGAAATATTCACGCCCTATATTAATGGATGACCTGATTACTGTTACAGCAAGTGTAGTTTCGTGTAAGGCTACGTCATTTGTGTTGCAACAAAATATTTATCGTGGTGATATTATGCTGGCATCAGGTGAGGTAGAATTGGCATGTATCAGTGCAGAGATGAAACCCCGTCGCCTTCCTGATGAAATACGTGAACTGATTCTGAAAGAATTGGAACAAGATTAAAAAAATTATTTGGCACATGTAGTAACTATGGCAACTCAACTAGAATCAACACTCAAAGTTTCAGACCTCATCTTACAAGCAAGTCCTGTCGTACAACTGGTAATGCTCCTGCTGCTCTTAGCTTCGTTATTCAGTTGGTATCTGATTGCCAAGTTACACATGAGTTATAAAAAAGCGCAGGCCGATGATGAACATTTCCAAAAAATCTTTTGGTCTGGCGCCGAACTCAACACTTTATACAACAATGCTCAGCTCAACTCGAAACGTGTTGGCCTTGAAGATGTCTTCTATCAAGGTTTAGGCGAGTTTTTCAAACTTAAAAAACGTAATGCCAGCGCAGAACAATCAATTGAAGGTACAGAACGTATTCTTCGCGTAGGTTTAAGCCGTGACCAAGGACATTTAGAAAATGGTTTAGGCGCGCTTGCGAGTATTGGATCGGTTGCACCCTATGTTGGTTTATTCGGTACCGTTTGGGGCATTATGAACGCTTTTATTGGTTTGGCAGATGTTGACCAAGTCACCCTTGCTACGGTTGCTCCGGGTATTGCAGAAGCATTGATTGCAACGGCCATTGGTCTTTTTGCGGCAATTCCTGCTGTACTTGCATTTAACCATTTCACAGCCAAAGGTGAAGCCGTTTATAACGATCGTGCGCTTTTTGCCGAAGAAATGGTTGCGTTATTACAACGCCAGTCTGTAGGTTCAACTCAGGACAATGACTAATGGCTATTCAACGTTCTGGACGCTTTGAGCGCATCAAAAAACCATTAAAAAGTGACATGAACGTCGTACCTTATATTGATGTCATGTTAGTTCTTTTGGTGATTTTCATGGTCACGGCACCTATGATCACCACAGGTGTCAAAGTCGATTTACCACAGGCAAATGGCACGCCTATGCAAGCGGAAGATCGCCCTGCGATTGTTACACTTGAGGCGGATGGAACGATCAAACTCGAAGATAAAAATCATCAGAATGATGTACTCACACTTGATGAACTAAAATCTGTTTTAACTGCTTCACAAAATGAAGCGAACGAACAGAAAAAGCAAATGAGTGTCCTGATTAACGGCAGTGAATCTCGTCCTTATGGTGAAGTCATGAAACTCATGTCTGCCCTTCAAGATGCAGGTTTAACACAAGTAGGTTTACTGACTGAGCCATTAAAATAATTTATGAAAGATTTCAACAAGCCGCCTTTTAAACAAAAAGCCGTTGCGATTGGTTTCACACTAGGTGTTCATATCGTCGCTGTGGTTGGCTTACTTTATCTTGGCATGAGTAAACCACCTGAGCCCCCTAAAAAAATAACCACTATTTTGGTAAAACCGGAAGATTTAAAACCTGTAACACGTGAAGTCACTGAGTTTGATGAAACCGCGCATGAAAATGTAGCTGAACAAATCACGCAGACAGCAGAACCTAGCGTTGAACCAGCACCCGAAATTCCAACGGCTGCACCACCTAATCCAGCAGAACCACCTAAGGCAGATCCACAGGTTGCTGCTCAACAGGCACTCGCTGCGGCAAAAGCACAGCAGCTTGCTGAACAAAAAGCTGCGGACAATGCAAAGCGTGCTCAAGAACAAGCTAAAGCGGCTGAAGCTGCAAAACTAAAAGCACAACAAGAAGCCAAAGCGGATGCGGCTAAGGCAAAAGCAGATGCTACGGCGAAAGCCAATGCTGAAGCAGCAAAACGTAAAGCAGATGCTGATGCCAAAGCCAAGGCTGAAAAAATCCGTGCCGATGCTTTAAGAAAAGCAGAAGCTGACAAAGCCAAAGCTGCAGCAACGGCAAAAGCCAATGCAGATGCAAAAGCCAAGGCCAATGCGGATGCTGCAAAACGTAAAGCAGATGCAGACGCGAAAGCTAAAGCCAATGCGGAAGCTGCAAAACGTAAAGCAGATGCTGATGCAAAAGCTAAGGCCAATGCGGAAGCTGCAAAACGTAAAGCAGATGCTGATGCAAAAGCTAAGGCCAATGCGGAAGCTGCAAAACGTAAAGCAGATGCTGATGCGAAAGCCAAGGCCAATGCAGAAGCTGCAAAACGTAAAGCAGATACCGATGCAAAAGCCAAGGCAGATGCAAAGGCTAAAGCCGATGCCGAAGCACGCGAACGTGCAGCCGAAGAAGCCAAAGCTTCATCAGCTAAAAAAGCAGCTGAAGAAGCCGCACAGAAAAAGGCTGAAGCGAAGAAGATTGCATCTACTGCAAAGAAAGATTTTGAAAATAAAATCCGTCGTGCATGGGACACACCTTCTGACTCTGCGGGTAAATCGGCAACTGCTCGGGTGACATTATCAGAAAGTGGTTCAGTCCGATCAGTTATTGTGAACTCTAGTGACCCTGATATGAAAGCCAGTATTGAAGCCGCGGTTCGTGCTGCAGCACCGTACCCAATGCCAAGCGACCCTGATGCTAGACGTGAAGCACAAAGCTTTACCTCTACATTTAGATCTTCAAATTAAGTTTGATAAATCCCTGCATTGATTGCGGGGATTTTTTTTATATTTCTTCTGAATATGGCAAACTTTGGAAAATTTATTGATTAGATGGGTTCATTCACTGATTTTTTGAATGAAACAAATTCTATTTGGTCGACACTTTTCATAAAATGACATATATATAAGTTTTACTAACTCAGCCTAATCAAGAGCTACTTATTTCTTCTAAACATTTGATTCAAAAATTAAATTTCAACTATATAGAATTATCATTTCCAATTCAAAATGTGATGTTGTCTGCACCAATTTTAAGATAAACTTCAGTGAACTCGAATAAAATCTCTGCATTTTTCACAGTGTTATAACAGTTCAGTCATATTTTCATGCTTTTAATAATCCAAAATCATGCCATTATGTGACACAACCTAATACAGACAATAACTCACATTTTTAGAGTAGTTAGCGAATGATGGAAATGACGCGTAAACATCTTCTTTGCTTAGCAATTATGACCGCTTTGAGTCCAGTTTTAATCACTCAAACACATGCACAGCTTCATCTTGAAATCACCAAGGCGCCTGAAGAGGCACCTAAAATTGCGATCGTGCCTTTTAGTAATGACTCAAATATTTATCCAGTGGTTGAAAATGACTTGAACCGCTCAGGTAAATTTACCAGTGCCTCTAAAAACTTACCTGCAACTGCAACAATAAATTCACCTAATGCAGAAGCATGGAAAGCTGCGGGCGTACCCTATGTCGTGACAGGTACATCAAAAACAACGGCTGATGGCTCTTATGAAATTCACTACCAACTGTATGATGTTGAAAAAAAACAATACCTGTTAAATGAACTACTCACTGTACCTGCTTCACGTTACCGTCAAGCAGCGCATATGATCAGTGATGCAATCTATCAAGCTTTAACTGGCATTCCAGGTGACTTCAGCGGCCGTATTGCCTATGTATTGCGTAATGCAGCAACACCAGATCAGCGCTATACCCTACAAATTGCAGATACGGATGGTGAACAACCCCGTACCATTTTGACTTCACGTGATCCAATCTTGTCCCCTGCTTGGACACCTGATGCGAAAAAGCTAGCTTATGTTTCTTTTGAAACCAAACGCCCTGCAATTTACATCCAAGACTTAGCAAGTGGTAACCGTGAAAAAGTAGCAAGTTTCCGTGGTCTAAATGGTGCACCAAGCTTCTCACCTGATGGTAAATCGATGTTGTTTACCGCTTCAATGCATGGCAATCCTGAAATCTATCAAATGGATTTACAGACTCGCCAATTAAAACGCATGACCAATGACACAGCGATTGATACAGAAGCACGTTATGCCCCTGACGGTAAATCATTTATTTTTACCTCTGACCGTGGTGGCTCTCCACAAATTTATACCTACAACTTAAGTGCTGAAAGTGTAAAACGTTTAACTTTCCGTGGTGCATTTAATGCCCGTGGCACTTTAAGTGCTGATGGTAAAAAATTAGCTTTGGTGCATCGTCCTAGCGGTAGTAACTATAAAGTTGCGGTTCAAGACATTGGTTCTGGTGTAACCAATATTTTAACACCAACAAGTTTAGATGAATCCCCAAGCTTCTCTCCAAACGGTCAAATGGTGGTGTATGCAACACGTGAAGCAAACCGTGGTTTGCTCTCGATCATGTCTTTAGATGGTCGTTTCCGCATGAACTTACCAAGTGAACAAGGTGAAGTTCGTGAACCAGCTTGGGCACCGAAATAAACACTGCATAATTTATTCAACAATAACTTTTTAATGAAACATCATAAATAACCGTCATGGAGATCAATATGAAAGCAATGAAACTGATTGCGCTACCTGTTTTAGCTACAGCAATAGTAATGACTGGTTGTGCCAGCCGTAAACCTGCAGCAGACGTACAAGCAGGACAAAACCCAAATAGCTCAACCACTGTAAACACTTCTGGTTTAAGTGAAGATGCAGCACTCAATGCACAAAACCTAGCGGGTGCATCATCTAAAGGTGTAACTGAAGCGAATAAAGCATTTTTAGCGAAGCGCGTAGTACACTTTGACTACGACAGTACAGAGCTTAGCAATGAAGACTTACAAACCCTTCAAGCTCATGCACAGTTCCTTGTTGCTAATGCAAACTCACGCGTGGCTTTAACAGGTCATACCGATGAACGTGGTACTCGTGAATACAACATGGCGCTTGGTGAGCGTCGTGCCAAAGCTGTTGAAAGCTTCCTGATTACAACAGGCGTAAGTCCAAATCAGCTTGAAGCAGTTAGTTATGGTAAAGAAATGCCAATCAATGCGGGTCATGATGAAAATGCATGGAAAGAAAACCGCCGCGTAGAAATTAACTACGAAGCTGTTCCTCCGCTACTTAAATAAGACTTGAAAAAGTCTGAGCTAAAAAAAAGCACTCATTAATGAGTGCTTTTTTGATTTAACCCGTATCATTTAATTTATATCGTTTCATTTTCATCGTTCTGTTGCAGGGTTCTTTGCTTTAACTCAATTTAGCCCTTTAACTCAGGATAAATTCGATTAGCGGCTTTAGAACTTTAAGAAAATATCCAATTAAAAATGCAAATGAACGACTTTTAAAACGAGATCCTTAGCTTTACCAACTAGAAAATTAGCTTAACAATCCAAATCATTACGCTTCTGCTTCTGGATGTTCAGCATTTTCTTTTTCTGTTTGCATCGACTCAATGAGGTCATGTTTATTGAACTTTTTATACTCTGCTTTTGCTTCGTAACTGCTCCATGCAGCTTTAACGGTATCCGCAGAAATATCGTCTAAATTCAATCCCTCAGTTGCAGTCGGAGTCGCATCAAATTTTTGTGTGGTCATTGTTGTGCTCCCTGTCTTTCGATTTATACATTAGATTCAACATAGCATGTTATTCAGGACTTGCAAGGGTAAAATCACGACAAATAGTCTAGTTTAATTTTTCTTTTCCTTCGTTCTCATCTAAAATGTTGCACAATCACATTTTTATCATTTTTGATAAATTAATATTTGGAGTTTTCCGGTTATGTCAAATCTCACCCTTTCCCAATTTCTACAACAACAAAGTGGTAATCTTACTCCTGCATTAGCACAAGTTATTGAAACAATTGGTAATACATGCAAAGACATTGACCTTCTATTACAAAAAGGTGCTTTGGCTGGTGTATTGGGTAGCGCGCAACACGAAAACGTTCAAGGTGAAGAACAAAAGAAACTTGATGTCATTTCAAATGATTACCTCATCGATGCATTGAAAATTCATCCACATGTCGGTGGTTTGGCTTCTGAAGAATTAGATGAATTCACTCCAGCTCAAGAAAATGGCGATTATCTTGTCTTGTTTGACCCATTAGATGGTTCAAGCAACATCGATATCAATATGTGTGTGGGCACAATTTTCTCAATTCTTCCTGCAAAAAATGCGGTAACGCAAGCTGAAGATTTCATGCAAGCGGGTGTTAACCAAGCGGCTGCAGGTTATGTACTGTATGGCCCATCAACAATGATGGCTCTAACTGTCGGTGCTGGCGTAGTCTTCTTTACTTTTGATCCAGAAAGCAAAGAATTCTTATTAACTAAAGATGCGATTGCGGTTGCAGCAGACACTAAAGAATATGCAATTAATGCATCAAACCAACGTCACTGGGAAGAACCTGTAAAACGTTATATCGACGAACTTCTTGCAGGTAAAACTGGCCCGCGTGAAAAAGACTTCAATATGCGTTGGGTCGCATGTATGGTGGGTGATATTCATCGTATTCTTTGCCGTAGCGGTATCTTCATGTATCCATACGACTTCAAAGATCCGAAAAAAGCAGGCCGTCTACGTTTAATGTACGAAGCAAACCCAATGAGTATGTTGATGGAACAAGCTGGCGGTGCTTCTACAACAGGCCGTGTCCGCATTCTAGACATCCAACCAACAGAACTTCATCAACGTGTACCTGTGATTATTGGTTCTAAAAACGAAGTTGACCTAGTTACGTCATACCATAATTAATTTCTTATAACGAAAGTCAGAATTTTTGCTGACTTTCGTGGATATCTCCCTCATGGCTCTGATTTATCTCGAATCAAAAGACAACCCGAAAATTAAGCACCTCCGTGGCTTAATCGAACAAAATGCCTACCGTAAAAAACAAGGTCAAACTGTTTTGGAAGGCACACACTTGGTGTTGTCATGGTTAGACTCAAAACGTCCAATCAAATCGATTTTCACCACTGAACAAGCAATTAATCATGCCGACTTCGACCGCATTGCGGAACAATATCAAGGTGCTGTGTTCATTCTAAGTGAATCTTTATACAAAGATATCAGTACACTTGGAACATCTATTGCTTGCTTAGCGATTGTGGATTTACCAAGTTCAAGTGAAGCACTTAACTTCAGTGAAGACACCTTAATTTTAGACAACATTCAAGACCCAGGAAATGTTGGCACCCTACTCCGTTCTGCTGCCGCGGCGGGTATTGAGCAAGTTGTTTGTACCAAAGGCTCTGCATCGCTCTGGTCACCGCGTGTATTACGCGCAGGTATGGGCGCACATTTTTCATTAAATACCTTTGAAAATATTGCCCTTGAAGATATTTTGACGAAATTCAAAATTCCAGTGTATGCAACAAGCTCACATCAGTCTGAAAACCTATATAGCAAAAATTTACGCAAACAATGTGTGTGGATTTTAGGCAATGAAGGTCAAGGTGTTTCTGAGTATGCATTACAACATGCCGAAGCCGTTGCGATTCCTCAACCGGGTGGTCAAGAATCACTAAACGTAGCCATTGCTGGCTCGATCTGTTTTTTTGAAATGGTACGTCAGCGTCAGTAAAATCGTTATTTTATTGTATTTAGCGCTTAAGCCTGAAAAAAATAGACTACACTAGAAAAAATAATAATTCTTTTTGTCAACCTAACCGTTATTTCCATCGTTATTTGTATATGAATATGGAAATAATGGTGGGTATCCGATGACAGGATTTTCCATCTCTATGGATTTAGCACCCAAAAAGTCCGAGACGCAAGACAGCAGTGTTTTAAAAAGCACGGCTGAGTCTCGCCTGAAAAACTTCATGAATGAAGTGACGGGGCGTGCTTTAGTAATGATGGAAAGTGCAACGCACGGTCAACATGGCATTGCCATGGACTTGGTGCAAGAAGCCTTTATTTCCTTACATAAAGCTTATGCTGAAAAGTCCACAGAGGAATGGTATCCCCTGTTTTACACCATTTTAAATAACAAGCTGCAAGACTGGCGTCGAAAAGAAGCACGTCGTTCGCAGCCGTTTTCCTTATTTAGAAAAGTCAGCCTAGATGACGACGATGTCGAGATACAGGATGTGGTAGATGAATCTACACCAAACCCTTTCGACTTTCTGGATCAGGCTGTCACTGCAGAGGAAATACAAGATGCTATCGCAGAACTTCCAGTCCGCCAGCAACAAGCATTTATGTTGCGAGCTTGGGAAGGCTTTGATACGCATACAACTGCAGAAATTATGAATTGTTCCGAAGGCAGTGTGAAAACACATTACCACCGTGCCATTCAAGGTTTACGTACCGCTTTGGCACATTTGAATCCACATATGGGAGGATCATCCGAATGAAACAAGATGATTTCTTAAAGCAAGTAACTTCCAAACTTGATGGACTCGCACAGCACCATAAAGACAAAGCAACTGTCATGAGTAACGTGCTTGAAGATATTCATCAGCGCGAAACTTCACGTTATGGTTTCTGGAAAATGTCTGGCTTTGCACTTGCAGCAGCAATTGCAGGTTTTGTCATTTTACCGAATGCGACTGTACTGGATGACAAACCACAAAATCAGGTGATTTCAACCCCTAAGCTCTCCCCTCAAATGGTAGAAGATCTTGAAATGTTGATGGTTCTGGGTGAGGACAAAGTTCCACATGGCAGCTAAAAAATTAGCAATTGCATTCTGTGCTTTTAGTTTTTTGCAAACCAGTTTTGCTGGCTTTGATCGCTTTTGGATATTTTCAAAAGATGCAGATACTCAAGTCAATGAAACTTGGGATTCGCTATCTGAAGCAGAACAACAGGCTTTAATTAAAAAGTATCAGGCTCTCAAAGAGATTCCTGCAGATCAACGTATCAGCTTGCAACAGCGCATGGATTGGTTCACCCAACTTCCAGATAGTGAAAAGCAGCGTATGCGCGAAACATGGCAAAAAATGAGTACTTTAGAACGTAAAGAACTCGCGACACGTATGCAAAAAGCTAGTCCTGATGAAAGACCTGCTATTCGCGATGAGTATATCAATAAATATTTACAGCCTATCGCTGTCGTTCACTAATCAAAAACAACAGTATGTTGTGATAATCAAATCAATTACATTAGTTAAGTCATAAAAAAAGCCTCTTATCGAGGCTTTTTTTATTGTCTTACTTGCTCAACCTACGCTGACGATACACACCCAAACCAATCAATGCCAACAGTCCAAATACTCCCATTGAGCCACCGCCGCTAGAAGAAGAGTTGGTGTTTTTCGCGGTATTCTTAAGAGTCAGAATTGCATTGCTTGATGCAATGCCATCACTATCGACAACACTATATTCAACAGGATAGTCAAACTGACTAAAGCCATTTTTTACTGAGAAGGTAATTTTTCCACCGTAGCAAGTTTCCTTTAAATAACTTGCTGGGCAACTGCCACTATACTCAGCTTCAAAGTTTAAACCTGCTGGGATTTTAGTAAAGCGAATGGGAATAATTTGGCCTTCTTCATTTTTATGCCATACCGATTTACCCGCTGGCATAGATGCAACTGGACCATCACCATCATCATTAGCATTTTCTAATAAATTATTGACGGTAACAGACAAATTATTTGACGGACTAATTGTGTATTGAGCAGCTTTGGCCACTGGGGTCATATTTTTAAATGCCACACGGACCACACCAGAGGATTCCGCCTGACTCCCTGTCTTTTGTTTTAAGGTATATTTACAAAAACCGTATTCGGTAGGTGCTGTTGTTGCCCCACTGGTGCGATATATAACGATTTGTTTTATTCCAGCATCCCAATCACAGTGCAGGTCATGTGGTGGATTACCCACAATACTTGCTTCGCCTGTACTAGACACCGTAATTTCACTACCAATGCCGATTGGTGAAGTCGTCACGGTATAGTTGTCAGCATTTAAGGCAATTTGTCGTGTTTCAGCACTTCCGTTCACAGACTCTTCTTGAGGTAATGATGCTGGGAATGGATCAAAATAAACCGCACGATATTTGAGGTTATTTTTTAATGCACTTAATACAGCTTCGTATTTTGTTAAATCATCCTGATTGGCAACTTTGTATTCTGCATAATCTGGATCGTCGATATCCTTTTTCAAGGCATCAATTGTATTTTGATACTTATCTTGCAGAGCTGTTAAAGACTCATTGGTAATATCTGCCATATCTGCTGCGGTTAAATTCATTAACTCAACCGAACCAATATCACATGTGTTTCTTTGCGTAGGTGATAACTGTAAAGTACCATCTGTGATCCGCAAAATGCCCCGTTGATCCGCATCACTACAGCCGTCTAAGCCCAGATTGATCAAGTCAAAACCACTGCCGATTGCTTTCGGGTAATACAAAGGTAAATACAAATTATAAGCAGATTTTGTTTGTAGGGCGCTTAATAAAGTCCCCATAGCATAACTACTTACATCATGGTTTTGCAGAAAGCTTTCCGTACTATTCAGCACACTTTCGGGTAAATCACACTGTGCGGCTGCCAGTTCAAATGCATTATTACTTGCAACAAATTTTTGACCATTATCAGGTACTGCATTATTCAGATAACGACAAGATTTTCCACCAGTATTGTAGGCCAATACATTGAAATACCAAGCCTTTGTACCATTGTTATCATAATAATAGGTACTAGCCGCATTGTTCTCGACTATTGTATTACTGGTTAAAACGAAGCTAGAAAAAGCACTTAAACGTTCCGTTCCCTGAGAAATGGCACGCATAATACTACCCGTACTTGGATTTGCTTGGTTTTTTGCAATCGTATTTGCTGTCAGTTCAACCTTGGCATTTCCACAGAAGTCCATCACACTATTGCTCGTCGATGAACCATTTTGAATAATACTGCTTTGCTGGAACACAATTTCAGGCTGGGTATCCCCCAAGTTGCCGATACAGTCCATAGCGACAACACTACCTTTAGGTGCGACGTTACCCTGAACTAAACTGCTCACCAATAATGTTTTTTTCGACATATTATGCGCAACGGAGTAGATCGCACCGCCAGCAACTTTGGCCTGAGAGTTTTCTATTGCACCATTATTTAAGGTAAATGCTCCCCCTAAATACAAGGCACCACCACGGTCTTCTGCCATCCCGCCAGTAAGGCGTACATTATTGACGATAAAGTTGGCTTCTGAGCGTGAAGTATTAAAAATACGCGATTTGCCTTGGGCATTAATCGTCGTTCTAATATCATCATAGGCAGGAAATTTCTGTGTCAGTAAATTTTTTGAATCATAGTTAAAGCGACTTTTCCCCTCTATCACGATCTGATTTAGAGGAACTAACTCACCTTTGGTCAGAAGATATTCACCTGCTTCAAGTTGAATATAATCGGTCTGCCCATTATTTGGATTACCGACATTACATCCACCAAAAGATTTGTTTTTACGTGCAGTTTCAATCGCTTCACGTAAAGAACATTGATTGAGATTTTCACCATTTTCGTCCTCAAAGGTCGTAACTTTGATGATATTACTTGTCGCTGCCATAGATGACATAGCCGCAAGGACCATGACCGCCAGCAATCCTTTTTTATAATTTTTCATGTGCTGTCCTTAATTCTATCCAGACTATTTTTTAAAGCGACGAAATCCAACTAAGCCAAGCAGCGCAAAAATACTCGCCCAGCCTAGAGCACCACCCGAAGTTTTAACGGTTTTACTTTCCATTTCATTGTTTGGTTCTTGGAAAATACGCACTTCTGCAGCTAAATAATTTTTTGCCGAAGTATTAAAACGGGTTGAAGACGTCACCACACGCAATTCAAAAATATCTGCGCCATGCCAATTTCCATTTGGCGTGTATTCAAAATCACCATTCAAATTCAGTGTAAATTTACCTTTAGATTCGGTGCTTTGTACAATTATTGGACAACCATCTTGCCATGGTTCACCCGTTGGATTTGCCATACCCATCACTTTTGTACATTCTTCTTTTGGAATTAAATCACTGTCACCTAATGCATCTAAGATATTAAACTTCGCCACTTCACCTGTACGTATGTCTTTACCTAAGCGAGGCATGCTCACAGGAACCACAATTTCGATAGCCCCACGATCACACCAAACATCATCCAAATTACGATTTTTTCCACGCTGATCAGAAGACTCACAATACACATGATGCTCATTGCCATCTGCTGTGGTCTTGCCCTTATTTAATATCAGGCTTGAGAAAATCGTTTCGTAATCTAATAAAATACGAGGACGTAAATAACCAATAAATGCGTTGTTTGCTGTGGTAAATGGACAGAAAAGTGCATTACGATCTTCTGTTAAGGTTTTACAGCTACCTTCATCTTCACCCGCGATTAAACTTGTCCCAGACCACACATCATTTAAATTTGCAACAGGCCCAACAGGACAACTCGCAGCCACTAAGTTGTTATAAAAAACAGATTTGTCTGTTCCTGAGTTCACAACTTTACAATCTTGAGCAGTGCCACTGAGCGCATTACCAATCACCACACTATTGGCTAAATAAGCATGCTCAGAGGTACTATTTAGTTCAATACCACCACTGTTCTTCAGTACTGTAATATTATTGAGTGCTAAACCATCACGTAAATTGACAGCAAAACCTTTGTTTTTGAAAAAGGTACTATTGGCAATGATATTTTGAGGGTTACTGAACACCAACTTGCTGATGTCTGCGAGCCCATTTTGATTGTAAACAATCGCTCGACCAGATGTGCTTTCATTATTTTTGAACAAAGATGTATAGATTTCATAAGCCGGTGCTTCTGAGTAAATTGCACCACCATCTACCGCTTTGTTGTTTTGAAAAATCGTGGTTCGTATATATAGACGGCTTGCTACAGCTGCGCCATCTTCTGAAAATCCAACATTGTAGATTGCACCACCAAGTCGTGCATAGCCATCTTCAAACTTTACATTTTCAAGTGTGAGTTTTTCATTATTAAAAATGATGCCGCCTTTATCAGCACATTGATCTTGCTTACATCCTTTAAATGAAATTTCTTTAAAATTGATCGCAAGTAGTTCTTTTTCGCCATCATTAATATTAAAAATTTGATCCTTACCCGTCATTTCAATGACGGCATTATTGAGACCGAGTACAACATCTTCATTGACGTTACTGTCATACGCCGTTTTCAGATTCAGTTCTGCTTTAATATCAATTTTTTTAGTGAGTTTATAAACTTCATTTTTTTTCAGAGAAATTGAGGCATAGGCGTCTTTACCCCCGCAACCATTATATCCGGCTTCTGGCATACCATTATTAATATATTCTATGGCTTCACGAAGTGAACATTCCTTATCATCCTTTACAACATCTTCAGTAGTTGTAACGGTAATTTCTGCGCTAAATGCATGACCTGCCATGAGAAGCATGCCAATGCCTATGCTCTGTTTGAGCATATCCATCTCCTTAAATATTTTTTATCTTTTTATTCTTAAGTTGCACAATCCTTGCAACATTAAAATATTTTTATGTACTTTGTCACAGCTTGAGTAATTACTCAAGAATTTTTATTGCTTACCGATATTCATCAATTAGGGCAAAAATTTGTCTTAAATTGGCATGACTCAATTTGACTTTTTCACCTTTTAACATCTGAATCAGTTGTTCTAAAGATCTAAGTAAAATTGATGCCTGATGCGGCCCATGTGCCAACAAATAATCTACAATTTGTTGATCCATATGGATGCCACGTCGCGCCAAAACAGAGTTTACGAGTGCTTGTCGGTCTGCGTATAAACTACCATTTGGTACTTTTACACTGACAGCCTGAGTTAATCGAGACTGTAAATCTGGCAGTTCAAGTTTGAGTTCAATGGGCGCCAGCCGAGATGAAAAGACCAATTGACCACCTTCTTCGTTATTATAATTAATCAGGTGAAAAACAGCTTTTTGCCAATGTGGAACTCCGCTAATCGCTTCAATATCATCTAAAGCCACTAAGTCATAGCGATCGAGCGAAGTAATCGCTTCAGTGGGAGCATCTAGCAATTCAAGCAATGAAACTTGAATTGCTGATTTGCCAATTTCTAAATAGGAGTCACATATTGCAGACAGTAAATGGCTTTTTCCTGTGCCAGCTCCACCATAGATATAGAAACGATTCATTAAACCAGCATGTAACTGACGAACACCATCGATTACATGCCCCCAACTCGGCCCAGAAAAATCACTAATTCGGGCATCGAGTTGTGGTTCTATATCTAGCTGCAATTGACGCATATCTATATTTTGGCCTTATCAATCTTTATGTTCTGATCTTTCAATGTTACTCGAAATTTCAGGATCTTGCAGCGAATTTGCAGACTGATTTTTGAGCTCAATATCGACAGCAACTTGATTGGTTTCTACGTTTAAAGTGCCACTTGCAGCATCATTTACGACAAGTACATCATTTCGGTATAAATTACTTTTCTCGTAATTTTCGCGAGCATGACGTAATAAGACCACAATAATCGCTGCAACGGGTAGTGCAATGAGCATTCCGAGGAGTCCTGCCAATTGCGCGCCTGCAAGGACTGCAAATACCACTGCCACAGGAGACAAACCAATTTTGTCGCCTAATAAGAAAGGCTGTAAAATATAACCTTCTATTGCCTGCCCTACCATGAATACCACCAGTACTAAGGCCAAATGCACCCAATCCAAACCGAATTGGAACAGGCAAGCCACAATTGCCGAAATAATACCAACCGCAAAACCCAAATACGGAATAATACTGGCTAGACCCGCAATCATCCCGATGATGATGCCGACCTCAATACCCACCAATTGAAGTCCAACCGCATATACAACGCCCAATAAGAACATTACCAAGAACTGGCCTTTTACAAACGCGCCTAGAACTTCATGACATTCGCCTACGATGGTTAATGTGCTTTTTTCGTATTTGCGTGGAATAAGGCGACGCATGTTTTCTAACATTCGTTCCCAATCTAATAAGAAATAGAAAGCTATGATTGGAATTAAGACAATCGTGCCACCAATCTGTATGAAATTCAGACCCGATTGTGCCACTTTTAACAACATGGCTTGGATACTGTCTGCACTATAGTTGGTTTGAATATACTCCATGATCGCTGCTGACATTTGCTCTGTATCAATTTCCATCGGTACAAGATTAAATGTCTCTGATAACCACGGCAGGAATGTATAGTTGACCCAATGAATATTGTTTGGAATATTGTTTTTCGCATACATCAACTGTTCCCATACCAGTGGTACGAGGAACCACATTGCAAGGAATATAGCGACACCAATTCCAATAAAGACCAAACTGATAGATAACCAGCGCGGCAAGCCAATATTATGTAATTTATCGACTAAAGGGCTAAATAAATATGCAATTAGAAATGCGCCGATAAAAGGAACAACTACAGGCTTTAATAAGTATAAAACCCATATGATCAATGCTATCCCAGCAAGAATAAATATTCGGCGCAAGGTGCGATCACCCATATAAAGTCACCTTTTTTCAATGTAATCGTTATAGAAAGGAAAATATTTTAATAAAGATAACATTTTAGTGCGAAATAGCATAAGAGTTTTGCATATTCAGGTTATAATCCCCGCGCGAATGCGGAGACTTCATTATGAGCAACTCAACTTCTACCCCAAACACTGGTTTAAGCTACAAAGATGCAGGTGTCGACATTGAAGCGGGCGACGCGTTAGTCGATCGTATCAAATCTGTCGCGAAACGTACTGCACGTCCTGAAGTAATGGGCGGCCTAGGCGGCTTCGGCGCTCTTTGTAAAATTCCTAAAGGTTATGAAGAACCTGTTCTCGTATCTGGCACAGATGGTGTTGGTACAAAATTGCGTTTAGCATTGAATTTGAACCGTCATGACACAATTGGTCAAGACTTGGTTGCAATGTGCGTAAACGATCTTCTTGTATGTGGTGCTGAACCACTGTTCTTCCTTGACTACTATGCAACTGGCCACCTCAACGTTGACGTTGCAGCAAATGTTGTGACTGGTATCGGTGCGGGTTGTGAACTTGCAGGCTGTGCATTGGTTGGCGGTGAAACTGCTGAAATGCCAGGTATGTATGAAGGCGAAGACTATGACCTTGCAGGTTTCTGCGTAGGTGTAGTTGAGCAAAGTAAAATTATTGATGGCTCTAAAGTTAAAGCGGGTGACGTTTTAGTTGGTGTTGCATCTTCTGGCGCACACTCAAACGGTTACTCACTTCTTCGTAAAATTTTAGATGTGAAAAACGTTGACCTTACTCAAATCGTTGATGGTCGTCCACTTGCAGATACAGCAATGGAACCAACACGTATTTATGTAAAACCAATTCTTCAGTTATTGAAAGAAGTGGATGTACACGCTATGGCGCACATCACAGGCGGCGGTTTACCGGGTAACTTACCTCGCGTACTGCCAAATGGTGCTCAAGCGGTAGTCAATGAAGCATCTTGGGAATGGCCAGAATTATTCAAACTACTTCAAAAAGAAGGTGGTGTTGAACAATTTGAAATGTACCGCACATTTAACTGTGGCGTAGGTATGGTTCTCGTGGTTGATGCAGCCGATGCTGACAAAACTGTTGAATTACTCAATAGCCTTGGCGAAAAAGCATTCACAATGGGTCACATTGCAGATAATGCTGAATCTGTTGAAGGCGCTGACGAAAAAATCCGTGTAGTTTTCGCATAAGCAACGTTCATGATTAAAATTGCTGTACTTGTTTCAGGCAGCGGATCTAACCTGCAAGCCCTGATCGATGCCAATCTATCAGGTCAAATCGTTGGGGTGATTTCCAATAGACCTGACGCTTTTGCACTGCAACGTGCAAGAAAAGCAAAGATTGCAACTGCAGTCATTGAACATAAGCAATATCCAAGTCGTGAAGCTTTTGATGATGTGATGCATAAACAACTGCTCGACTGGGATGTTGATTTGGTCATTTTGGCAGGCTTTATGCGCATTTTAAGCGCAAAATTTGTCAAAGCATGGGAAGGAAAAATGATTAACATCCACCCTTCTCTGCTACCAAATTATAAAGGAATGCATACTCATCAACGTGTTTTAAACACCGGTGATGTCTTCCATGGCTGTACAGTTCACTATGTGACTGCAGAGCTGGATGCTGGTCAAGCGCTTGCTCAAGGCGTACTTAAAGTCAATGTGCATGATCATGCTGAAAGTCTGGCAAATCGTGTTCACGTGCTTGAGCATGTGATTTACCCTCAAGTGGCAGAATGGATTTGTAATGGCACCATTCAACACACTGAAAACGGTGTTTTATATCGTGGCGAGCCTTTGCAACAACCTGTTCAATTCTGTAAGTTCTAAGCAACTGTATAATTTAACAATCAACGCATCTTAGGGTGCGTTTTGTTTTTCAGTGCCAAATAAAACTCTATTTATTACTAAAATCTAAAATCTAAAATCTAAAATCTAAAATCTAAAATCTAAAATCTAAAATCTAAAATCTAAAATCCATTTTTGCAGAATGTTCAACTTTATGATCAATATGTAGTTTTTAGTTAAATTAAAGCTTTTAGCATCATTAAAATAATAAGCTTATATTGCAATTAGTAAACCTTATAAATCTAGAAATATTACATCCTTCAAAAAAAAGTGGAGAAAATCACATGTTAAAATCCATCACACTGGCGACTTGTGCATGTATAACACTGGGTATGATTGGTTGTGCTACGACATCAAATCCGGCTACTGATCGTAATTTAGATAAATTACAAAACAAAAATTGGGTTGCGAGTGAAATTCAAGGCGTTAAGCTCGAAGCTGACCCTAACAATTCGAACGTACCCACCATCACTTTCGACGATACTCGTGTAAGTGGTTCTGATGGTTGTAATCGATTCATGGGCGGTTACGCTGTGCAAAACACAAAAATCCAATTTTCAAACCTTGCTACAACACAAAGAGCGTGTTTGACTGCGACAAATATTCCTCAACATTTTTCGCAGGCATTGAGCCAAGTTACTCATTATGATGCCTCTAAAGATCATTTGAAATTTTTAGATGCCAATAACAAAGTTGTTTTACAATTTGAAAATGCGAAATAAATCTCAAAAGTAGAATGTTTCATTCATAAAAAAAGCACTCTATAGAGTGCTTTTTTTATGTGTTGTGGTTTTTAAGGTTTAATGATGACGCTTAGGCAATTTAAGTAAATCTTTGATCAATTCAACAGTTTCCACAGGATGTTCCAATGGGAACATATGACTCCCCGCAGCAACTTTAAATGGAATCCCAAATTTTTTCTCAACCTTTTGTGGAAAGTGCCGAGCTAAAAATGGTCCCTGCTCTGCAATTAACTGCTGTACAGGTACTTGCGGTTGAGCATGAGGTAACCACCACAGTGAAGGATTAGTTCGAAAAATATGAACCTCATCATCACGTGAAATCGTCAATTCCACCCCACCACGCAGTTTATCGTCCATCAAGGCATGATCAATATAAGCTTGATAACAGTCTGGATCGAAATCTTTATAAAAACCTTTCGGCCTTAAAAGCTCTGCTGCTTGTTCACGGCTGTCCCAATGATCACGACGACGCTTCGACAAACCTGCTGGGGACATTTTATCGACGACTTTAAGTTTGAGGAGTTTTGCGATGTGCAAAGCAAAAGACTCTTTACCCATGATCATAGGCGGATCAATCATTAACACTTGTTCAAACAATTCTGGGCGTTGTAAAGTAGCCTGAAATGTTAAAACCGAACCTAATGAATGACCTAATCCAATCACCTTACGACCATTGGCCTGACGTACAATACTGTCAATGACTTGCTGTGTTAAGCTTTTCCAATGGTTATCGATTGGGTAACGCTTATCTGGCCCAAGTAACGGCACATGGATCACATCATATTCATCACTCAGTAAATCAAACAATTTTTGATAAACCCGTGATGGCACGCCATTGGCGTGCGCAAAATGAATTAACGGTTTCATTGTAATTTCGTGCTGTTTTCAGATTGAACCTGTTGTGACAATGCGCTTGCCAAACCTTGACCAAACGAACTTCCCATACGACCTAGTACAGAATCAAACGGACTATTTTCAATGGTGTAGTTCACGGCTTTTTCAGTTTTCAATTCACGTTTCAGGCTATTTAAGCTACCTGTACGGTCAGCAATACCTAGCTTCACAGCCTGATCACCCGTCCAAAATAAACCTGAGAAAATAGCTGGATCATTTGATTTTAATTTCTTACCGCGACCTTCCTTCACTGCATTAATGAAATGCGCATGAACATTATCGAGTACACCTTGAACATGTGCTTTTTGTGCTGCATCTACAGGTTGAGTCATGGATAAAATGGCTTTGTTCTCACCCGAAGTCATGGTGCGATCTTCTACACCAAATTTTTGCATCAAACCACTAACACCATAATTCGGCATGATCACGCCAATCGAACCCACTAAACTTGAAGGATTGACAATAATTTCATCTGCCGCAGACGCAATATAGTACGCACCTGAAGCGCCTGTATCACCAATAATGGCATACAGTTTTTTATCGGTATGGGCTTTTTTCAAGTACTGAATTTCTTGCCAAATTTCATCAGACTGAACAGGTGAACCACCTGGTGAATTAATATTTAAAACAATCGCTTTGCTTTGTTTGTTTTCATAGGCTTTTTTCAAAGCTTTGATGGTATTTGCGCTGTTTACACTTTGCTTGTCCGCTGCAATGGTCCCAATGATATCAACCACAGCAATATGTGAACCCGCTGTCGCTGCTGGATCAGATGACGACATGCTACAACTTTTTGCCATCGCAATGATAATAAATAACAAATAAGCAAAGGTTAAAAATTTAAAAAATATACCCCATCTACGTGCTCTACGTTGTTCTTCAACGGAAGAAAGCACGGCTTTTTCTAATATTTTCCATTCATTTCCAGTTGGCTGCTGAATATTGTTTGAAGAACTTTGCTGTTTTTCTTCAGGTTTTGGTGGCCATTCGGACATAAAAAAACCCATTTGATCGTTAATTTGTAGTCATTATATACACGCTAATCGCTATAACTGTCTAATCAATTCATTTTCCCCTATAATTATTTTAAATTTTCTTTCATTTCTTTCAGACTTAAATAAGATGACCGACCAAAATTCACAGGACACCACATATCACCTGTTAAAATTTATCAGCCGTCAACCTATTCAAATTTCAAGATTAATTGCAAAAGGTTTGGCTGGGTTAGTCAATGTTTTAAAAATCTCTAAAACCTACTCTACGATTCAACGCAATCTAAAAATTGCATTGCCTGAATTATCAGAGTCAGCTCGCATTCAACTCACTAAACAAGCGATTCGAAACGAACTTTGTTCTTATTTTGAATTTTTTAACATTTGGGGTGCAAGTACAGAAAAAAATATTCAACGAATTCATCACGTACATGGCGCTGAATATTTACATGAAGCGCTCGCCCTACAAAAAGGCGTTGTACTCGTAGTACCACATTTTGGTACTTGGGAAATCATGAATGCATGGGTTGCGCAGTACACTCAAATGACCATCATGTACAAGCCGGTAAAAAGCGAATCTGCCAACAATTTTGTCCGTGCTGCTCGAAGCCGTGAGCAAGCAATACTGGTTCCTACGGATGAATCAGGTGTACGTCAGATTTTCAAAGCCTTAAAACAAGGTGGGACGACTGTGATCTTGCCAGATCATACCCCGAATGCCGGCGGCGAAATGATTCCATACTTTGGTATTCCACTAAAAACCAGCAACTTAAGTGCAAAATTAATTCAAAAAACCAAAGCACGTGCGCTCTTACTATATGCCATTCGTAACGATAATCATGGTTTTGATATGCATATCGAACCTATGGATGAGAATATCTATCAAGGCAATGCAGATGATGGCTCAATAGTTATCTTTAAAGCAGTGGAAGATTTAATTCATCGTTATCCAGAGCATTATCACTGGAGCTATAAACGCTTTAAAGCCAATCCAAAATTGAGAAATCTATACAATATTAGTGATGAAGAAGCCGCTCAACGCATTCGTGATATTCGTGAGGAATATCAAAGACAGCAAAAAATTAAAAATGTGGCAGAATGACATTTTCAAACAATATACTTGAAGTAGTTTTTCTATTCGGATTCTTTAGATAGCCTGCGATATAGATCGAGCCATTTATACTTTGTCCGCTCTTCAATTAGTTCAATTTGCTGTTTATTTTGCTTGAAATGGATACTTCCACTTTGTGCAGTTTGCAAGAGTGGAATGTCTAATTGTTTGAGGCGTGTTTGGGTCATGTTTGCAGGATGTCCATAACGATTAAAGCGCCCTGCAGAAGCAATCGCCAACTTGGGCTTAAAATGGTTTAAAAACGCATAGGATGAACTGTGCCGACTACCATGGTGTCCGAGCACCAAGACATCGACTTTTAGGTCTGGATAATCACTTAATATTTGATATTCAGTCTCCCAACCCGCATCCCCCATCAATAGAAAATGTCGTGGCCCATTGATGTCTTTGACCGTGACATATAGAACACAAGAACGTTCATTGGCATTCCATTTGGCATCTGTCAGATCTTCAGGCTTTGGCGAGAGTATTTCAAAATAGACTTGCTGATCCCAATTCCACTGCTGACCACGTTGACATAAACGCTGTGGTGCATGATTCGTGGTTTGAACCCGCTCATTACTTGAAAGCTGCCCAATATCAAGCTGTTGCTCCAATGAGAAAAAGCCACCGCTATGGTCTTGATCTAAATGAGTCAATAACACCCGATCTAGTCGATGAACTCCATTCACACTCAAAAATGGCCGGATGATATTCTGCCCGACACTAAATTGACTTTCATCATAGTTTCCACCGAAGTCCACCATCATATGATGATCTACAGAACGGATATAGATCGCCTGTCCTTGCCCCACATCTAAAATTGAAAGCTGAAAATTTGCTGAATTTTTCCATGGGATAAACAGAGTAAAAAAGGCAATGACCGCCCAATATTTTGGCAAGATTCCTTCAGGTAAAAATAAGATTACTATGGCGAGTATCAACAGTACGATCTGAGTTGACGTCAATGCGACATCTTGCATTTGTGGTGCAAAGAGTCGATCTAAGCCATAGAGAAATACATGTAACACTTCTAAACACAGATCATTGAATAAAAAAACCAAATGCGCCAAAGGTGTAGAAATATAAGAAAGTGCCCCTCCGATGATATCTAAAGGAACCACCACTGCCCCTAACCACGGGATGGCAAATAAATTACTTAATGGGCTAATCCACGTGACTTGCTTGAAAAAAATCACCATCAATGGAAATAAGGCGATAAAGATTTTCCATTGTGATTCCACCATCAACCACATTGAATGTTTTAACTTTTGCCAAAAACTGGCTTCCGCTTGAGCCAGTAAATGCTTCCTTAAGGTTTGATAAATCCGCAGTAAAATAAAGCATGCGCCATAAGACAACCAAAATGCTGCAGATAAAATACTAAAGGGATCCACGAGCAATAACATTGCGGCACTAAAAACTAGCAGTTGAAAAGGCTGAATGGTTTGCCTTAACAAAAGCATGCTACTTGCGACAAGGCAAATCGTCAGTGTTCTCAGCGCCGGTATTTCAAAACCGGTAAATGAACAATATAGAAGGACACAGAAGATAAAGGGCACGACCAATACATATTGTTTGGGCCACTTGAGATAAATTTTGGGACAATATTTTCGAATAGCTAACTGCATCGCCCAACAAAGCATACTGGCAAAAACAAGTACATGTGGACCAGATATCGCCAATAAATGACTCATCCCAAAGCGTTGAAATAATTCACTGGTGCCTTCAGTGAGTAAACTTTTATCACCTGTAAGCAGCGCTAACAGCAAGCCATGATTCTGCAGCGGTTGTTGGTATATAAACGCTCTTAAATATAAACGTTGTTGTTCGACTTTTATTTTGAACTGGTGTAGCACACCTTGATGTCGTTGATACTGCTGCCCATAGCCCATCGCAATCACATGTTGAGGTGGTATTAATTCCACCGACTTCACCTTTAAACTGGCATGTATATTTTGCTGTATGCTCCACCTTTCTTGGTCAAATGCACCTTCGGTCACATAGCTTTGGGTAGGTCTTAACTCACCATACATACGATAGTATTGTCCAGGGACCAACTGAATCGTCTGTTCCTTATTTTGCAAAATTGAATTGGGTAAATACGCCATAAAATATTGAATCTGCTGATTCATATTTAGCACTTCAATTTTTTGCTGAATTGCTTGGTCTTTGAGTTGGCTGATCTGTGGAATATACGCAATAAACTCGCCTTGTCTGCTCTGATGTTCAACCAATGCCAAACGCTGATCGAGTTGAGTATTGGCAAAACTAAAGCCGAGAATTGCGCCCATGCATAAATTTGTACTGAGCTGTAAGATCTTCGAAAAGATACTTTTTAGTTTTGGTGAAATACCAAGCTGTAAACCTAGCCAAATCAGGACAATAAAAAGCAACTGAGCTGTCGAGAGTTGTGGATTCCAAAACGTGAAACCCATAAAAGAAATGCCTAAAATCCAGCCAATACAAAAACTTTGTAACATGAGTCGTCATTATTTTTATTATATGCTGGCAATAATAAAGCCCACCGAGGTGAGCTTCAATCAAACAATCTTAATCCACTAATTTTTTACAAAATCAATTTAGCGCTTAGTCATCTACCCATAAACCATCTTGCATATGCAAAATCGCATCAGCAGATTGAGCTAAATATTCATCATGGGTCACAATTAGCATTGCCATGTTAAATTCTTTACGTAACTCAGACAGCAACTCAAAAATCTTCACCGCGGTTTTGCGGTCTAAGTTCCCTGTTGGCTCATCAGCCATCATCAATTTAGGTTTTGCTACCAATGCACGAGCCAAAGCCACACGTTGACGTTCACCGCCTGAAAGCTCACCCGGTTTGTGCGTCATGCGGTGGGAAAGTCCAACGCGTTCCAAAAGATATTCAGCTTGCTGCTTCACTTCTTTGAAGTTACTCGACTTACGTAACATCAATGGCATTGCCACATTTTCAAAGGCGGTAAATTCAGGCAACAAGTGATGGAATTGATACACAAAACCTAAATGCTCATTACGGATATAACCACGCTCTGCTTCACCTAAAGTGTCAAAGCGTTGACCATTAATCAACACTTGACCCGATGTTGGACGATCCAAGCCACCCAATACATGCAACAACGTACTTTTACCAGAACCACTTGACCCCACAATCGAAACAAACTCACCTACTTTGACTTGTAATGAAAGTCCACGAATCACATCGACTGTAGACTTCCCATCGGTAAAAGATTTGGTAATGTTTTGGGCATCTAAAACTAAATTACTCATAGCGTAGAGCCTCTGCAGGTTGAACTTTAGCTGCACGTAATGCCGGATAAATAGTCGCGATAAAGCTAAGACCCAATGATAAAGATACAATCACCGCAACATCTTGCCATCTTAAATAAGACGGTAAATAGTTGATGAAGTAAGCATCAAACATATTTAAGCCCAATGTTGTATTCAACCAACCGACTAAATTACTAATACTCGATGCAGCGATAATCCCTAAAATCGCCCCAGACACCGTACCAATCACCCCAATCACTGTACCTTGCACCATGAAGATCCGTGTGATTGTAGCCGGTGAAGCGCCTAGTGTACGCAAAATGGCAATATCGGATTTTTTATCAGTGACCACCATCACCAATGAAGACACAATATTAAATGCTGCAACCAATACGATCAGGAACAGCAATAAACTTACCATTGCCTTTTCCATTTGAATCGCACTGAACAGGTTGCCGTGTGTATAAGTCCAATCTGAAGCATAGAAGTTTGCTGGTAGATCACGCACAATTTCTTGAGAGACTTGTGGTGCTGCAAAAATATCATCCAACTTCATACGGATGCCTTGTGCACCATCTGGCAGTCTTAATAAAGTCGACGCATCGTTCAGAGCTACATAGCCCATCATCGAATCAACTTCCGCACCAATACTGAAAATACCCACAATTTTAAATCGTTTAAAACGCGGAACGACCCCAGCCGGAGAAGGTGTTGCTTCAGGAAGCACTAAGGTCACACTGTCATTCAAGCCTAAACCTAAGGCATCTGTCATTTGCTTGCCAAGGACAATACCAAACTCACCTTTTTTCAGGTTATCGATACTACCTTCCACCATATGGTCTTGGATAATTGATACCTTTTTTTCATACTGCGGTTCAATCCCACTGACCATAATGCCAGACACTTGACCTTGTGCCGTCAACATTCCCTGTAATTGGGTGAATGGTGCGACCCCTTGAACATGCTCATGCTGCTCAATTTTTTTTGCAAGTTCAGGCCAATTTGTTAAAATTTGTGTTGAAGAAACAGTGGCTTGAGGTATCATTCCTAAGACACGAGTTTTCAGCTCACGATCGAAACCATTCATCACAGATAAAACTGTAATAAGGACTGCCACACCAAGCGTGAGGCCGATCATGGATACCAGAGCAATAAAAGAAATAAAGTGGTTACTGCGCCGAGCGCGAGTGTATCTCAACCCTATATACAGCGAGATTGGTTTAAACATAACCATCTAGTCCGAGGTAATATATTATGGAAAATTTACAGCATCAAAGCGTTCAAACTGAACGCCGTGTAATGTCGCGTATCGATGCTGCTTTGCGCATCAACTATCAGATTATCTCTGATGATGTTGCACTGAATGATCCTTACGATCCTAATTTTGTATTGCCGCGCTATTTTCTACTACTTGCTGAATTAGATCAATTTGATCATGCACTCAACTACGAATTAGAACAATTAGCTGAGAAAGATCAACAAATTGCTCGAATCTTATCCTTATTTAACCAAAAGTTAAACCTTATTACGGGTTCTTTATACGACGCAATTGTACAAAGCATGTTACCAGTGCCTGAGCATGTGAATTTTTCAGAGACTGGTCTCAGCTTTTTTAGCGAACGCGCGATTAAAGAAGGTACTTATATCCATGTGACCTTAAGCCACCCTGAAAATTTCTTCCATATTGCGGCAACAGCACAAGTGGTTTATAGCCGTGAAGAAGAAAGCAACTTATACCGTACGGGTGCCTATTTTATCACACTGCTCCCTCAAGACCGCGTCAAACTTGCAGAGTGTATCGCACTGACCCAAAACAAAGAGTGATTTTTAATCAATGTTTTAATTTGTGGGCGAGCTCTCTGTTCGCCCGAAAATCTTTATAAAAATAAACAAACAAGCCTGATAATAGAATCACAGCACCAAGTAAAACCATCAATGATAATTTTTCATCATTCAGTAAAGCACCAAAGAGCATAGCAAGCATGGGTGTGAGTACCGTTGTTAAAGACAAAGTTGTCGCCTTGATGTTTTGTACCAGTTTGAAATAACAAAACATGGCAATTAACGATGCCATGATTACCGCATAACCCAAGCCAAGTAGTGCTTTGGTCGAAGGCATCTGTGTCGGTGCATACTGCCAAATAAACGGTAGCATTGCAGCAGAAAATAGTGCTGAGATAAGAATCGAACCCGTGGCTTGAGACATGGGCTGCAATGGCGTATTGACTTTTTTCACCCAAAAAATCGACATACAGTAGACGAATACGCTCATTAACATTAAGACGATGCCAACAGGCTGTACGTGCTGATCACTGCCGCCTAAGCAAATAATGGCTAAACCACAGACGGCAATCAACATCCCAATCCATTGCAAGCGATGCAGATAGGTATGAAAGAAGAAACGACCGATCAGACCCGTCATAATTGGCGCTAAACCAAACATCAGGGCAATAATACCTGAGCTGAGATAGGCCGTTGCCATATAGGTAAAAATCTGAGAACCAATAAAACTAAACGCCCCTGCCAAATAACTGTGCAGCGAGCTTTTATCCATCGGCAGTTTATGTTTAAAAATAAACAATAATGCGACAGCCAAGGGTAATGCGATAAAAAAGCGTAATGTCAGTGCCCAAAACGCATTGATATCACTGACACTCCAAACGATGGCAAGTGGCGTGGTTGACCAAATGAACACCAACAACGCATAAGTCGTCGCTAGATTTGTTTTAGATGGCATGGTTTTTACTTCTGCGCCGTTTTACGTTTTTGCTTTTGAATGGTTTGATCTAAGCTGCTGGAAAATTCGCGCTTATCACGTTCAGAAATCGGTGCTGGACCACCGGTTTGCACACCTGCGCCCCGTAAAGTATCCATAAAGTCGCGTAAGTGTAGACGTGCTTTGACATTTGCTGTGGTATAAATCTCTCCGCGTGGATGTATCGCTATACCGCCCCGCTCAATCACTTCAGCAGCAAGTGGAATATCCTGTGTCATCACGATGTCGTGCTCTTTCATGCGCTGAATAATTTCTTTATCCGCTGCATCTGCCCCACTCATGACTTGAATCGAGTTAATTCGCACCGAAGGCGTTATCCCAACATTTTGATTGGCGACAAAAGTGACTTCTAACTTGTAACGATCAGAAGCACGAATAATTACATCACGTAAAATGCGTGGTAACGCATCTGCATCCACCCATAATTTAAATGGCAGCACTGATTTTCCATTCACTTTTAAACATGGCCCATAGTAACAAATCTACATGACAATTTGGGGATCTGCATCCGCTGAATGGATCTACATTTCTCTAATCATGAGAATCGAAAAGCTGCAAAATGACTCCAACTTGGGCTTATTTTCCAATGCTTTTACATTTAAATCCTACTGAAAACATTTTTTATGCATGATTTCATGATAAATATGACGTCGGTGACTTGAAAATTTCAAATAACCCTCGATTTATTAACTATGAAACCAACCCAATATCAATTGTGCATATGAAAAAACAAAATAGCCCTGAAATTATCACTATTGAAGATCAAACTTTTGGTAGTCATGTTGAACATTGGAATTTGCTCACCGGCAACCCGACAACGGATGTACCAGTTTGGCTGGGTCAGGCATTGGATGCACCCATTATGCCGATGGGCTTATGTGCACAAGAATCTGATATGGATCAAAGTACATGGCTGATTCAAGGTCCATCTCAAGCGTCTATTCAACTTTGCCAAGTGATTGCTGTAGAAAATAATAAACCTAAAGCCGTTAAAACTGCATTTCCAAGTTTTGATAGCCCATATAAAACCAAAGCCACCATTGAACGTATTATTACCTGTAAATCCAATACGCAAGCTGTGCTTTGCCTCGACTTAGGCGCAAATACCAGTGTGTATGCTTTTGATAGTTTATATAGCGTCAATCACGACCAATATGAAAAAGATGCAAGCTACAGTGTGCAACTCAATGCTTGGGCCTATGAACTCGAAGCTGTCGCAGAACATGAACAGCTTGTCGTTGACGATCCTGCATCGATTAAACATCATCGTGCTTTAAACGATATCTTGGCAGCAAATAATGGTATTGCCCCTGCAGACTTACACGAACAAATTAAAGCGTGGCAACCGAAGTCTGAAGATGACAAAGCACCAGTCACCGTCGATTTTTCTAAAATGGTGGCATACCTATATGGTGAAAATCTTGGACAAGAAGATGAAGCATGGTTCCAAGGGCATATAGTTGGCAAAACTGCCATGCAATTTAAAGAGCAAGACTATACGCTGTATGATGTGACCTTAATCCACGAAGAAAACCAAGAAGCGGTGATTGTTCGTGTTGCAACACGAAATCCGGCGCATAAAGATTTCAATGTTGGGCAATATATTCGTGGCAACCTGTGGATACAAGCCAATATTTACGCGAAATCTGCCTAATTTGAATTCAAAAACCCTATTTCAAATAAAAAAAGCCGCCTCAGTGCGGTTTTTTTATTTCTCGCTAATCATGTGTATTCGCTGAATATTTAAATGATTGAATATTTCTTATCCATAAACCAGTCAATATATTCTATTTTTAAATTCAAATTAAAATAACTTATCCACAATATTAAATTCAAAATAATGCTGCTAAATAAATCCATCTGCAAAGGATAAAATATAAAAATCTAATATAAATAAATAAGATAGGAAATTTATGAAACTAAATTTATCAATTCAGTTGCTTATTTTTAAATAAACTAAATAGTTTAGTAAGTTTATGGCAGATAGTACTTTATTTAATCAAATAATTATGTTAAAAATGCGTTTAAGAAATAGTAATTAACGATAAATAGATCGGAAAGAATATCTATGAAAGTCGTGCAAGAAGAAAACTTATCGCAAGTTGACCATCACATGGAATCTCGATATCAAATCGAGCCAATGTCCTGCTTATTTTTTATGTTAGGTATGCTGATTTGTGCATACGTTTTACATACGTTTATTTTTTAATCTATTCAATAAAAAAACCGGCATTTGCCGGTTTTTTTATGTCTTTAGGATTATGCGTTGCGTTTTGCAAAGTCATCCATAAAGTTAACCAGTGCTTGAACGCCTTCTAGCGGAACAGCATTATAAATACTTGCACGCATACCACCCACTGAACGGTGACCAGCTAAATTAAGCAAGTGGTTTTCTTCAGCTTCTTTTAAGAATTGTTTTTCCAATTCTGGGTTCGCCAAAGTAAATGGTACGTTCATGATTGAACGGAATTCTTTTGCAATTGGATTTGCATAAAAATCGCTTGAATCGATATAACCATAAAGCAATTCAGCTTTTGCCATATTCGCTTTATAAATTGCGTCTACACCGCCCTGCTCAAGTAACCATTCAAAAACGAGGCCAGATAAGTACCATGCATAAGTTGATGGTGTATTCACCATTGAACCATTTTTCGCTTGAGCTGAATATTTCAAGATACTTGGAATATCTGCTTTCGCTTGATCCAATAAATCATCACGAATAATCACCAAAGTTAAACCAGCAGGACCTATATTTTTCTGAGCGCCTGCATAGATTAAACCGAACTTAGATACGTCTAATGGTGCAGATAAAATGCTCGATGAAAAATCGGCAACCAATGGTTTGTCTGTTTCAGGAATATTGGCAAACTGAAGACCGCCAATGGTTTCATTATCTGCATAATGCACATAAGCCGCATCATCAGATAAGTTCCAAGTGCTTTGATCAGTAATAGCAAGTTTACCGTCAATGGTGGTACCCGCTTCAACGACATTAATGTCGCCATAACGCTGTGCTTCTTTCAACGCTTTTTCAGACCAAATACCAGTGTGGATATAGTCTGCTTTGCTGTTTTTACCCAATAGGTTTAATGGGATCGCAGAGAATTGCAGTGATGCGCCACCTTGAAGGAATAACACTTTATAGTTGTCTGGAATATTCATCAGCTTACGAAGATCAGCTTCTGCTTTCTCTGCCACAGCGACATAGTCTTTACTACGGTGGCTCATTTCCATGATCGAAAGGCCTTTGCCTTGCCAGTCAAGCATTTCAGCTTGAGCTTTTTCTAAAACGGCAGTGGGTAATGCAGCAGGACCAGCACAGAAGTTGTACGCGCGCATGAGTTTTCCTTTCAAAGTGAAACACAATAAAATGATGGCATTTAACCATATCTGACGCGTGCTTGCAGTAGTTAAAGCTGAAAATATTCCAATGCTGTCTGACATTTAAAGTCAAAATTTCAATAAAGATCAAAATTAATTCTTCTTAATTCAAATTATTAGATTTACTGATATTTTTTATCCTTGGAATTGATGCTAATTTAAGGTCTTGATGTACGAAAAATGATGTGCGCTGCAAAGATAAAATTTATTTACATATGTATATGAAACAATACAACAACTTAGTGAATTTACCCAACTTCATCACAATGACTATAATGAACCCATCCTAGCTGTGAGTGTGTTTTTATGCCTTTACCTCGAACAGATTATTCTATAAAAATTAAACATACATTTCGTTCAGGTTTACTGCTTGGCCTTGGTTGTTTCAGTGGCTTTTTTAGCCCCACGGTACTTGCGCAAAGTATCAGTTATAGCCAAGCAGAACAAAGTCTACTCACTAGTTCGTATAGTACTCAGGCCAACCAAGCGCTACAACAATCTGCCGAACTTCAAGCTCAGGCCATTAAAGGGCTTGGTTTACCTCGTGTGGATTTAAACGTCCGTGCCTATGCCTTTCATAATGAACTCGATATTCCTCTCGGTGCCCTAAAAAATAACTTAGAACAAACGCTGAGTAATGGCATTAATAATAAAATTGATGAAAGCTTACCGAGTGATTTGGCAGACCCATTAAAAGACAGTCTGCAACAGCCAATCCGTGATGGTGTCGGATTAATTCCAGATTCTTCCCAAGTGGTCTTAGATGATCAAGTGATCCGCCCTACCGTTTCCGTAATGATGCCGCTGTATACCGGTGGGTTAACGTCTAGCGCCAAGGAAATTGCCAATATCCAAGCCAAACGCAGCGCGATAAGCAGTGAACAACAACAAGATGTGCAACGTTTTGAATTAATCCAAGCCTACTTCAATGCTCAATTACAAAAAAAATTAGTCGAAAGCAGCCGCTTCAATTTAAATGCGATGCAACAACACTATGCCAATGCACTCAAAATGGAACAACAGGGTTTCATTAGCAAAGGCCAGCGTATGCAATTTGAAGTGGCGAAGAATAATGCGCTCAGAACTTTTCAAAATACTGAAGCGAATCTTCGCTCTAGCTTATTTAAGTTAAACAACTTAATGCAAAGCAGCCAAATTACTGATCTTTCAACGCCATTATTTATCAATCAGCAACACAATCAAAATATAACCGCCTTACTAAAAAGTTATCAGGATCAGTCTAGTTTGGTGCGTAAAATGCAATTGGACAGTCAATTGGCCGGTGCCAATGTGAAAGCCCAAAGCGCAGCAAAAAAACCCAACGTCTTTGCATTTGGCGAATATAGTCTCGACGATAAACAAAACTGGATCGTTGGTGTTGCCGCTCGCTACAACTTATTTTCAGGTATTGATAAAAACAAATCCGTACAAGCTGCTGAACTTCAACGCTATGCATCTGAGTTAATGACTGAGCGTACCAAACAAGAAATTGAAAGCCTGATTTATAGCTCATTTAATGAAGTCACCAGCGCTCAGCAAAGTCACCTGTTGTTACAGCAAAATCTAAAAGCCGCACAAGAAAATTTAAGAATCCAACAGCTTTCATTTAAGGAAGATATGGGAACGGCCACACAAGTCATTGATGCACAAAATGCACTGAGCGGGCTACAAAGTGAAATGGCACTCAATGCTTATAAATACGTGATGTCACTTGCAACATTGCTACAAAGTCACGGGAGCATTGACCAGTTCCAAAGCTATATCAATCAATCACACACCGATTACATCCGTTAAACTTAGACTGGGGAAATGCACATGAATCAGGATTCAACTGATCAACCAAAAGACACCTCAACTGAGGATAAATCATCTGTTACATCAACAAATGATACGGTTGTACCAAAGCCTGTTATGGAAAACAGTAGTACGCAAGACGAAATCGCGATGGATAAAAAGCCGACAGAATCTGTTAATTCAACGTCTCTAGAGCAAGACCACTCTTTCTCCCCATCAAAAGACCAACATAAGAAATCTATACTGATAAAAATTGCCGTTGGCATTATATTGATACTACTTTTGGCATTAATTGCATTTGGCTTATGGAAAAGTTATCAGCCCAAACAGGTTGAATTACAAGGTCGAGTAGAGGCAGAAACCATCCACATTAGTACCAAAGTACCCAGCCGTATCGAAGAAATATATGTGCATGACGGTGAAAAAGTACAAGCAGGTCAAGCACTGGTTCGTTTAACCAGCCCCGAAGTCGATGCAAAGAAACAACAGGCTTTAGCTGCACTCCAATCTGCGCAAGCACTGCAATCCACAGCTGAACGTGGCTCTCAACAAGAAAATATTGATAGTTTGTATGCCAATTGGCAAAGTCTAAAAGCACAGCAACAATTGGCGCAAACCACCTACCAACGTGGTCAAAACCTCTATAAAGAAGGTGTGATTTCACGACAACGCCGTGATGAAATGCAAGCTGCCGCAGTGTCTGCTGCACAAATGACAGAAGCGTCTTATCAACAATATGCGCGTGCAAAACGTGGCAGTACACCGCAACAACAAAGCTCGGCAGATGCCCAAGTCAAGATTGCGCAAGCCGCGTTGGCTGAAGCCAATGCACTTGAGGCTGAAACCAAATTGTTTGCACCCTCCAATGGCACTATTTCAAAAATCTATGGCAAAGTTTCAGAATTAGTTGCAATGGGTGTGCCCGTTGTAAGCCTGATTCAAGATGATAGCTTATGGATTAGCTTAAATGTCCGTGAAGACCAGTATGCTCAAGTGTATCAACTCAAGACCATGCATGGATTTATACCCGCACTGAACAAATCTGCCGATTTTAAAATTGATCACATAGAAGCCGAAGGTGAATTTGCAACGATTAAAACCACGCGACAAACGGGCGGCTATGACATTCGTAGTTTTAAAATCCAACTGAAACCCGCTCAGCCGATTGCTGACTTAAAAGTGGGTATGAGCGTTTTGTTTAAAATTGAAGAGCGTAAATAATGTTTAGGGGCATTCTGCGTGAGTTTCGCTATTTGATGCAGCATAAATGGGACTTGTGTATGGTCACACTTGCCCCTGCCATTGTGATTTTGCTCTTTACTAATATGTTTGCTCAAGGCAAACCAGATCATTTACCCATCGCGATCATAGACCAAGATCAAAGCAGTTTAAGCCGTAACATTACTCATTTTGCGCAGCTCAACCATACTTTAAAAGTAGCCACCATTACACCTAGTATGGACGATGCTGAAAAGCTGATAAATCAAACCCACATTTGGGGCTATATTCATATTCCTGCTGGTGCAGAGCAACGACTGGTTCAAGCAAAAGATGCAGAAATCAGCATTGCCTATAACCAAAGCTATTTTAGTGTCGGCAATAGTATTTCATCAGCCATGTTACTGAGTACACTGCAAGCCATGGCCGATTTTAGTGGTCATCAGTATTTAGAAAATACTATTCCCTACCTTGATGCACCGACGCCCAATGTCAAAATTTCACCCTTATACAATCCGGGTTTAAATTACGAGTTCTATTTAGAGCCCTACATGATTCCTGCGATTCTACATTTACTACTGTGTTGCTGTGTCGCATTTTCGGTTGGTCAAGAAATCAAATATGGCACTGTAAATCAATGGGTGAAACCGACTTCTGTCTTTCAAGCTTTAATCGCTAAAAATCTCAGTTATGTTTTCATTTTTACCGCTTGGACATGGGCGTGGATGTTTTGGCTAATCGTGTTTCGAGGTTGGTTTGTTCAGGGTTCATTATTGATAATTTTGCTCGGGCAATTGTTTTTTTATACAGCCTATGCCTTTATCAGCTCTACCGTAGTTTTAGCAACGCGTGATCTCACCAAGTCTTTTGGTTTTATTGCGGTATATGGTGGCTCATCACTGAGTTTTGCAGGGGTAACATTGCCGCTGAATAACGCACCGATGTTTACAAAGTTTTGGGCCAATATTATTCCCTATACGCCTTATGCCAAATTACAAACAGAACAATGGGTCATTGGTAGCCCAATCTCCATTTCAATCACACCGCTTGTCACCCTGATCATTTACTGTCTGTTCTATTTTGTTCTTGCCAGCTTCTTTCTACGTAAAGTACTAAAGGAGCAAGTCATATGAATGTAATCGCGTCATTTTTATCAAATTTGCTCAGACACTATATTCAAACCTTTAAAGATATTGTGAAGCACAGTTCGATTTTTACCACTTTGGTGCTTTCTGTTTTTCTTTATAGTTTTTTTTATCCCATTGCTTATCAAGCGGAACACGCAGAATCGCTCCCCATCATTGTGGTAGATGAGGAACAAAGCATACTCACCAATACGATTATTGGTGCTGTAGCCAATAGTCCCAATGTAGAAATTCGAGCTGTGACTGGTAATTTTTCTGAAGCTGAAAATATGCTCAGAAGTCAGCAAGCTGACGGGATTTTACTGCTGCCGAGTAATCTTTCAAATAGCATTCGCCGTGGTGAAACCGGTGGAATTGGTTTATATCTCAGTGCTGCAAATTTTCTAAAGACTCAAAAAATTGGCTTAGGTTTAGCCAGTTCTATGGAAAATGCCCTCGTCGAATATGCAGAAAAATTCCAGAACATATCAGATTTTAGCCCGGCTTTGTCTATCCATAAGATTCCATTATTTAATCCACTTTCAGGCTATGGCAGCTATATTTTCCCAGCGGTTGCTCCCTTAATTATTCATCAGACGATTTTATTGGGTCTATCCATGCTGATTGCGACCTATCGACAAAACACCACTTGGCGTCCGAGCTATTCACAATTAGCTGGCATCTTCTTGTGTATTTTGACTATCGGGACTTTAGGGTGCTTCTATTTATTTGGTTTTACTTTTTGGCTGAATGATTATCCACGAGGTGGAAATTTTTGGGGTATGTTCATTGCTGTACCCATCTTCCTCAGTTGTATTATTGCAATGACCCTCTATCTCGCCACTTTTCTTGACCTGCCAGAACGTGCAGGACATGTCATCGTTTTTAGTTCTATTCCGCTATTTCTACTTTCGGGAACGGCATGGCCGCATGCAGCTATGCCTGAATGGATGCAAATACTTGCTCAGGTGTTGCCATCAACCCAAGGCATACAACTGTTCCTTCAACTCAATCAGATGGGTGTGCCTACAGTAATCGTCATCCCAAAACTGCTTTATCTCACAAGTATTGGACTGATTTTTTTATGTCTTGCTGTCTGGCGTTTAAAGTTTGCCAAAAGATAAAACTGTTTGTGCTGTAAGACATGTCTGGTCTCAAGCGAAATGCGTTCAAACCTATTCATCATAGACTCGAACGCTTTGTATCTAATCATGTCTCAAATTTAAATTCTTGCTGTCATCTATTAGCTGTATGCTGTTGGCGTCACAGTCGATGCCTCATCCACTTGAATATCAAAATCATCTGCATCTGAAGTGATCTCAGTAACCAAATCATCTGATTCTTTTTCTGCAGCGTTTTCAAGCCAGAATCCTTTCACTTTATCGTCCCCATCATGACCTGCAAAGACCACACTCATATACAGTTCTTTTTGCGGATAATCATATTTATACACAATTGTTGTGGTCTTACCTTCTCCCAGCCGAGTATTTGCCATTCGCTGAATCACTTCCGCCTCAGCGCTAGGTTGACCTGCAGGAATCAGTTTTTTCATACGTGAAAACAGCTCTGGATCTGCCAGCATCGCATCACGAACATTTTCTTCAACCAATGCCAAAAAGGTGTCTTGATGGGGTTCGTGTAGCGCGACGAATAATTTTTCTGACTTCGCACGCTGTGAACTTGTCTCACTTGGCAGGCTTGATTCGAATTTTGCAATCAAGAAATCGCCGATTTTTTCACAAGCCGTTATAGGTAAGATTAAAGTGATGATGACGACTAATTTTTTCAACACCGTACAAGCCCTCTGGTTATTATTAAAATATATAAAGTTAAAATTTAGTTCGGATAATCTATGTGATTTATAGAATTTTCACTGATTTATTTGCCTCACAAGTATAAAGCAAACTTCTATATAAAAATGAAAAATACAGGCTCACATTTAGTTTTTCGATCTTTCTAGGCAAATCAGCGATTTTGTGAAGTGTTTATTAATAACTCAATTTTATTCGTTTTATAAATTAAACTTAACAATCAAATCGTTTATACGACTAAAAATGATAATTTATCGATCAAACAGTTTGGTTTTTATCAAAATCGTTGGCTGTATTCTCATATAAACTGCAAAATATTGTCGTATTTATCTCCCAAATTATTCAGAACTTTTTGTCATGGCGGATTCAGTCTGTCTGCAACATTTGTTCGTGGATGACTGTGGGCTTTTTTCTCCCAAATCTGACATAAGAGCTGATGTATGAAAAAGATTAAGGTGAGCCTTGCCTGGCAAATCGTGATTGCTCTCATTCTAGGTATACTTGTTGGTGCTTTCCTACACTATTCTCCTGAATATCGTGATGCTTTAGTTAATAACTTTTTGACTCCTTTGGGCTCAATTTTTATTAACCTTATTAAGATGATCGTTATTCCGCTTGTTGTGTCGATGCTTATTTTAGGTATTGCCAATACAAGTCACGGTAGTAACCTAGGTAAACTAGGTTTCAAAACGATTATTTATTTTGAAATCATTACCACCGTTGCTATTTTAGTGGGTTTAGTTGCAGCCAACGTATTCCAACCTGGTGCCGGCATTGATATGTCTGCATTGACGCAAGTCGATATTTCAAAGTATCAAGAAACAACACATGAAGTCAGTGAACATTCTCATGGTTTGATTCAAACAATACTTTCACTTATTCCATCTAACTTTTTTGCAGCTTTGACTAGTGGTCAAATGCTCCCAATCATCTTTTTCTCTGTGATGTTTGGCGTAGGTTTAGGTGCGCTTGATCAGGAAGTAAAACAACCTTTAATTAAAGTGTTGACCGCTGTTTCTGAAACGATGTTTAAAGTTACGCACATGATCATGATGTTTGCCCCTATTGGTGTATTCGGCTTGATTGCAGCGACTGTTGCGAATTTCGGCTTCAGCTCACTTGTGCCACTGCTTAAACTCGCAGTTTTAGTTTATGGTGCAATCTTCTTCTTTATTTTCATTGTATTAGGTGCAGTTGCTAAATTCTGTGGCTTCAGTGTTTGGGCCATTATCAAGATCTTAAAAGATGAATTGATTCTCGCCTATTCAACTGCAAGTTCTGAAACTGTCCTACCCCGTATTATGGAAAAAATGGAAGCTTATGGTGCTCCGAAACCGATTACCAGTTTCGTGATTCCAATTGGCTATTCATTTAACCTCGATGGTTCGACCCTATATCAAAGTATTGCGGCTATCTTTATTGCTCAGCTTTACGGGATCGATCTGACAATCACCCAACAAGTGATTCTAGTACTGACCTTGATGATTACCTCTAAAGGGATTGCAGGTGTACCTGGCGTTTCTTTCGTGGTCTTGCTGGCGACTCTCGGCAGTGTCGGTATTCCTCTTGAAGGTCTGGCATTCATTGCAGGTATTGACCGTATTTTAGATATGGCACGTACTGTACTGAATGTAATTGGTAACGCACTTGCGGTACTGGTGATCAGTAAATGGGAAGGCCAATTTGATACTGAAAAACAAAAAAATTATGCCGCTAATCTAAAAGATGCCGCTTAATTTTATGACATAAAAAAGGACGCTTCGGCGTCCTTTTTTACAGCTTTGTTTTATTCTTTCACCAATTTTATTTATTTTTTTCGCCAAAAACTGAAATATTAAAATCTCGAATTTTGTTACTTCCTGCGGGTTTATCAAAACTTACATCATACTGTACAAGGTTTTTATTGGTATAACCGTACTCATAAGTGACCGTATATAAAGATGGTTTTTCAGTCGATTTTTCAATGTGCTTAGCCACTATATTTTTGCGTGAGTAATCTTGTTTCGGAATACCTCGTGCAAATTTACGCAGCTCTTTTTCATTCTGTTCAAACTTGGCTTTGAGTTCTGGTTCAAAGTAGGTGTACAGCTTTTCAAAATTGCCTTCACGCAACTGATCATAGGCAGCTTGGGCAACTTCAGTCTGTTCAGCGCTTGGGTCTGGTATTGCATTTAAGGTTTTTTGACCAATTTGGTCACAGCCTGACAACGCTATGACACAACCTAGTAACAAAAAATTTGCCTTCATAACCACACTTATTCCTAATTTAAGCTTTTGAGTATATATAAAACTTCAAAGTTGATATTAAAATTAAGATATCTCTTTAACTTTTCTCTTTCCAACTTGTTGACAATACATTAAATTAAACTCTGTTCACTTACGCAAGGTAAATGAGCTTCACTTTTAATGTATTTAAATAAAGTACCACTGAAAATTCTAAGGGTTTATTTAAGTACCAACTTTAGATGACTACCGATAATTTTAGCCAAAGGATCATCTTGTTTAAATAATACGGTGTAAAATACAGTTTGCTGCTCGTATTCATACTTAAGGTTTGCTTCAATTAGTTCACCATGCACACTATTTTTAATACTTTTATATTCCAACATTTTATAATCTAAAACTTTTTCAAAATATGGAATATATGAAGATATTTCTGGTAGTAATGTTGGATCTTCTAACAAAGCTTGATAAAACTTCTCATCTGTTATTTTCTGGATTTGATCTAAATCTTTATCACGTATAGCAACATACAATTGCTCAATGTGTTTAAGTTGCAAAGGTGTCAGCTTATAAGGAATAGATGATTCTTTTTTTATACCTTCATTAAACTCTACAGACGTCGGTTCACTACATCCCATTAATGCAAAACAAATGACTATTCCTTTGGTTCTAATTAATTTTTTGAAATACATTTAAGTCACTATTCTTGTTTATATAAATTTTTGTTAATACTATTCATCTATCAAAAAGGACGCCGTAGCGCCCTCTTTTCTCAATCTTCAATTAGTCTTCTTCAGGCCCATTGAGATCTGATTCATTGTCATTTTGATCAATAATCGTTGAGTCATCTACAAGCTGCTCAGTTTCGATTGCTTCCACTTCTTCAAAAGTTTCGTCTTCTTCAACTGCTTCGATCGCAACAACACCGACCAAGATTTCGCTTTCACCTAAACGGATCAGACGAACACCTTGAGCATTACGACCTGTTTGTGCCACTTCAGACGCACGTGTACGAACCAGCGTACCACCATCTGAAATTAACATCAGCTCTTTAGACGCATCAATCGCTACCGCACCAACAAGTTCACCGTTACGTTCAGATGTTTTGATTGCAATAACACCTTTACCGCCACGTTTCTTGGTTGGGAAGTCATCTACTGGTGTACGTTTACCATAACCATTAGCTGAAGCACAAAGTACTTCACCGGTTTCCGGAACAACCACCAATGACACTATACGGCTAATGAGAGCTGAATCAGAGGTATCTTCATCATCAGACTCTACATCCGCATCCTCAGCTTCTTCAGCTTGAGCTGCTGCACCAATGGTCACGCGCATACCACGAACACCTTTGGCAGAACGACCCATTGATCGCACGTCAGTTTCGGCAAAACGAATGGCTTTACCTTCGTTTGAGAACAACATGATTTGTTGTTCGCCGTCGGTAATGGCGACACCAATTAAAGTGTCATCACCATTCAGCTCAATCGCGCGTAGACCGTTAGAACGAACATTCGAGAATTGTTCTAACTCAACACGTTTAATCGTACCGTATTCTGTTGCCATAAATACGTAGAAGTTTTTACGAACGGCTTCTGCTTGCTGTGCAAAGTCATTGATGATTTCGTCATCAAGATCAGTGGTAGAAAGCTCTAAGCCCAACTGTTTCAATTGAACACGTAATGCATCAGACAAGTCATCTGCACCGTCTTCAGTCTCAGCAAGTGCAGCTTCTAAACCAGCAAAATGACTATTAATCACTTCATTGGTTTGTAGCTGTGCATTATTGGCTTTTACAAATGCTTTAAAGTCAGCCAAGCGTTCTTTAAATTTCTTCGGCGCATCAACCACAGGTAAAATAGCGGTGATGGTTTCGTTTTCATCTAATGGCAATAAGTTCACCATCGGACGACCTTTCGCACCACGAGATGCTTGAGGTACTTCATACACTTTCAAACGATAAACTTTACCCACATTGGTAAAGCAAAGCACTGTTGCGTGGTTTGAAGTCACGATCAAATGCTGGATGTAATCGTCTTCTTTCATTGAAGTTGCAGACTTACCACGTCCACCACGACGCTGTGCAGCGTAGTCTGACAATGGTTGAGTTTTTGCATAGCCTGATTTAGAAACAGTTAGTACCATTTGCTCTTCAGGGATTAAATCTTCACGAGAGAAGTCGATACGTGATTCCACGATATCGGTACGACGTGCATCGCCATATTGTTGAAGGATTAAAGCCAATTCTTCTTTAATCACGTTCATCAATAAGTTGAAATCGTTCAAAATTGCCGTGTATTCAGCAATTTGACCAAGAATTTCTGTATATTCAGCTTGTAACTTGTCTTGTTCTAGACCGGTTAAGCGATGTAAACGAAGTTCTAAGATCGCACCTACTTGGGTTGGAGACAGACGATAAATATCACCTGTTAAACCAAATGGACGTGATGGATCTTCGCCTTCAATTTCATCTGGACGGACAGATACCGCACCCGCTTTTTCAAGCAAGGCAACAACACCACCGCCTGCCCACTCGCCCGCTTGTAAACGTTCACGCGCTTCGCTTGGGTTTGCAGATGTTTTGATGGTTTCAATGATCGCATCGATATTTGCCAGAGCAACCGTCAAACCTTCTAAGATATGTCCACGTTCACGTGCTTTACGCAATTCGAACATGGTACGGCGTGTAACCACTTCCTGACGGTGACGGATAAACGCTGCAATAATATCCTTCAAGTTCATTAACTTAGGCTGACCATTATCGAGGCAGACCATGTTAATGCTGAATGAATTTTCTAATTGGGTATTTTGGAATAAGTTATTTACAATCACTTCAGCGTTTTCACCACGCTTCAAGTCAATTGCAATACGCATCCCTTCTTTATCTGATTCATCACGAAGTTCAGAAATACCTTCAAGTTTTTTCTCTTTAACCAACTCAGCAATACGTTCAATGGTTTTTGCTTTGTTAACTTGATAAGGAATTTCAGTGAAGACAATCGTGCTACGGCCCGATTTTTGGTCTTCTTCAATGTGATATTTACCACGGATATGCAAACGGCCTTTACCAGTACGGTACGCATCGACAATGCCTGATTTACCGTAAATGATACCGCCTGTAGGGAAGTCTGGACCAGAAATATGTTCCATTAACCCTTCAATGCTGATGTGCGGATCGTTGGCATAAGCAAGACATGCATTAATGACTTCTGTCATGTTATGCGGAGCCATATTGGTTGCCATACCTACAGCAATACCAGCTACACCGTTAATCAACAAGTTAGGCACACGTGTTGGCATGACTTGTGGAATACGTTCAGAACCGTCGTAGTTGTCTTCCCACTCTACGGTATCTTTCTCAAGATCCGCTAAAAGTTCGTGGGTTAATTTACGCATACGAACTTCGGTATAACGCATTGCTGCTGCACTGTCACCATCGACAGAACCGAAGTTACCCTGACCATCAACCAATTGATAGCGTAAGCTGAAATCTTGAGCCATACGAACAATGGTTTCGTATACAGCTGAGTCACCATGTGGGTGATATTTACCGATGACGTCACCGACTACACGGGCAGACTTTTTGTAAGCTTTGTTGTAGTCATTGCCCAATTCGTGCATTGCAAAAAGCACACGACGGTGAACAGGTTTGAGACCATCTCGGACATCTGGCAACGCACGTGACACAATCACGCTCATTGCATAATCGAGATATGAGCTCTTCAGTTCATCCTCAATGGCAATCGGTCTAATTTCCGATACGCTCATGCATACTCCTTGTTATACAAGCAGAATTCTGCCCGCATTTATATATCGTAAATCTGTAAAAATTAGTTCAAAAAACACTGAACCAATATCAAAAATCAAGTCGGACAGTATAGCATAAAAACCCTGATTTTTGTGCCAATCATCTTGCACTAGAACCATGATTTTTTGTATTTATTTTAAGCATTTTGATTTTATTTGCTGTGAAAAAAACCTCTACGAATAGAGGTTGTTTAATGTTCAAAATATTTCTTTTCGTAGCTTCAAATTTAGACCCATAAATGTGATAAAAATCACTCTTTATGATATTGCATGACTTCTAATTCTTGAGGCACATGATCCTGCTGCATCCATGGGTATGCTGTTAAAAACAAACCTAAAATAAGCGGAAATTCATAAACTTCTTCGATGAAATCTTTATAAGCTAAATCGTACAAAAATAAAAAACTGAGACTTCGGCTATGCTCAACTGCATCAGAAATAAATAAGCCCAATATCACCAAGCCCAATGGCCAAATTGGTAAAGCCAAGGTTTTTAGCTTACGTACAATTTCTTGACGTAAATACGGCGAAAACAGCATAAAGACCACAAGTGCAATCATGAATACCGAAATTAAACGAAAATACGGTTTAGGCACATCAGGAAAATAGTCACGCCCCCAACTAATACTACGACCAAATAGCAACAACCACCATGCAACAGCCCACAACCAAAATTGTTTCTTTCCATCTTGCATTTCAAGTGGTCGAATATAGAAAAAAGTAAAAATCGCAAAAAACAGCAATAACAATGCTTGGACCGATTCAACTGCCGTAACAGTCATTCCATCAAATAAAGGAAAAGAGATACTTTGTAAAACAGGAAAAAGTAAACAACAGATCATCAGCACCAATACACTGATTGGTAACTGAAAATCAAATTTCAAAGGGAGACTCGGCCTAAAGGCAAGTTCAATAAAAAAGCAAAGTTAACACAAAATATACAATCCTTTAAGCTTGCTTTAAGTTTAAGATTCAAACTTGAAGGATAAATTTTATTATTTTAAACCTATGTATTTTTTATAATTTATTAATTTTCATCCTATTAACAAGCCATTGCTCCTGCTTACTTACCATTTAAGTTTTAACATACAAATAGCTTGCGCTACAGTAGTGTCTAATACCAATAATAAGAAACACTATATGAATTTTGAACTACTAAACTAAGAATCCACTACCCTCATAAGCATGAAACATCTAAGTGCAATTTATATATGTACATTTACGTATAATTAATCGATTAAACATAACCAAGAAGACCTACTAATTCTTCAAACAATAAAAACGCCCCTAAACCATAAGCTTAGGAGCGTTTTGAACTGCGTTCAGAAATTAGATTTTAGATACTAATTCTGGAACTACAGTATTCAAATCACCCACTAACCAGTAGTCAGCTACTGAGTTAATTGGCGCTTCTTCATCTTTGTTGATCGCAACGATCACTTTAGATTCTTTCATACCTGCCAAGTGCTGAATCGCACCAGAGATACCTACAGCGATGTACAAGTCAGGAGCAACGATTTTACCTGTTTGACCCACTTGCATATCGTTTGGTACGAAACCAGCATCAACTGCTGCACGAGATGCGCCTTGCGCAGCACCAAGCTTGTCCGCTAATGGATCAAGAACAGTGTGATAGTTTTCACCTGAACCAACACCACGACCGCCTGAAACAACAATACGCGCAGCTGTTAATTCTGGACGTTCAGATTTCACGATTTCTTCAGAAACGAACTTAGAAATACCAGCATCACCAGTAGATGCAACAGCTTCAACTGCAGCAGAGCCGCCTTCGCTTGCAACAGCATCAAATGCAGTACCACGAACAGTCGCAACTACAACAGACTCGCCAGACTCTACAGTTGCAATCGCGTTGCCTGCATAGATTGGACGTTTGAAAGTTTTAGGACCTTCAACAGCAATGATGTCAGTGATCATGCTTACGTCAAGTAGCGCAGCAGCACGTGGAAGTACGTTTTTGCCTGTTGTCGTAGAAGCAGCAAGGATGTGAGAATATCCCGCACCGATAGAAGCAACTAATTTAGCAACGTTTTCAGCCAATTGATTAGCATAAGCTGCGTCGTCAGCAAGCAATACTTTGCTTACACCCGCAACTTTAGCTGCTTGGTCTGCAACTGCTTGAGCGCCTGAACCAGCTACTAATACAGTGATATCACCACCGATTTTTTGCGCTGCAGCAACAACGTTAAGAGTTGCACCATTTAGTGCTTTGTTGTCGTGCTCAGCGATAACTAAAATACTCATGATTTTTATCCTTCTGTATTAGATCACTTTCGCTTCGTTTTTCAATTTATCTACAAGCTCGTCTACAGACTTCACTTGTACGCCCGCTTTACGTTCTGCAGGAGCTTCAACTTTAACAGTTTTAAGCTTAGTCGCAGGTGAAACGCCATAATCAGCAGGTGACTTAGTATCAAGCGGTTTTTTACGCGCTTTCATGATGTTTGGAAGAGCAGCATAACGTGGCTCATTCAAACGCAAGTCAGTGGTGATAATTGCAGGAAGTGCAAGTTCAACAGTTTGTAAACCACCGTCAATTTCACGAGTCACTTGTACTTTGTCGCCTTCAACTTTAACTTCTGAAGCGAAAGTACCTTGGCCAGCACCTAAAAGCGCGCCAAGCATCTGACCAACTTGGTTAGAGTCATCATCAATTGCTTGTTTACCAAGAAGGATCAATTGAGGTTGTTCAGCATCTACAACACCTTTTAGGATTTTTGCAACTTCAAGTGCACCTAACTGGCTGTCGTCAGCTTCAACAAGGATACCGCGGTCTGCACCAAGCGCCATAGAAGAACGGATTTGTTCTTGAGCTTCTTTAGGACCAATAGAAACAACAACGATTTCTGAAACAGTTCCTTTTTCTTTTAAACGAACCGCTTCTTCCACTGCGATTTCACAGAATGGGTTAATTGACATTTTAACGTTCGTTAAGTCAACACCACTGTTGTCCGGCTTAACGCGAACTTTAACGTTGGCATCAACCACACGTTTTACAGCAACAAGAGCCTTCATGTAATCCTCGGCTGTTTTAGCAAATGTAAATGTTGAGAAAAGTTATATTAACTCTTCACTTTAAATTTTTTAGGTGCCCTATCTTGCAATGTGTACGGCATTTCGGTCAAGTCACAATTATCGAAAGACCTGTAAAAAAGCGTAATTTCCTTGAACTTATCGTTCACATTTTTTAAAGAATGCTTCAGTTATTCAAAAAAACGCATTATTCAGTTATTTTTTAAGCATTGATTTTTATTATTTTTTTACTTGATTTAGCTCATCAAAAGATCTGATTTAATATCAATTTTCGATCAATCTTTCTGAAATAGAGCTTTCTCTCTACACATTCGGCAACATATCTAAACTTGTCATTTAAGATAGAAGCATAATGAATTTAGTGCTGATTTCACTTTTCTGAAGCTAATTGGCGTGTTTTTCCCCCTCTTCTTATTCTTAATATCTGTCAATATTCAGCACAGATAAAAAAACCTCCGCTTTCGCGAAGGTTTTAGTTAAGGCATTTAGCCCAATTTACATTTGCTGTTTTAATTGGCAATTAACCATGTCGCAGCAAGAGCCAACAAACCACCTGATGTACCATCAATCCACTTTTGTTTGCGTTCATCAATTTCAGTTTTTTGTGTAATACGTGCAAAGACCACACTCAAACTACAATACACCACAAAAATCAGCCCAATAAAAATGAAGGACAAAATCAAACCTTGGCTCACAGTATTCGCTGATTTATCGATAAATTGCGGCAAAATTGCAAAATAAATCAACATACCTTTCGGGTTCAGTAAAGCCGTAAAAAAGCCTTTTTTAATCGGGTTGGACGCTGACTTTTTCTCAATACTTAATTTTTTACTGCTAAATACTGAACGCAGTAAATGCGTTGCCAAATATAAAAGATAAGCAATCCCCAACCAGCGGATTGTTTCAAACAGTAGTGGAAATGACACGATAATCGCAGCAATACCCAATGCCACCAAAATCGAGTGAACCAAGTAACCTGAACACACACCTACTGTTGCCATCATGCCTGCTTTTGCATCCTTACCCATCACTTGTGACAGGATAAAAAGCATATCGGGTCCTGGTGTGAAAATAAGGGGAATTACCGTTAAGGCAAACAAAGCAAATACAGACATTTCAATTTTCCCTTTCTATATCCTGAAAGTGAAATTAGTATGTTTGAATCGCTTTAAAATAGGATATCAAATATTCTACAATAGATATTATTTTTAGAATTATATTCTATTTTATGAAGACATCTTCTAAGTCAATTCTAGTTAAACTAGATCGTATTGATAAAAATATCATTCGCGCACTTCAAAATAATGGCCGCATGCAAAATAATGACTTAGCCAAGGAAATCGGACTCTCTCCTTCTTCTTGTTTACGTCGGGTCAAATTACTCGAAGAAGCAGGTGTGATTCAGAATTACACCACCGTGGTCGATCCACAAAAGATTGGCTTTCAATTGATTTTATTCTCTCGTATTTGGCTGACTGGGCAAGATGCTGAAACCATCGATACTTTTATCGAAGCGATGAAAGAACTTCCTCAAGTCATGGAGTGCTACATTATTTTGGGTGAGTGCGATGCAATGCTCAAAGTTGTAGTTCCTGACCTAGAAAGTTACCGCAAATTTCAATCTACTCACTTAACCAAGAAAAATGGCATCACTAGTGTAAAGACTGATTTACCTAGCCAAATCATCAAACAAAGCTTCCAGTTACCGTTAGAAGATTTGTAACCAAACAATTGATCTGCCAACGAGCAACTCAATCATTAGAAACGACGAGGCTGAAACTACAAGCTTGGCAATGTAGTGACGGATTACCTTCACAGCCTCGAATGCAAATACCTAGCTATGCGGTATTTCATTATATTTTAAGCAAAGAAAAAAAATGATTTGCTGCAAATGAACAAACACAATCTAAGGAGCCTTTGAGCTTAATTTCTTAAACAAGAATACAACTGATTGGATTTACAGGCTCTCGCTATCAAAACTGAGCGAATTGAATTACTGAACAGCGAAATGGTTTTGCATTTAGAGATTTTGTTTAGCATCATAAGTTTTGCAAAGACGTCCACTAGCTTATCTCAAATGTTCATTTGAAAGCTTAAAACCAAACGAGGTAGACACTTTAACGCTCTGCTCACAAGCATCACAACATGTCATGGTGCGGGTGATATAAGGGCTAAACATCCAAAACCAATGAAGATAGCCCATGAGTTGTTTATTTGACCAATGGTTTAGGCTGGCTGATTTTCCAAAAAGTCACGATGGATGTGGCTTAGGTCAATAAGTTCATACTTTGCCAAATCAAAAATACGCCAAATGGTGAGGGCATCTTCTTTACTGTCAAATTTAGCAGTTGCTTTATTGGTAAGCTGCCATTGTTTATCCGAAATCCAAATAAAGTATTGTCCCGTCGTCGCATTAAACGCCTGAACTTTACCATCGGCATTAATCCCTTGTAGCTGCGCACCTTCAGGCAATACAGCTTCTACTTCAGGCAAACTGATTTCAACAAAGTGTTTGATCTGGCGTAAGCCGTATCCTGCAAAAATTTCTTTTTGCTGACCATTTAACTGGTCATATTTTTCTTGAATATCTGAAATCATGGTATGGCCTATATATTTTTAACGGTACAGCAATTTAGTAAATGGCGAATTTCACTTCAGCACTTACGTCAATTCAATAATGGACAATTTTTATACCCGATAATTTGAATTTTTATAATGCGACAATAGTTCAAAATGTCGGTCAATTTTACCAATATTTTTTCACATCCTTATTTAATTTTCATGAAGTAGACCACTTTAGGATGCAAAATGTGAAATCTAGCCTGTGAATTTAAGCAAAATTTAGACCACTGAGTACCAAAGTCGTTTTTGCAATTGTTACGAATCTTTATGCTGTGCCCTTGGATGGGCCTGATCATAAACTTGTGCCAATCGATCAAAATCCACATGGGTATAAATTTGTGTAGTGGTTAAATTACTATGACCCAACATTTCTTGTACAGCACGCAAGTCACCGCTATTGGACAACATATGGCTAGCGAAGCAATGTCGTAATAAATGCGGATGTAAATCGACATTTACACCTGCACGTCGAGCTTGAAATTTAACTCGATTTTCTATTTGTCTTACCCCCAGTGGATTACCTTTTTGAGTGATAAAAACTTGGGCTTCTGGGACAAAATCACCATGCCATGCAGGATATAATTGCAACCAATGCATCACAGCCTCTTTGGCTTTAGAACCAAAAGGTACAATGCGCGTTTTATTCCCTTTACCCGTAATACGTAACAGTTGGCGATTAAAATCAATATCTCGAATGGTTAAGCCCTGCACTTCAGCCAAACGTAAACCACTTGAATATAGCAGCTCCAAAATCGCTTTATCACGTATCCAAAGCTGCCGTTGAGTTTCACTTTCTGGCTCAGGCTGTTCCATGATTTGTTTAATGGTTTCAATATCGACCAATCCAGGTAAAGGACGTGATTGGCGTTTGAGCTGAAAATCATCTGCAGGATTAAAATTGAGATAATTTCCTTGTTCTGCCCATTTCATAAATTGGCGAATCGAAGATAACATGCGCTGCAAACTACTTGGACTGAGCTGAAACTGTTCCACTTTATGAGCAACAAATTCACGCAGATCTGACTTTTCAACATCATGCAGTGGCAAGTTGCGTATTGTACAAAATTGGAGAAAATCACTGACATCACGCTCATACGCTTGCAATGTATGTTTAGACTGATTTTGAATTTCACGTTCCTTCAACCACATAGTCAGTAGTTGACTCTGATCCATCGTCATCTGTCTTCTCCCATTTCAACATGTGCTTTAGCGTTGCAGTACGTTCACTAAAGCGATTTTACATATCTATTTTATGAAAAGAGTCTAGCAAAGAACCCCTTAGGCTTACCATCAACACGTTGGTAAAAAGCTTGCGTTTCATTAAGCAAATACCCTTCTACACCATCCACACTGTGCGTATTGACATGGATTAAATCCACTGGGCATTGCTCTTTTAAACTGTCCTGTGTGATACGACCAATTTTACTGTGTAAATCTTGAATTTGTTGTTCAGATAATCCTGCTTCTAAATCTAGTCCGATCAGCAAAGTTGGTGAATCATCTCGAACTTTATTCAGCATTTGCGCCAAATAAGCAGCTTTTACCACACGCTCTGTGCCAAAAAAAATGCTTAATTGATCAATCATAAACTGCGGATATTCCGCCGGCTGACCAATTAAAACTTCCGTATCTTCCGTAACTTCATAGTTTTCTGAGGGCTGAATATACTGCCCGTCCAGCAAATGTTGAATTTCTTCTGGTACAAAGTCCTTCGTTGCATCTGGTGATTGTGGATTCAATATAAGCTTTGCTCCCAAGGTCATTTCAAATAATACCTTGGTTGGTAGCCGGATATACGACTCTTCTTCAGATATTGCCAACCGCATTTTTTCAAAAGAGGTAAAAAACGGGATGATGCAATCATAAGTTTCATCTTCCCATGAGTTCAATTGAACACTGTCGCCTTCATCCAAGATCAAAGCTTCGGCAATACGTGAATCACGTCCCCCTGTTGTTCCCACACAATACACATTGGCCGCTAATAATTGAGCTAAAAATTCGGGTCGATACGCAGGTTCATGTAAAGCTTTATGAAAAAGTTGCTCTAAGATTTCTTCGTTTATTTGTTCCATGTTGATTCCAATCCCATTGAATTATAATTTTTTATTCACTTTTTATTTTATGAAAAAAAGCCCTGAATGAATCAGGGCTTTGATTTTAACCTTGGAAGTAGCTTAAATCTAAGCGTCCTTCGTAAACTGTTGCAGTTGGTCCAGTCATCCAGACTACACCACCTTCTTGCCACTCAATTTGCAGCTTACCACCTGCCAACTCTATTTCGACCGAATTGGCTAATAAACCACGACGCATACCTGATACTGCCGCTGCACAAGCACCTGTACCACAGGCCATAGTTTCACCGACACCACGTTCAAATACACGTAAGCGTGCATGTTTCTCATCCAAAATTTGCATAAAGCCAGCATTTACTCGCTGTGGAAAACGCTCATGTGATTCGACTTGTGGACCAATTTTAGCGACGTCTGCGGTAATGACATCAGGAACGATCGTCACTGCATGCGGATTACCCATACTCACTACATCAATGGTGAGTTGTTCATTATTCGCCAATGCAATGTCGTATAAGTTTTCAGGCTCTTCCGCAATAAATGGAATTTCATGCGGCAAAAAGCGTGGATAACCCATATTAACGCGCACCCAACCATTCGCACCTAATTCAGGCTCTACGATACCTGACTTGGTTTGTACTTTGATTTTGGTTTTGCTGGTCAACTTACGTTCATGCACAAAGCGTGCAAAACAACGTACGCCATTACCACATTGTTCAACTTCCGAACCATCTGCATTAAAAATACGATATTTAAAATCGACATTAGGCAAATCAGGTGGCTCTACAATCAAAAGCTGATCAAAACCAATACCAAAATGACGGTCGGCCAAACGCTGAATCGTCACTGTATCTAAATAAGCCCGTTGGCTAATTAGATCGACCACCATAAAATCATTGCCAAGGCCATGCATTTTGGTAAATTCTAATAACATCTCGAATTTCTCCTTAAGGCAATAAACGTTCACGTTCCCATAATGATTCGATGGTTTCACGCTCACGAATCAAATGAGACTGATCACCATCAACCATCACTTCAGCAGCACGTCCGCGGCTGTTGTAGTTTGAACTCATGACAAAACCATAAGCACCCGCACCCAATACTGCAAGCACGTCATTTTCTTGAATCGCCAACTGACGTTGCTTTCCTAGGAAATCGCCAGTTTCGCAAATCGCGCCAACAACATCCCAGTCTTTCTTTTCTGTATCAGTACGAGGCGTTACTTCCTGAATATCCATCCATGCTTCATATAAAGCAGGACGGATTAAGTCGTTCATTGCGGCATCAATAATGGCAAAATTACGATGATTGGTCGGTTTGAGCAAATCAACTTTAGTTAACAACACACCTGCATTTGCAGAAATACTACGCCCCGGCTCCATATATACCTTAAGGCCTAATTTTTCTAAAGCCGGACGCATTGCCTGAGCATATTCTTCAACGGTTGGCGGAACTTCGTCTTTGTACGTTACGCCTAAGCCACCACCAATATCGATGTGTTTTAGGTGAATACCCATCTCTTTCAGTTGATTAATCATCACAATGACACGATCAAGTGCATCAACAAAAGGCTGAGTTTCAGTCAACTGTGAACCGATATGACAATCAATCCCGATAATCTCAAGATTTGGCAATGATGCCGCATACGCATAGGTGTCAAAAACGCTGTCTGAAGGAATACCGAATTTATTTTCTTTTAAACCCGTAGAGATATAAGGATGGGTTTTGGCATCAACATCTGGATTTACACGCAATGAAATCGGTGCTTTCTTACCCATTGCCGCAGCAACTTTTTGGATTCGATCCAACTCTGCATGTGATTCAACGTTAAAACATGCAATACCCACGTCCAATGCTTTTTGGATATCGGCTTCTGTTTTACCCAAACCTGAGAATACAATTTTAGAAGCTTCACCACCGGCTTTTAACACACGTGCGAGTTCTCCACCCGTCACGATATCAAAACCAGCGCCCTGCTTGGCAAGTACGTTTAACACCGCAAGATTAGAGTTTGACTTTACCGCAAAACAAATTTGATGGTCGATAAAGCTAAATGCACGATCCATATCTGAATAATGCTTTTCAAAAGTAGCTTTTGAATAAACATAAAGCGGTGTGCCATATTGCTGTGCAAGCTGTTGTAAAGAACATTGCTCTGCATGCAATACCCCATTCGTACGGGTGAAACTCATGAAAGTATCCTTTCTATAAAAGCATTAAGGTGTAGGGTTAGAATTTGATGATTCCGATTCAGTTGCAACAGGAGCCGCTTGTTTTTCCTGCTTTTGCTGTGCAGGCGTATCTGGATAAATCAGATATTTTGCGCGCTTATCTGCATTTGCATCTGAAGGTAAATGCAATGCACCAGACTGACCACAAGCGGTCAGCAGCACAGCACTTGCTAATACAATAATTTTATAATTCATAAAACGATACATAAACGTACCTAATGAAAAGATTTTTCCGAGTATAACGTGATCAACCCGCGGATAAAAGAAAAGCCCTGTAATTCCAAGTGAGCTTTTTGCCATTCTGCACTAAATTTAAGCAAAATTTGATGATGCTGTTTTCAATCCTTATTTGTCTTTATTTCTAGCTCGATCAGGCTATTGATTTCACTGAAATAGCATATCAATTTGAATGCTATTTAATACAAATCGAAACGCTAATAAACAGTCTGTTTTAACTTAAAATAAGTCCATATCCAAATAAAAAAGCTGCCCCCTCAGGAGCAGCTTTTTATGTTTTTACATCCGTTCAAAAATGTAAATTAATGGTGCTTTTTCTTATAAAAACCGAAATAACCAATAATCAAAATGATGAACCAAATTGGGCTCACCATGAGCGCTTTCATGGTATCTGCTTCTAATGACAAAACATAAATCATGCCGATGAAGAAGATAATCACAAGCCAGCAAGTATATAAGCCACCTGGTAATTTAAAGGTTGACTTCGCATGTAACTCAGGACGAGTTTTATAGTAAACAATATAGCTCCAGATAATCATGAGCCATACGCAGATAAATAAAATCGTAGAAAGTGTAGTTGCTAATGTAAAGGCTTCAACCGTGTTCGGTACGAAATACTGTAATGCAGCGCCCAACAGTAAACAAACTGCCGAGAAATACAACGCATTTGCCGGAACTGCACGTGAGTTTAGACGGCCAAACGCTTTTGGACCTTGCTCTTCACGAGATAAACCAAACAACATACGTGAAGTCGAGAACACACCACTATTCATCGATGACATAACTGATGACAACACCACCAAGTTCATAATAATCGCAGCAGCAGCAATACCGGCTTGGCTAAACAAGTTCACGAATGGTGAAATGCTTGGGTCAATGGCATTCCATGGAGTAACGGACATCACAATCACAAGTGCAAGCACATAGAAAATAATGATACGAATCGGAATCGAGTTCACAGCTTTAGGCAAGTTGTGTTCTGGATCTTTGGTTTCTGCTGCCGTAGTACCAACGAGTTCTACACCGACAAAGGCAAAAATGGCGATCTGGAAACCTGCCAAGAAGCCAGTTACTCCTGTTGGGAATAGACCACCATGTGACCATAAATGTGTGAATGATGCGATTTCACCTGTCGATGAGGTAAAACCGGTAAAGATCATCCAAAGACCGACACCAATGAGCACCACGATTGCAATAATTTTAATCAGTGCAAACCAAAACTCTAATTCACCAAAAAGTTTAACCGTAACAAGGTTTAACCCCATGATAAATACAATGGCGGCAACACTGATCATCACCCCTTCTTCGGGCGAGAACGGGTTACCTCCATTAAAGAATTGCAGGTAATAAATGATGGCCGATAAATCAGCAATCCCTATAGTGATCCAGCACAGCCAATAGGTCCAACCCACAAAATAGCCTGCCCACGGGCCGATTAAGTCGGTTGCAAAATCGATAAAAGATTTATATTCAAGATTTGATAGTAATAACTCGCCTAATGCACGCATGACGAGGAAAACCATAAAACCAATAATCATATAGATAATAAGGATGGACGGACCAGCTAAACTGATGGTCTTTCCTGACCCCATAAATAAACCTGTACCAATCGCACCACCAATCGCAATCAATTGCAGGTGTCGGTTGGACAAGCTTCGTTTCAAATCGCCGCTATCAGCGTGCGATCCATGAATTTCATTTGACATTATTTAATTCAACTTCGCGTTCCAATTGCGACAAATTAACGTAAAAATTTCAGAAAATACAAAATTATTTTTCATCATCTATATTTTCGGATTAAGTGACAAAGTTAATTTATTTTTCTTATATATAAAAATCTTAGCGCCAGTTCACATTTTAAAGCGACCAATAAAACAACAATTTACTTGTAATAACTTAAATTTTATGCAAAAAATATTTTACCAACGATAAAAAAATTATGCCAAAAATCATGGAAGTTTCTAACAATGGCATATCAATTGCTACAGATATCAAAAATGTAGCATTCACTCACTCAGGGCCGATAAGAAGAAGATACTATGCAAGAAATTCAAAATATCATGGAAACACTCAGTGGATGGGTCTGGGGCCCGTACATGTTGGTCCTCATTGTCGGAACAGGTGTATTCCTCACCTTCCGACTACTTTTCTGGCAATTTCGCATGTTGCCTTTCGCATTCAAACAAGTCTTTGGCAAGCATCCTAAAGCCAATCAACATGATGGCGATATTTCTCATTTCGCCTCACTTATGACCGCACTTTCTGCCACCATTGGTACAGGTAATATTGCCGGTGTAGCCACCGCTTGTGTGCTCGGTGGTCCGGGCGCAGTGTTTTGGATGTGGATAACCGCGCTCTTTGGTATGGCAACCAAATATGGTGAAGGTGTACTCGCTGTGAAGTTTCGTCATAAAAATGAAAATGGCGAAATGAACGGTGGTCCAATGTATTACATCGAACGTGGACTTGGACCTAAGTGGAAATGGTTGGCAGTGGTATTTGCCCTATTTGGTACTTTGGCATCCTTTGGTATTGGTAGCTCAGTACAGTCGAACACTGTCGCGCTTGCTGTGCAAAACAGCTTAGGGATCAGCACACTCACCACTGCAATCGTTATCACCATATTCTCTGCACTCGTTATTTTAGGCGGCATCAAATCCATTTCTAAAGCCTCTTCATTTATTGTTCCAATTATGGCGGTAGGTTATGTATTGGGTGGCTTAATCATTATTTTCAACAACCTTGAATTGGTGATCCCTGCACTAAAAATGATCTTTAGCTATGCATTTACGGGCGAAGCTGCTGCGGGTGGTGCGATTGGTGCTGCGATTCGTTATGGTGTGGCACGTGGTGTATTCTCTAATGAAGCAGGTATGGGCTCAGCACCCATTGCCGCTGCGGCTGCAAAAACTGACCACCCAGCACGTCAAGGTCTTGTCTCTATGACAGGTACGTTCTTAGACACCATCATTGTTTGCTCAATTACAGGTATCGTACTGGTGATGGGATTCATCATGGCCGGACAAAGCTTTGGTGATCAAACCGGTGCAGTTTTGACGATTAGTGTTTTTGACAAACTACTTCCGGGCTTCGGTGGTTGGGTCGTAACTTTCGGTATTATTTTCTTCGCTTATTCAACCATTCTGGGTTGGAGCTATTATGGTGAAAAATGCTGTACTTACCTGTTAGGTGAAAAATCAGTAATGATTTATCGCTTAATTTACATCGCATCAGTATTTGTCGGCTGTGTTGTAACACTTGATCTCGTTTGGCTATTTGCCGATACCTTTAACGGTTTGATGGCTGCACCAAACTGTATTGCACTGTTATTGCTCTCAGGCATCATTGTGAAAGAATCGAAAGATTTTATTGAACGTCGTAAATCAGGTGAGTTGTACTAATACCTGCATCCTGCTCAACAAAAAGCCACGTGAATTCACGTGGCTTTTTTATTCGGACTGAAAATCGATATTTACTTATTGAATTGTGCCAATTTGACCATCATCAAATTTGTCGTTTTTCGTCTTGCTTTCATTGGCTGCTTCATCTTTTGGATATGATTCAGCATCTTCAATAAAGCCTTCACCAAATTGGTCACCAAACTCATTTTCAGCATATTCAGAATCTACAGCACTGGCTTCCATCAGATCAGCTTCGATTTCTAGGGCAATTTCCAAAGATAAAGAAAAGAACAATACCCCCTGAATTTTCATGTTCCCTTGTTCATCTTCAAGGTATTCACTGAGGGTTTTATATGCAGGGCTGCTTTTATCAAAAGGCACGTCAAGGTATAAATCACCTGTATAGCTATCGATTAAAGACTCACCTTCTAGCCCCATACAAGGGAAATAGTCGATATTTTGCAGGTCAAACCAGTGCATAACATCATTACGCACCGTATTTTTTTCAGGATGTTGATGATCATATTCTTCAAAATGCACAAATAACACATCACGATTTTTTTCACGTGCGATGGCATCGATATGTCGTAATAGTTCAGTCATGTGGTGACCCATTTCAAAAAATATAATGCGCTATTATAAAGTGCTTACTATGTAAAAGTGCAGCTATTGAAAATAAAACGACATCAATTGACCTTCATCAGTCATTTCATGCGATAAAAACTTGGTTTTTCGATGTATTCACCGCTATGCTGTGACTCAATTTGAGTTTGTGCACAGTAAATATTATGGCGAAAGCAAAAAGTGTCTATCGATGTGAACAATGTGGTGCTGATCATCCCAAATGGGCCGGTCAATGTACCGAATGTGGTGAATGGAATTCATTAGTCGAAGTCAATATTGCACCCGCCGTTACACACCGTGCACAACCTAAAATGGGCGGTGGCTATGCAGGCCAAGCTGCTGCTGTGACCACCTTAAATCAAGTTTCAGTTTCGCATGAAACTCGAATGGCAACAGGTATTGGTGAATTTGACCGTGTGCTCGGCGGTGGACTGGTCACAGGTTCAGTAGTGCTGATTGGTGGTGACCCCGGCATTGGTAAATCCACTATTTTGCTACAAACCGCAACCTATATGGCGGCGAGTAAAAGTTCTGCCTTATACGTCACTGGTGAGGAATCTTTGTCTCAAGTGGCTCTACGTGCCCAGCGCCTAGATTTGCCGACCGATCAACTCAAAGTCATGGCCGAAACCTGTGTCGAGCGTATTTGTGAAGTTTTGGCACATGAACGCCCTGCCGTTGCCATTTTAGATTCGATCCAAACCCTATACACCGAGACACTCCAGTCTGCGCCGGGCGGTGTTTCCCAAATTCGTGAATCGGCTGCACTCCTGACTCGCTTTGCCAAAAATAGTGGCACTGCACTGTTTATTGTCGGTCACGTAACGAAAGAAGGTTCTTTGGCAGGCCCTCGCGTGCTTGAGCACATGGTCGATTGTGTTTTGTATTTTGAAGGTCAGTCTGACTCGCGCTTCCGTATGATTCGTGCAGTGAAAAACCGTTTTGGTGCAGTCAACGAGCTTGGTGTATTTGGCATGACCGATAAAGGTCTGCGCGAGGTATCAAACCCATCCGCTATTTTCCTGAGTCGTTATGATGAAGCCATTCCGGGTTCCATTGTCATGATTAGCCGTGAAGGTACACGTCCACTTTTAGTTGAAGTTCAGGCTTTGGTAGATGATGCGCACGGACAACCTCGACGCGTGGCCTTAGGTTTAGAACAAAACCGTTTAAACATGCTTTTAGCCGTTATGCACCGTCATGGTGGCGTACAAACTGCAGGACAAGATGTCTATGTCAATGTCGTGGGTGGTTTAAAAATCACAGAAACCGGTTCTGACCTTGCGGTACTTTTAGCCTGCGCCTCTAGCTTAAGAGCTAAAGCCCTGCCACAGCATTTGGCAGTATTTGGTGAAGTCGGCCTTTCAGGCGAAATCCGCCCTGTACCCAATGGACAGGAGCGACTCAAAGAAGCCATTAAGCATGGGTTTAAAACCATTATTTTACCTCGTGGTAATGCACCGCAAAAACCCATTTCAGGTGTAGAGATTATTTCTGTGGCACGTTTACATGAGGCGTTGAGTCAGGCAATTACGCTGACCGATGAGTCTTAGTCACGTTGAATCGTTTATTTTGAATGAATTTTCAATTTTTTACCGATATTCTATTGAAATTCAGTACAAATGGCGGCATAACTAGATGGCTATTTTAAATTTATATAGATATAGGAAAATTTGATGGAAGTTCGACAGCGTGGTTTGATGACTGCTCTTTTAACAGCAGCCCTTTTGGTAGCGCCGATTGCAGAAGCGAAACGTGCCGGTGGTGGTAAAAGCCATGGTATGAGCCGTCAAGCTGCTCCAACTCAGTCTTATCAGCAACCTCGTCAATCTGCTCCTGTTCAACAGCCTGCAACTGCTGGCGCTCCAGCAAAATCTGGCTCGAATGTGGGCGGAATGGTTGCTGCTGGTGTGGCTGGTGCTGCTATTGGTGCAGTCGCTGCAAATGCGATGGCCGATGACAATAACGGTCAAGCAGCTTCTGAAGCGCAAGCTCAACAACAGGAAGAGAAAGGTGGTATTCCAGGATGGATCTGGATTTTACTTGCCGCTGCTGTTGCCTTCTTCATTTTCCGTAAGATGGGCGCAAAAAAAAAACTAGCCGCTAACAATCCGTATGCGCCAAACAGCGGTGCAAACAATGCACCGTTTGGCCAGCAAAATGCTGCACCTCGTGCAGGTAATGACAATACGAATATTTTTGGTAATTCTGTAGGCGGTAATTCAGCAGCTTCAAATGCTCCATTTGGTGCAGCTACAGCAACGAACGCGCCTTTTGGTGCTGCCTATACCAACAGCGGCAATCAATTGCCTGATGGTACAGAACCAGCAACATTTTTACGTGTTGCACGTCAGCGTTTTAACCACATTCAATCGATGAATACGGCAAGCAACATTTCTGAAATTCAGCGTTACTTAACGCCTGATCTTTACCAGTCTATGTATAACGACATTATGGCGAATAAAGATGAAGACGTTGCTGAGTTTTCTAACTTAAATGCTATGGTGGTCGATTCTGCTAACGAAAATGGTCAATACGTTGTAAGTGTGCGTTTTACAGGTACGGTAAGTGAAGACTTAAATAGCCTGCCACAGCCATTTGCTGAAGTATGGCATTTTGTTAAACCTGCGGGTTCTGATCAAGACTGGTTGGTTGCAGGCATTCAACAAGAGCAATAATGTAGACAATTAAGCATTCTTGCATTCTAAAATAGCGACTTCGGTCGCTATTTTTTCGCCTTTAATTCCCCTCTTTTTAAATCAATTTCCACTCAGCATGCTGAAAAATCAATAATTTTGTGAATACATTATTCTAATTATTAATAATAATTGTTATCATTTAGATTAACTTTAATACAATTTCCAAGCGCTTAAGTATTTTATGAATAGCTCACCACCTGAGGCACTTGTGACACCCCTCACATCTGCGCTGCCTAAAACGCGTAAAGACACTCCTTCTCTATTTACCTATCGCTTGATGATTTTCTATCGCTTTGCCCTCGCTTTAGTGGGCGGATATGTTGTCGCGATGCTATCGGCCATCGTGATCGCAGATGTGTTTAGCGAAGACCGTGGAAGTGCAGCCATGAGTGCAACTTTAATTGCATTTATCCTGTGGAGCTGTGCATTTATTTGGGTCTTTATGGTGAATAAAACCCTCAAAGCAACTTTAGGCATTGTGATCCCTGCGGTGTGTTTGTATGCCATTTACATGATGATGGGAAGCTAAAATGCGTGTTGATGCAAAAGTAGAGGGACCGCGCCAGTCCATGTCTTGGCTGCATACATGGGCTAGCCTAATCTTAGGTTGGTTGCTGTATGCTATTTTCCTGACCGGAACCCTAAGCTTCTTTAAAAATGAAATCAATGTCTGGATGACACCTGAGCTGCATCAATCTGTTCCAGCCAGTTCACAAGTCCAACAAACTCAAGTTGCACTGAATTATTTACAACAAAATCATCCGAATGCAGGTGCTTGGAATATTTTGCTGCCGAATACGCGTCAAAATGCCACATTAATTACCGTGCGTGAACAAGGTGAAGACCCTCGCGCACGCCGTGGTGGTAAACAAATCTACATTGATAGTGCTACAGGTGAAGTGCTTGAGCCGCGCGATACGCGTGGTGGTAATTTTCTCTATCGTTTCCATTTCGAACTTTATGGTATGCCACGTATGTGGACGCGATGGTTTGTCGGTATAGCGACACTGTTGATGTTAGTTGCCATCATTAGTGGTGTGATTACTCATAAAAAAATCTTTAAAGATTTCTTTACGTTCCGCTCAGGCAAAGGACAACGTTCTTGGCTCGATGCACATAATGCAACCGCAGTATTTGCGCTCCCCTTCCACATCATGATCACCTTTAGTGGCCTGTTGCTACTGTTATTTACGATCATGCCTTGGGGGATTGAACGTATTTATGAAAACCGGGGACAATTTCTACAAGAACAAAATCGTGCCTTGGTTCAAGAAAATAAACCTGAAGGACGTGAATCTGCTCAAGAACGTGGCGAACGCCCACAGCAAGCCCGTGCCAATTCTGCACAAAACCAAGGCAAAAATCGTGCTGAGGGCCGTGGTGAAGGTCGAGGAGATCGTCGCTCTAAACGTGAAGAGCAACCTGTTGTTGCTGCGCCGCTGACCAACTTAGCGCCAATAGTAACTGCGGTTCAGGCTGAATGGAGAACTAATCCTATTAGTACCGTTAGCATCATTGCACCGAATACAGACCAAGCTAAAATTGAGCTACGCGCATTACATGGTGAAAGTGTTGCATATCGAAATGTCTATGCAAGCAAACAATTTGATGGCGTAACAGGCAAAGACTTAACTGACGAAAGTGCCAAATTAAAGCACCCTTCTGTACCGATGGGTATTTACAATGTAGTCACCACGCTACATGAAGCACGTGGTGTAGACTTAGCTCTACGTTGGCTGCTGTTTATTTCAGGGATTGTAGGCACCCTGATGGTCGCTACAGGTCTCATTCTGTGGTGTGTAAAACGTGCGCCGCAACAGCAAAAACAAGGCTTTAAATCATTTGGCTACCGCACGGTTGAAGTGACCAATATTGCAGCGATTATTGGTTTACCCATTGCCTGTGCAGCATTTTTCTATGCCAACCGTTTTATTCCCACACAGCTTGAAAACCGTTCGGAATTAGAAATTCGTAGTTTCTTTATTGTTTGGCTACTGACGCTCGTTTATGCGATGTTCCGTACGCATCGTCAAGCGTGGCTAGAACTTTTAGCTTTTGCCACAGCAATTTTTGCTTTACTGCCGATTGTAAACTTCATGACTGGTGGTCAAGCGCTTTGGAATACCATGGCAAATGGCCAATGGATGATTGCATCCTTTGATCTTGCAATGTGGCTTTTGGCTATCTTGTTTGCCTATTCATTTTACAAAGTGAAAAAGCATAAAGGACTGCCTGTTAAAAAAGCACGTAGCACAAAGGAGGTTGAAGCATGATGTTCTCTCTCCTGATTTGGGCACTGAGTGGCTTAGGCTTTTTTGCCTTGGCAAGCAGCATGTCTAAACATCAAAAGCAGTTCTACAGCAAAGAACTAAGTGTGGGCCAAACACGGTTAGCCACGCTAGTCGGCTGGGCGCTATTGATCATCGCCTTGATAATTTGCCTCTCTCTTGGCACGCCGAGCAATAACATCAGTTATTGGTTTGGCGCGCTGACTATTGCGGCTTTATTTGTCGGGCTATGTATTAGTTATATCGCTGAATATTTTTGGAAAATTATTGGTGCATTGGTTGTCGTATTTGTATTGTCAGCTGTGTTATTGAAATTTTAATTCATTAGACAAGCTTCTCTAAACATTGAAAGCCAATCTTCGGATTGGCTTTTTTCATGCCAACCGATTAGGCTATGCCTATTCTGCTCTTTTGGATTACACATGTCTGAACTTTCGATCTCTCCTGCTTTATATAACCGTGCCATGGCAGGCAATAAAGATGCTCAATTTGAACTGGCTGAAATTTATATGCAAAGTGAAAATGATGAGCATGTTGAACTTGCAGAAGAATGGGCACTCAAAGCAGCTCAGTTAGGTCATGTAGAAGCAATGTATTGGCTGGGTGAAGGCTATGCAGTCTATGCCAAAGATATGCTCGAAGAAGATCCGGAAGAATCTAAAACCTATTTTGAACATGCGCACCGCTGGTTAGAACAAGCGGCGAAGCATGACCATCCTGCTGCTATTTTAGAATTGGCCAATTTTTACCGTCGCGGCGATGTGGTGGAAAAAGATGTCGCTAAATCCATTGAACTGGTTGAACAATCTGCAAAATTAGGTGAAGTTCAGGCCATGCGTGATTTGGCTTTTATTTATGCCAATGGATTAGGCATCGACGCCGATGAAGAAAAAGCAGATTTTTGGAATGAAAAAGCCAATATGGCTGAGCAATAATCCAATTATTTTCTAAAAAATAAAGCCCATCTCATGATGGGCTTTTTTCATTCAACAATATGGCTCAGCTCGCCACATAATCATTTACATCCACAATAATGACTTGTCGGCAAATGCCTTCCGCACCACGCTGCTGTTCAAATACATCTGATGGCATGGCATCAAAGCTGTCAAAGAAACTGATTTCAGTTTCGTCAATGTCATACACCAAGGAATGATTCCCCACGCCCTCTAGGGTATCGTAATAGACAATCACAAACTGATTTTGTTCAAAAGCCTGCTGAATTTGTGCATAGCCAATTGCGGGTAATACAGGCAGTTCCAATTGGTCTGCTTCCGTATAGCTGCGTTTTTCACTGTCTTGCAGCTCAGGATCATGCTCTGTGTAAAACTTTACTTGAAAACCAAATTTTTTCAGTCCAACGGCTAAACCAATGGTTGTTGTGCCATGGTCAGCGTCATAAGCGCAAACTTCGATGAGCTGCTGAATATCTGCATCTATACCTAAGTGCTGCAACAGCATCCATACTGCAAAAATGCCGCCATTGGCTTCAAGATTGGCTAATTCTTCAGGCATTTCCAAAGACATAATAAGAACTCACAACTTAAATCTGCAGTGATAATAAACAAATCAGCGCGATTTGTACGGCAATTTTTATAAACATAGTTATGCCGCATCAAAAAAAATTTATCCCTAGTGCAGAAGTTTTTTAGGACGAAGATGTTTACTCCATATCAGGTTTAGCTTTTTACACCTTTGCCTTAGGCTTAGTCTTACTTTTTTTAGCTGTCTTAGATTCTTTCGAATCAGAAAAGGCATCCCACAGCAAAATGACAACGATAAGAACTAAAACCAAGGACAGCATTTGAAGGCCGTAAATCAGCCATGCAAACCCTGAATTACGAAGTTCAAAATAGTCTTGGTTAAGAAAAAATCGGGATTGATTCGGATTTTGAGTATTTACATACACTGAATACTGCTGCTGATGTATTGCATGCTCAGTTTTGAGTGCTGCTCTGACTTTTAAATCCTGCGACGTTTCAAGAAACCAAAGCATATATTGCGGGTCAAGTTTATCTGCAACACCTGTACTTATTTGCTCATTCAGCATGTATTGGTATTGCACTCGCGTATACGCATATTGCAGTGAACGCCTTTGCCTATAATCATCAATTTCAACTTGATTAATATGAACCTGATCTGCCAAAATCCAGTTGGGATGAGTCAGTTGAAATTCTTTAATTTGTAAAAAACTTGAACTAAAAAATATGGCTAAAACAGTGCTATACAAAACAATAAAACTGAGGCCATGACACAACCAGCTCCATGATTTTTTGCTGATAAATCTAAATACTGCATACAGCAAGCCGTACAACATTATTGAAAACAGCAACAAATGCCATTTGTCATTTTCATAGAAAAAAGTATAACAACCATATAAACAGGCACACATTCCCAAGAAATATGCAGCATATGATTTAAATTTTTCTAGGCTCATTACTTTGGTTATATCTCTTGCTGGATTGTGTCTTATGACGGACGTTTACTCACAAAAATAATGTCCAAATCTTGTTTCGGTACAAAATTCTTTTCAACCATTTGAAACTGCGTAGCGCTGATTTTCTTCACTTTACCTGCCCAGCAAAAAGAAACCAGCTCTCCTGCATCACGCTCGATAGTCAGTTTAAAATCTTGAATAGGCTTTGCCCAATTGGCGCCAGTTTTTAAGATATAGCCCAGTGCTTGAAATGGTGCATGCTGTGATTTGGCCTTTCTGAGTCCTGCCTTAAACTTTTGATCCATACAATAACTTTGATTATATTCATCAGGATATAAAGCCACAGACCCGCCCACCAGCGGTGTATATTGATGCTGTACACGTGTGAGCGCATTGGCTTTAAAGGTTTGCTTCCAGCTGTAAATTACCTGAGATGACCATGAAATGACTTCACTCGGATCTTTGGGCAAAACTTTTTGCAGCGCTGCATTTTTACAGTTTCTAAGCTTTCTCTCAAAAGTTTCATATTCAACATCTTGCCTGCTCCACGGATTCAGCATGTCTTTTTCCGTAAACCCGCATTGCTTAAAACTCTCCGTCATATCAATCGGGGCTGTTTTTTCATCTTTTTGAATAAAAGTGCGCACATGCATTTCAGGCTGAATCATTTTTCCATTCACCTGAACTTTAAAACTTTTTAGCAATTTTTCAGTATTGGCAAAATCAGATTCAAAGAAGTTTTCAACTTTTGGCAGTGGAAAGAGTATGGTTTCAGTCACGTCTTTATTGCTCAGATTTTTAAACTGATAATCGACCTTGATCATTTTTTTACTAATAAATAGGTCTTCACTGAACATTTGAATGTCTTTATTTTTAAGGTACTGCACCCCTCCCGTTGCCACATAGCCTGTTGAATCGTTGGCATATGTTAGTGCTGAAAAACACAAGCATATGAATGCAGTTAATTTTTTCATTATTAGCTTCCAATTTTTTATATTTAAAATTGCACTAGAATATCATCGACCATTTTTCAGGAATATACTCAGAAATTAGCCCTATCCCGATAATTATAAGGGCAATGATGCCAATCAAAATAATAAAACTCACTGCTTTTATGACTACTCTAAGGGTTAAATTTAAGCCTTTCGTATAATTTTCAATAAAGCCTGAAAATTTAAATAAGGATAAAACCCCAATCAAAATTAAAGGCAGAAAAAAAATATCTTGTGGTGAAAAGTCGCCTCGCCTTGCTGAGACAGCTTGTGAGGATACGAGTAAAACTAGGAAAATATTAAATTTTAATATATTCATGATATGTACGTTATTATCTTTTTATTATCAGATTATTCATCTACATATTAACCAATTTTTGATTGGAACTCACTCTATTTCCAAGTACAATACTGCCCTAGTCGAGGGATGCTGCGACTTTCTTATAGGCACTAAATATAAGATCGCTAGGCTCGACGATTCGGTTGGACACTCGTTCCAATCAACAACGGCATCCGCGAACTGAATGATCAATTGTTTTTATTAAGGAGATCGTGATGAACGCGGTTAATGCTTCATTTACAGATTATAAAGTTGCCGACATTTCACTAGCTGACTACGGCCGTAAAGAAATCAAACTCGCAGAAGCAGAAATGCCAGCCCTAATGGGTCTTCGCAAACGCTATGCAGCGGCTAAACCGCTTGCTGGCGCGAAAATCCTAGGCTGTATCCACATGACTATTCAAACTGCAGTTTTAATTGAAACTCTAGTTGAATTGGGCGCAGAAGTACGCTGGACTTCATGCAACATCTTCTCTACTCAAGACCACGCTGCTGCTGCAATCGCTGCTGCAGGTATTCCTGTATTTGCTTGGAAAGGCGAAACTGAAGAAGAATACATGTGGTGTCTTGAACAGCAAATCAATGTGAACGGTACACCTTGGGATGCCAACATGATTCTGGATGATGGCGGTGACTTAACTGCGCTTGTTCACGAAAAATACCCAGAAGTGATTGCTAAAATCCACGGTATTACTGAAGAAACAACGACAGGTGTTCAACGTCTTTACGAAATGCACCGCGACGGTACTTTAAAAGTTCCAGCGATTAACGTAAATGACTCTGTCACTAAGTCTAAAAACGACAATAAATACGGCTGCCGTCACTCACTTAACGATGCAATCAAACGTGGTACAGATATGCTTTTATCTGGTCGTCGTGCGCTTGTAATCGGTTATGGTGACGTAGGTAAAGGTTCTGCTCAATCACTTCGTCAAGAAGGCATGATTGTACGTGTCACTGAAGTTGACCCTATCTGTGCAATGCAAGCATGCATGGACGGTTTCGAAGTTGTTGCTCCGTATAAAAATGGCATTCAAACGGGTAAGAAAGAAGACATCAACCTTGATCTTCTTCAAAATACTGACTTGATCGTAACAACAACTGGTAACTACCACGTATGTGACGCTGCAATGCTTGATTCATTAAAAGCTGGCGCTGTAGTTTGTAACATCGGTCATTTCGATACTGAAATCGACACAAACTACTTACGTGGTTATAAGTGGGTTGAAGTTAAGCCACAAGTTCACCAAGTGTATCGTTCAGAAAATGAAAATGATTACCTTATTCTTCTTTCAGAAGGCCGTTTGGTGAACCTTGGTAATGCAACCGGTCACCCTTCACGTATTATGGATGGTTCTTTTGCCAACCAAGTATTGGGTCAAATGCACCTATTCGCTGAAAAATTTGCTGATCTTCCTGAAGATCAAAAACAAGCTGCGATCCGCGTAGAACTTATTCCTAAGAAATTAGACGAAGAAGTTGCTGCTGCAATGGTTGCAGGTTTCGGTGGCGTATTAACGACTTTGACTCAAGAACAAGCTGACTATCTTGGTGTTCAAGTTGAAGGTCCGTTCAAAGCTGAGGCTTATAAATACTAAGTTTTATAAATACCTCTCCCTAACCCTCTCCTGAAAGGAGAGGGAACTCTTCATTGTGAAAGCAAATTTGATGTTAACTCCAAATCACTATTACTTTCATAATGGAAGTCCCTTCTCCCTCTGGGAGAAGGTTAGGATGAGGGGATTTTTTTAAATAAAAGTATTTATAAAAAAGGATTTGAACATGTCAAAACAGATTCCTATTTCCTTTGAGTTCTTCCCGACCAAAACTGATGCTGGCGCGGAAAAACTTAAAGTTGTACACCAAGAACTACAATTATTAAATCCTGAATTTTTCTCTGTAACATACGGTGCAGGCGGTTCTACCCGTGAACGCACTTTGTCTACATTGAATGATTTCAACGGTAAAGGCACGCCTGTTGCTCCTCACCTGTCTTGTATTGGTGACAGCAAAGAACGTATTGCTGAATTGCTGGATTTGTATAAATCACAAGGCATTGACCGCATTGTTGCGCTTCGCGGCGACTTGCCGTCTGGTCAAGTTGGCTTAGGCGAATTGCCTTATGCAACAGATCTTGTGCGTTTTATCCGTGAGCATTCAGGTGACCATTTCCACATTGAAGTGGCGGCTTATCCTGAAATGCATCCGCAAGCAGACAGCTTTGATCTCGACATCAAATGTTTTTGCGACAAAGCAAATGCAGGTGCTAATGCTGCATTGACCCAGTTCTTCTTTAATCCAGATGCCTATTTCTACTTTGTAGAACGCATTCAAAAAGAAGGTGTGAACATTCCTGTAGCGCCAGGCATCATGCCGATTACCAATGCAAGCAACTTAATCCGCTTTGCTGATGGTACAGGTGCAGAAATTCCACGTTGGATTCGCAAACAGCTTGCGACTTATGGCGATGACACTGCTTCTATCAAAGCCTTCGGTCATGAAGTGATTGTTAAACTTTGCGAACGCCTGATTGCTGGCGGTGCGCCAAGCTTGCACTTCTACACCATGAACACCACTGACCCTACACGTCAACTTGTGAAAGACCTCGGTCTTGCATAAGACATTTCGACCTATTTGAGAGTAAAACTTTAATGCCACGTTTTTATATTGAAGCTGATTTAACTGTTGATACGACTGTTGAATTAACGGAAACAGTGTTTCATCACTGGGTAAAAGTTTTACGTGCTCAAGTGGGCGAAACTGCCACTTTGTTCAATGGGCAAGGTGGCGAATACCATGTTGAATTGGTTGAAGTCGCTAAAAAGTCGGCTGCCGTCCAAGTTTTGCAATTCAATCCAAGCAATCGCACACCACATTTTACGGCACTATTGGGTCAAGTGATGAGCAAAGGCGACCGCATGGATTATGCGATTCAAAAAGCTGTGGAACTCGGTGTTTCTGAAATTCAACTACTCACATCCGAACGTTGTGAAATGCGTTTGAAGTACGATCGTGATCAAAAGAAACTCGATCATTGGCAAGGTATTGCCATTGCTGCATGTGAACAATGTGGTCTCAACATTGTCCCTAAAGTACTTGCGCCCCTTTCCCTTGAAAAATGGTTGGAAAGTGACCTACCGACAACAAAATTGGTACTCGCACCCAATAAAGATGAAGTTGGTGTATTAGCTGATGCTGACCCGCACTTTGCCTTACTGATTGGCCCTGAAGGTGGCTTGAGCGAAGCAGAGATCAGCGCAGCAAATGAGAAAGGTTTCGTGAACTGGTGTATCGGTGAACGTGTCCTTCGCACAGAAACTGCACCTGTAGTTGCACTTTCAATTTTAAATTATAAATTTATTTAATTTTTACTCGATAGTTCATCTGAAAGCATCAATGATGGCATCCTTGATATTGCTTTTTATTTGTAACGCAATTACCCTAGAGTCAATAAAAACAAATGATTTGTTACTAAGAATAAACAAATACTCTCAGGAACAATACAAATACAACGATCTAAATTTGGTTAAGGCAGGGTTTTTATATTCATGACGTATAAACAAGATGAATATATCAAGCAGTACAATCATACTGCTCAAATTGCGAACACGATTCGCCATAGCCGCTATTTTTTAGTCAGTATTCTGATTATTTGCTTATATATTTTTTCGATATATCAAATTTTTTATAAATCACCATCTTTATATTTCAATATTTGGTTTATTTTTACCGAAGTTTTTGTCAGTTTATGCTGGCTGATGAGCACCGTTTATTTTAAACCCGAACAATATTCACTGATGATTGCGCATCGTTGGCTACAATTTCAGTGTTTTTCAGTCGGTACGCTTATTGCGAGCGGTATCTTTTTAATTTTTTACTATTTACCTGCGACCAATCAAAGCTTTGAACCGATTCAGGCCTTAACGCTCTCCGCCTTACTATTGATCGTGACGCAAACCTTTGGTTTGACCTATTTAACGCAAAAACTCAATTATTTTTGTTTAGCCTTTATCCCGTCTATCGTGCCGTATCTGATTGCACAGTTCTTTTTCTTAGATAGTTCAAATCACTTATTTAGCCTGAGTATTAATTTTGGGCTCATTGTGATTCTAATGTGCGCCATGACGTCATATCGGATTCACCGTCGTGTGTCGACCTTACATGCAAAAAACAACCTACTGGTTGATAGTGCCAAGCAACAAGTCAAATGGACTGATGAACTGTGTCAGCAGCTCCAAGATGAAGTCAACAAATCACGTGACATCGAATTACAATTACAACTAGGTAACCAAATCCTTGAACAAAAAGTCAAAGAACGGACCTTCGACATTGAGCAAATGAACAAGGATTTAGAAAACCAACAAGCCAATTTAGTCCTTGCGCATGAAATCGCCGGTTTACGTCCTTGGGATTGGAATATCAAGGATCGTAAAATCGTTGTCACCAACTATAAGCAAGAAAAAACCCTTAGACATTCGAAAGAGCATCAGCAACAGTTACAACATGTGATCCATCCTGATGATATCCCTCATTTTAAGTCGGCAATGATTCAACATCTACGTGGATTTAAAGACCGTTATGAGGCCACCTATCGGATTCAAAACAGTCAAGGAAAATGGAGTTGGGTACATGATATTGGACGGGTCATTCAACGCGATCCAAATAATCATAAGCCATTGCGCATGGTCGGTATTCGACGTGATATCCATCAAGAACGGACATCACAAGAACGTTTAAAACTTGCAGCTAGTGTACTCGAACAAGCCGCTGAAGGAATTTTCATTTTAAATGAAGAACTGTGCTATATCGAAGTCAATCCGTTTTACGAACAATTAACCGGATTTAACTACGACCAAATTATTGGCAAACATCTTTTTGATATCACAGCGAATTACAAATCAATTCAACGCAGTATGCACTACTCGATCATTAAACAAGTGCTGAAAATTGGTGAATATGATGGTGAATTGCACGAAAAATTTCTTTCAGGTAAAGAACTGACGCTGTGGATGCATATTAATGCCATTACCGATGATCAAAACCGTGTCACCCATTATATCGGGATCGTTTCAGACCTGACCGAACGTAAATTGCAAGAACAACGCTTATCATATTTAGAAAACTATGACACCTTAACGGATTTACCGAACCGTTTTTATTACAACTATCAACTGCATCAATATTTAGTTTCGCAGCAAGATTCGATTAAACAGTTGGCTGTCATTCGTTTAAACATCGATCGTTTCCGTCCATTAAATGAATATCTCAGCAACAATGGTGGTGATGAACTGTTACGCCAAGTCGCACAGCGTTTACGTCTAACCAATGCCGAAGCTCTGTTTGTCGCACACTTAAATGGCGATGATTTTGCGATTGTGTATGAAATCTCGCACATCCGCCCTTCAGTACAAGAACATTGTGAACGCATCAATAAAGCTTTTAGCATTCCATTTAATATTTTTGGTCAAGACCATGTCATCACCTTATCGATGGGTGTTGCGTTCTATCCTGAGCATGGCCGTCAGTTGGATTATCTGAATAATTGTGCAGAACAAGCGCTAAGCGAAGCAAAAAATTTGGGCGGCAATACCACACGTTATTATTCCAATGAAAATACCGCATTATTAGAGCAAGGGATCTTCTTGGAACGAGACTTGCGTAAAGCCATTCAAAATAATGAGCTGGTGGTGTATTACCAACCGAAGATCAATTTCCGTGATAAAAATATTTATGGTTTTGAAGCCTTGGTGCGTTGGAATCATCCTGAAAAAGGCTTAATACCACCGGGCTTATTTATTCCTCTAGCAGAACAAACCAGTTTAATTTCGGATATTGGGCGTTTTGTCCTGCAAAAAACCGCGCAGCAAATTCGTTTTTGGAACAATTTGGGTTATCAAAATATTTGTGTATCCGTCAATATTGTCGCGCAGCAACTGCGCCGTGGACAATTGTTAAATGATCTTGATGAAGCGATAGATGCCAATCAGATTGATGGTGCCAGTCTGGAACTGGAAATTACAGAATCTTCTTTGGTCGAAAATCTAGATTCAGTACGTGAACTGTTAAATGAAATAAAAAAACGTAAGATCAATATTTCACTTGATGACTTTGGTACGGGCTATTCTTCTCTATCCTATCTAGCTGATTTTCCAATTGATATCTTAAAAATAGACCGCAGTTTTATCTCTAAAATTGGTGAAAATAAACAATTGGCCATCGTTAGTGCCATGATTGCCATGGGTAAAGCGATGGGCATGACGGTAGTCGCTGAAGGGATTGAAACTGAACAGCAGTTACAGTATCTACAAGACTTAGAATGTGACATTGCTCAAGGCTATTTTTTCTCTAAGCCACTGCCACAAGAAGAGGCAACCGTGTTCCTTGAAAATAATATCTCTTCGCCTGCTTATACTTACTTAATATAAGTCACTATGCCTGAGCTATAAGATTGTCTGAAAAAGACGCGACTTCGACTGTCCCAACTGTGCAACTAATGTTATATTCAAGCGGATAAAGCAAGCATTGCAGCTTTATATTGGATAAACAAAACACAATCGAGATACAGATGGACGATCAATCTTTAAAACAGCAGGCTTTGTATTATCACGAATTTCCAACTCCGGGGAAAATCAGCGTTACACCAAGCAAACAATTGGTCAACCAACACGATTTAGCCCTCGCATACTCGCCAGGTGTCGCTGCACCTTGTTTAGAAATTGAACGCGACCCATCTACTGCTGCACTTTACACAGCGCGCGGTAATCTTGTTGCTGTAGTCAGTAACGGTACAGCCGTACTTGGCTTAGGTAACATCGGTCCTTTAGCGTCAAAACCTGTTATGGAAGGTAAAGGCGTTCTATTCAAAAAATTCGCTGGTGTTGATGTCTTTGACATTGAAATTGCTGAAAACGATCCAGACAAAATCGTAGATATCGTTGCAGCATTAGAACCAACTTTCGGTGGTATCAACCTTGAAGACATCAAGGCCCCAGAGTGTTTCTACATCGAGCAAAAACTTCGTGAACGCATGAATATTCCTGTGTTCCATGATGACCAACACGGTACATCAATCATTGTGGGTTCTGCATTACTGAATGCACTTCAACTCAATGGCAAAAAAATTGAAGAAATCAAAATTGTCGCTTCTGGCGCAGGTGCTGCTGCCCTTTCATGTTTGAACTTACTTTGTGCACTTGGCGCGAAAAAAGAAAATATCATTGTGGCAGATTCACGCGGTTTATTGACCACTAAACGTGAAGGCTTGGATGAGTCGAAAAAGGCATACGTTCAAGACATCGATGGCTCTCAGCTTGCTGATGTAATGGAAGGTGCGGACATGTTCCTCGGTCTTTCAGCAGCAGGTATTTTGACCAAAGAAATGGTTAAAGTCATGGCGAAAGATCCGATTATCTTTGCCCTTGCTAACCCAGACCCTGAAATTCTTCCTGAACATGCACATGAAGCACGTCCAGACGTGATTATGGCAACAGGTCGTTCAGACTATCCAAACCAAGTGAACAATGCGCTTTGCTTCCCTTATATCTTCCGTGGTGCACTAGATGTTGGCGCAACTACGATTAATGAAGAGATGAAGATTGCTTGTGTACATGCGATTGCTCGCATGGCGCATGTCGAAGCTGATGCTGCATCGTATGGTGAAAAATCTGCTTCATTTGGTCGTGATTACCTCATTCCGCGCCCATTAGATCAACGTTTGATTCTTGAAATTGCACCTGCAATTGCACAAGCAGCGATGGATTCTGGTGTAGCAACTCGTCCGATTCAAGACTTCTCTGCATATCGTCAACGTTTATCTGAATTCGTCTACAACTCTGCGTTTATGATGAAACCAATTTTTGCGCAAGCGAAAACTGATCCGAAACGCATTGCATATGCTGAAGGTGAAGATTTACGTGTACTTCGCGCGGTGCAAATTGCTGTTGATGAAGGTTTGGCAAAACCAATTCTTGTCGGTCGTCCTGCAGTCATTGAAGCAAACATCAAGAAATTAGGCCTACGTCTTGAAGATGGCGTGAACATCACTATCGTCGATCAAGAGAAAAACCCTGATTACGATAAGTTTGCTGACGATTACTACAGCATCATGCAGCGTAAAGGTGTTACACCTGAATACGCTCAGCGTGAGGCACGTCGTCGCTCTACCCTAATCGCTGCAATGTTGGTTCGTCATGGTGTGGCTGACGGTATGCTGTGCGGTACTTATTCTAGCTATGACATTCATTTAGACTTCGTCAGCAATGTGATTGGGCTAAAAGAAGGTCGTAATAACTTCTTCACGCTGAATGCGTTAATGCTTGAAGATCGTAACTTGTTTATTGCCGATACTTACATTAACCGTAATCCAACAGCTGAACAGCTGGCTGAAATGACCATTTTAGCGGCTGAAGAAGTACGCCGTTTTGGTATTACGCCGCGTGTAGCATTGCTATCTCACTCAAGTTTTGGCTCTGATCAACATGATCCTAGCGCACAAAAAATGCGTAAGGTTTATGATATTTTGTCAGAAATTGCACCTGAACTTGAAGTTGAAGGTGAAATGCATGGTGATGCCGCATTGGATGAAAATATTCGTCATTTCGCATACCCGAACTCACGTTTTAAAGGTTCTGCGAACTTGCTGATTATGCCGAATCTAGATGCAGCGAACATTTCGTTCAACTTGTTGAAATCAACTTCAGGTAGTAACGTGACAATTGGCCCAATTCTTTTGGGTGCTGCAAAACCTGTTCATATTTTAACACCAACAGCGACAACTCGCCGTTTAGTGAATATGACTGCATTAACAGTTGCAGAGATTCAAGAAAACGAAAAATTAGCACTCTAATTTAGTTGACTTGAACACACTTTGTGACTTGAGAAAACCTCTGTTCTGTAGCATGATTGCTCTAAGAATAGAGGTTTTTTCATGCAAGTTTATTTAGTAGGCGGTGCAGTTCGAGATCACTTGCTCGGGCACCCCTATCACGAAAAAGATTATGTCGTTGTCGGTGCAACGCCGGAACAATTACTTGCTCAAGGTTATCAACCTGTGGGTAAAGATTTCCCTGTTTTTCTTCATCCAGAGACCAAAGACGAATATGCCTTAGCCCGTACAGAACGTAAGTCTGGACATGGGTATCATGGCTTTGAATTTTATACCGACGTCAATGTCACACTCGAACAAGATCTCATTCGACGTGACCTCACGATCAATGCGATTGCTATGGATGATGCAGGTAATGTCTATGACCCCTATGGCGGTCAACGTGATCTAGAACAGCGTGTCCTTCGTCATGTTTCTGATGCCTTCGTCGAAGATCCTTTGCGAGTTCTGCGGATTGCACGTTTTGCGGCACGTTATAAAGCTTTAGGTTTTAAAGTGGCTGATGAAACATTGGAACTGATGCAAGAGCTTGCCAAATCTGGCGAGCTTAAAGCCCTTACACCTGAACGTGTATGGAAGGAAACGTCTCGTGCATTAATGGAAGACCACGCAGATGAATATTTTGAGGTATTAAGAGCCTGTGGCGCTTTAAAAGTCTTGTTCCCTGAAATTGATGCGTTATACGGTATTCCACAGCGTCCTGAATATCATCCTGAAATAGACTGTGGCATTCATACCATGATGTCGCTACAACAAGCGTGTCGTGCAAATTATTCTTTGGATGTTCGTTTTGCTGTACTGGTACACGACTTAGGCAAAGCACTTACTCCAGTAGATGAGTTACCGCGCCATATCATGCATGAAGAGCGTGGTGTAAAACCAGTTACTGATGTCTGTGACCGTATGCGTGTTCCCACCAATACCAAACAATTGGCTATCTCAGTGTGTAAAGAACATTTAAAATGCCATCAAGCCTTGAGTTTAAAACCGGGTACCTTGTGGCGCCTGTTACAACGTCTGGATGTGCTACGCCGTCCTGAACGCGTAGAGGCCTTTGTACAAGCCTGTGAATGTGATTCACGTGGTCGCTTAGGTTTAGAGGATCGTGCCTATCCGCAAGCTCAATACGTTTTAGATGCCATGCAAGTGGTTCGTAATATTAAAGCTGCCGACCTTCCACCTGATGTATCCGGGCCGGATATTGGTGAAATGTTGATTGAACGACGTATTCAAGCCATTGCTGCACTTAAAACCAGTCAATATGCAGTCGAAGCTTAATTAGAGCACCTTCGGGTGCTTTTTTAATTTACCTTTTCTATATTCTTAAAACTTTAACTTTTGCAATATTTCACCTTGCCCTTTCAGATATAGATATGCTTTGAAAAATATCTGCACTCACATCAAGGCTCATTCATCTATGCTCTAAGGAAAACCATCGAGCTGACAATATGCATCCCCAAATTCGCCCACCACAACTCCAAGAAAATCTCATAAATATTCATCAACTTACACTCCAATTGGGTTATGAAATACCACTAGAGCGACTACAACAGCATTGGCAGTTGACTCATTTGAATAAGTATTATCAAACATTAGTGATAGCGACTAATGACCGCGTCATTGATTATGCAGATTTTATCCAACAATACAGTTAAGAGTTTGAGGAATGAATAATTCGGATTTAGGCTTTTGTCATTAATGCCATTTATCGCGATCAAGGTTTAGGGCGACGGTTCATGCAAGCCATTGAGCAAAGCGCACGGCGACAAGATCTAAAACGTATTTTCTCAATAGTGGGAATCGTTCAGAACGATATGCCGCACATGCCTATTATCAAAATTTAGGGTTTGAAGCCTATATGGTTTAAATTTTACTAAATATTTAAATTGATCGGCCAATTTTACCATCAGCCGATCAAGACATTTTTTAAGAAATATCGGCTGGAAAACTAATGACTTTTTCAAGTTTTAACTGATTCGTTGCCACCATTAGCAATCGATCAATGCCTAAGGCTATACCTGCACACTCACTCATATGCGGTAATGCAGCAAGCAAATATTCATCAATCGGCATCACATGCAACCCAAGTTTAGCGCGCTCTGCATTATCTGCCTCAAAACGACTTCGTAAAACATCCGCATCAATCAGTTCATCATAAGCGTTCGCTAACTCTAAACCTTCGATATAGAGCTCAAATCGTGCTGCAACCAATTCACCATCTTCGTCCACACGGGTTTTCGCCAAAGAAGCCATTTCCGGTGGAAAATCTGTCAGGAACACTGGCGCATCAAAACCGAGGCTCGGCTCAACATAATGCGAAAACAATAAATCCATATAGCCTAAACGGTCTTCACCCAGATCTAAGCTAAGTCCAACACGACGACAGCAATCTTTCAGATCTTGTAAAGTGGCTTGTAACGGATTCAAATCCAAACGATCCATAAAAGCATGCTTATAGCTCAAAATAGTCGGACGAATTTCACCAAAGCGCTGTTTCAAAGTTTCATTCAATAGGTCAGTCACTTCAAACATCAAGTCTTTTAAGCTAAAACCCGGACGGTACCATTCCAACATGGTGAATTCACTGTTGTGTTTACGTCCATGTTCATCATCACGGAAAACTTTACAGATTTGGTAAATAGGCCCACTACCACTTGCCAACAGACGCTTCATGGCAAATTCAGGTGAAGTTTGCAAATAATGCGTTTGCTTTTGACCATTCACATGACGCTGAGCTTGTACCGATGCTAAATGCACATCGGTGACACCGGCTTGAGAAAGCACAGGTGTTTCCACTTCAAGCACATCACGTGCAGCAAAAAACTGGCGAATTTGAACATACATCGTGGCACGTGCATGAAGTGCAGTGAGTTCACAACTCGGTTGAAAGTTCATTTGACTCATGCTGCTGGGCCTCCATGTGCAGCCCATTCACGGCGTAAAGGATAGGTTTTACGTAAATAATCAAAAGCTTTTTGATCCACTTTACCGTCTTTTAGGCAAGCACGTAAGTTTGCATCGTCACGAGCAATGTCATAAATATCTTTTAAATAACGCTGTAATACCGTCTTAAAGTCAGCACTAGTAAAATACTGCTCACAAACGGGTAACTGACTTTCAAAAGCTTTATTTATCGGTTGATTGAAAGTTTGACAGAATGCTTCATAGATCATCTGTGTGCCACGTGCTTTACCTTCCAAGCTGTAGCCTGCAATATGGGGTGTCACCACGTAAATTAAATCCAACAACGCTGCTGAAATCTCTGGCTCATGTTCAAAAACATCTAAGACCACTTTACGCTGAGTTTGTTGAATATCGGCAATTAAGGCAGCTTCTTCGACCACTGGCCCACGCGCGGAATTAATCAAGATCGCTGTAGGCTTCATAGCAGAAAGCGTAGCTGCGTTGATTAAATGATAGGTTGGATGTTCACCCTCTTTGGTCAGTGGCACATGGGTACTAATCGCATCTGCATTTTTTAACAGTTCTGCAAATTCAACTTGTTTCACCTGATCAGATTGCACAAATGGATCATAGCCAATGACATTCCAACCGAATAATTCTGCCATGACCGCTAAACGTGAACCAACATTACCTAAACCAACAATGCCCAAGGTAAATTTTTCATTTGCATTCAACAGTTGAGGTTTAATGTAGAGCAATGCAGTAATCACATATTCAGCAACCGCTTGTGCATTACAACCTGCGGCATTTGACCAAGCAATGCCCTGCTTTTCTAGAGCATTAATATCTAAATGATCTGTTCCAATCGTAGCACTACCGACAAATTTGAGTGCGGTCTGTTGAATTAATTCTGCATTTACCTGAGTCACTGATCGTACCAATAATGCATCGGCTACTTTGACATCCTCATGGGTCAATGTTCGACCTGCCGCTTGCTTTATTTCACCAAATTCAGTAAAAAAATACTCAGTAAATGCCAGATTTTCATCTGCAACGATTTTCATAGTTCATCTCATAGTTCCACTATGAACATGATAACGCGTTGATCAAGCCATGACTATTCTTCTGCACATAAGGCACAGTGCCTTCAATCTACAACCTTGATGATTGAAAAATTATATTAGCGACAATAATCTGACTGCTGATCTTCAATTAAAGACAAGGCCGCCTGCCAAGCCGCTTGAATAATGGGCTCGGCCATCGGATTTTCAAACTGCTGCAACGTATGTTCACAAACCTTCGGACTTGGATAATGCAATGTAGCACTCGACAACGCTTTTACTTGAATTTGACAAGCTCGTTCTAAAAAATAAATTTCATGAAATGCCCGTGCCACACTATCTCCAGTCGCAAGTAAACCATGATTGCGTAAAATCATGCAGCGATAATGACCCATGTCATGCACCAACCTTTCACGCTCTTCAGTTGAAAAGGCTATGCCCTCATATTCATGATAAGCAATGTTCTGATAGAACTTTAACGCATGTTGCGATATTGGCAATAAACCATGTTCTTGTGCAGAAACTGCTACACCATCCGCAGTATGCGTATGAATAACGCAATTAATATTTGCACGCGCATGATGTAAGGCAGAATGAATCACAAAGCCCGCAACATTCACCATCTTCCCTGCATCATAAGTTTCAATAATTTTTCCTTCATGATCAATTTTGACCAAATCAGAAGCTGTCATTTTGTCAAAGGTCACACCATAACGATTAATCAAAAAATGCTCCGGTTCATGACTTAAACGCAGGCTGATATGAGTATCAATTAAGTCGGTCATTTTATAATAAGCCACCAAGCGATACAGTGCCGCCAATTGACAACGCGCTTGCCATTCCAGTTCATGAATAAGCTCTGGTTTTTGCATGGGTGAATTCCTTTTCTAAATCGATTGATCTAGTTTTCTGTTTATTGTGAATAATTAATAGCATGTCATATCCATGCTGTATATCAGCTTCGCCTTTAGAAAAAACTTTTCAAAAAATTTAGGCAATAAAAAAACCCCAATCGTTAAATTGGGGTTTTTTGAATATGGCGGAAGCGGTGAGATTCGAACTCACGGAGGACTCGCGCCCTCGTCGGTTTTCAAGACCGGTGCATTAAACCGCTCTGCCACGCTTCCATGGCCGCTATCATATAAATAAAAATTCAAATTGGCAAATTATTTTGCCTTATTTTGACTACTTAGCGAATCGTTCATACAAAATTTAGTCGATTGTAAAATTTTGGTTTAGGTCAGAAAAATAGAAGCTGAATCAATATGTATTGAATTAAGGTCAAGGCTAATTGCATTACCTCAATTTACGCACATAAAAAAACCCTGATGCTAAAAACATCAAGGTTTTTTGAATATGGCGGAAGCGGTGAGATTCGAACTCACGGAGGACTCGCGCCCTCGTCGGTTTTCAAGACCGGTGCATTAAACCGCTCTGCCACGCTTCCATGGCCGCCATCATATAAATAAAATTCAGCAATGGCAAATTATTTTGTAAAAAACACGTCCAATTGAACAAAATAAGAGCAGTTTGTTATTTTTCAGTACTTTCGCCCATTTCATAACGAATTGAATTGATATACCAACATTTTTTCCCCAGCGGGGTTAGGACTTCGACTTCATCATCCACTTGCTTGGATAAGAGTGCTCGAGCCATAGGTGAATCAATTGAGATATGCTGCGGATGATGATCATAAATTTCATCTACCCCCACAATCCTTAGCGTTTTTTGTTCACCGTCATCATTTTCAATATCGACCCATGCCCCAAAATAAACTTTCCCTTTTTGTTCGGGTGAGTAATCGATAATACGAAGCTCTTCCAAACGTTTTCCCAAGTAGCGTACACGTCGATCAATTTTGCGTAACAATTGCTTATTATATTGATAATCCGCGTTTTCCGAACGATCTCCAAGACTAGCCGCCCAGTTCACTTTTTTGGTAATTTCAGGTCGCTCTTCATGCCATAAATGTTGAAGTTCAGCGACCAATAAATCGTGTCCACCACGGGTAATTAAGTTAGATTTCATGAAGATTTTTAGGCCTTGAGCAAGTGCTGATTTTTACAAAACATGCCTATTTTATCCTCCATTTCTACACAGGCAAAGTATATAAAATTTATTCCCAAACAAAATCAATTGTTTATGTTACATATTTTAATATTTTTTCGTACAAAATTTGACAAGTATTTTTTTGCTCATTATTATGCGCACATCTTTTAGGCTTGTTTAATTTTTATCCAGTGTAGATTTTCTACATATTTCCCGAAACCCCCTAGTCATTTTTGAATGACGTCATGACTGCCCAACCCTTATTGAATTTATCAAACTTGAAAAAGTCTGAGGCCTGTTTGCCTTTGCTTTTTAGGGCATAAATTACTTGTAGCGGAGACAACATGCACAGTAGTTCAACTTCTGGGTCGAGGCTTTGCCTTAACTCTTTTAACTCTCTCCCGTTTAAAGCGCTTGCACTTAGTACTATCTTAATTCCTTTTCACAGTATTAATGCCAGCAAAACAGCACATCAATATGATGCTGTCGTCAACAGTAATAAACTCACTGTTGTTGCAGTTGCCAATCCTGCCATTGTTTTTCAGGATGGTAAACATCGACATGGTTTTGGTTACGACCTTGCACGTAACTATGCAGAAAGTTTAAATGTCCAATTAGATTTTAAAACAGTGAATGACAATGCCACTGCTTTAAAAATGGTTGCCAAAGGTCAAGCCAATTTTGCTATGACCACTGCCGAAATGAGTACCATTGAAGCCAAGCATTTGACGTCATTTTCAGCCAGTTGTGGTGATACCGTTTCTTTAAAAAAGAATGGTTTAAACAGCAACTTAAACTGGGTATTTAAAAATGCAGATGATCCATTAAGCCAAACCGCGAGTGGTTTTATTTGCCGTGCCAAACAAAATGGCGCAATTGGACAGTTGGCATCATTCTACAACCGTAATGTGGTCAAACAAGATTCTTGGAATGTGATTCAACGTGATTTAAGTAAACGTATGCCGATCTATAAGGCAAGTTTTAAAAACACGGCCAAGCAATACGATCTAGACTGGCATTTATTGGCAGCGATTGGTTATCAAGAGTCTTACCTCAAACCTGACTCGGTATCCCCAACGGGTGTTCGTGGCATTATGATGCTGACCAACAGTACAGCAAAAGCCATGGGTGTGAGCAACCGTACAGATGCGACTCAAAGCATTCAAGGTGGTGCAAAGTACTATGACCAAATGTTAAACCGTTATAGTAACATTCCGTACCCTGATCGTAATTGGTATGCCTTAGTGGCTTATAACATGGGTCCTGGTGCTGTAAGTCAGATTCAAAAGCGCATCCAAGCTCAGGGTAAAAACCCAAATAAGTGGGTGAATTTATATGCTTATCTAGACCGTAACAAGGCCAGCAATGGTCGTTATCGTCAAGCTGTGCAATATGTCACGCGTATTCGTGCGTATTTGGAACATATTAAAACCACACCTCAACTTGTGAATATCTAATATGCGTCCACTTAACATTTACATGTGAGCGCACAAAAAAAAGCTTACCTTCGGGTAAGCTTTTTTCGTTTTAGACTTAAGCAGTTTGCTCAAGTACTTTTTTGAACAAATCTTTTTGCTCAGCACTTGGTTTTGCTGTTTGCAATGCCATCAATTGTGACATATCACCTTGTACTTTTATTTTGCCCGTCATAAACGCTTGCATCGCTGCAGCCATATCAAATTCAAGGAATACTTTACGTAAAGTTTCAGCATCCATGTTCAAAGTTGTTTTCGCGTTTGAAGATAAACCTTTTTTAATTGCACCACCGTCTAATGACAATTCAGTATTGCCTGCAGCGTCAGCAACCACAAGGTTAATTGCAAGATTAGCCAATGCAGGTGGTAAGTTTAAATCACCAGCTTGAGCTGTCAAAGTTTCTACAGTTGAAAACCAATCATCAGTTAAAAAAGCAGGCATGATCTTTCCTCAATTTATTTTGTTCGTGTGTGTTGCCGTTCCGGACAACATCAGTGCAAGCATATTTTGCTTGAGGTTTGTTATAGCATGATCATTTGTGAAAAGGCTAAAGTTTTTTGTACGCACCGTTCAATATTTAACTGTTTAATAACAAAATGAGAAAAATCATAAGCATAAAAAAGGCATTCCGTAGAATGCCTTTTGCATGATAAGGTTTTCGGCTTAATCTGCCATAAACCCTAAGTTCACCATATTAATGCGTTTGCTTTCTGAATCACCTTCATCAGTTGAACAACTTTCGCTATTTTTAAAGTCAAATTCGCGTTGTTCATCTAGGGCTTCAAAGTCGAATAACTCACGGTCAGCCAGTTGTGAAGGTGATACATTTTGCAACGCACCAAAAATACTGTGTAAACGTTTTGGAAATTCTTTATCCCAAGTACGCAGCATGTCATTTAACATCGCACGTTGTAAGTTTTCCTGAGAACCACACAAATTACATGGGATAATTGGGAACTTACGCATTTCTGCATATTTGATAATGTCTTTTTCTTCCACATAAGCCAGTGGACGAATCAAAATGTTCTTTTTGTCAGAAGACAATAATTTCGGTGGCATGGCTTTTAAGCTGCCGCCATGGAACAAGTTCAAAAAGAACGTCGCCAAAATATCATCACGGTGATGACCTAAAGCCACTTTCGTCGCCCCAATTTCTTGAGCAAAGCCGTATAACGAACCACGACGTAGACGCGAGCACACTGCGCAGTACGTTTTACCTTCTGGTGTTAAACGTTTGGTAATGCTGTAAGTATCTTTTTCTAAGATGTAATACGGAATTTTGTTTTCTTCTAAATAACGTGGCAATACGTCTTCAGGGAAACCCGGCTGTTTTTGGTCAAGGTTGACCGCAACCACATCAAAATTAATCGGCGCAATACGCTTAAACTGCAACAAAATGTCGAGCAAGGTATAACTGTCTTTACCGCCTGAAATACAGACCATCACTTTGTCACCCTCTTCGATCATTTTAAAATCACGAATAGCATGACCGACCTGACGGCGTAGCTTTTTCAATAAACGATAATACGCAGAGCTAGTTGGTAGTTCTGGTTTGAAATTAAATCCTTGTTCGGACTCAACTGGCGAGAACATAGACGAGTTAAACCTAAAAAAAAATACCGCGCAATTTTATCCGATTCACAGACTTCTCGCATCAAAAGAATGTAATTTCCGAAAAAAGTAGAAATACTGTCATGATCACGTAAACTTCAGTGCAATATTCTATACGGTACAGTTCATTTTTTAGCCCAAATGCTTATCTTTTGGACTTTTCCACAGTTGTCCACAAAAGCTGTGGATAACTTTGTGGATTCTAAATGACTTGACAAGGTGAGCCGCCCTTATTTTAAGGCTTTTATTTAAATTGATCATTTTTTGATCAATTTAAATAAATTTAATTATCAATGGCTTAAGTGTGTCAAGTTAAGATCAATAAAAAAAAATAAATATTTTTTTTGATTATTGAATCATCAAAATGACTTGATTTTTACAAAGTAAAGAAGAAATCAGTCTATGAAGCCTTTTCATCTAATTTTTTTTTGATAAACTCTCTTTAACTGTTTGGGGACAGAATTTTTCTTCACAATAAAATGAAAAACATTACTTGGACTTTGGGGCTGTTATTAGGTGGAAGTGTGGCTATCAGTTTAGCAGCACCAAACATTTTTGCCGGCCAAACGATTTATCAATTGCGTGAAAGTAATGGCACAACGTTACTGACCAATAAACAAGGCCGCTATAGCAATCTAAAAGTTGAGAAAAAAACCTACTATCCGGACAGTAATATCCATAGTTATAGTAACTGGGGCTCAAATGAAGCGTCTGTGTTACCCAGCTATAGTAGGAATAAAAATGCCTTTGACAATATTATTAAACAAGCAGCGGCCCAACATGGTGTTTCCGAAGGTCTAATCAAAGCGGTGATGCATACCGAATCAGGCTTTAACACTAATGCTCGTTCACCTGTTGGCGCCCAAGGTTTAATGCAGCTCATGCCTGCCACGGCACGTCGCTTCAATGTAACAAATGCTTATGATCCTCATCAGAATATTATGGCTGGTGCTCGATATTTATCTTGGCTACTGAAACGTTTTAATGGTAACACCTCACTTGCCTTAGCTGGTTATAACGCAGGTGAAGGCAATGTCGCAAAATATGGTGGTATCCCACCTTTTCGTGAAACACAAGATTATGTCCGCCGTGTTACTAGCCGCTATAACAACCTATATGCTGGTAGTTTAAGTGTATCAGGTTCGAGCAATTCCAATATCGCTTCAAATAGTGGTCGGATTATTGCCAGTTCGGATAATTATCATGCTGCTGCCCCTACGGTTGCTAAATCATCGGCACGTCAAATTATTCAAACAGACAATGGTAGTTTTACCGACGCACCTTCAGGTTCATTTGCCACAGCAAATGCGTCTGCTTCAGCGCGTATTTATTTCAATGAATAAATTCACTGATTTTGTAAAATTGCATCTGTTTTACTAATTTTTCCTTGAAATTTTAAGACTTTCACCTCATATTGAGTTTAATGATTTTTATTTGTAAATCAGATCATTTTTCTATAATAAGAGGATTTACCCAATGATGCGGATTGGTTTGTTCTTGCTGACCAACCTCGCGGTACTGGTTGTAGCTGGCATAATCTTGTCACTCTTCGGTGTCGGTAGTTACCACGGTGCAGGCGGCTTAAACTTAGGCAACTTGCTCGTAATCTGTTTTGTGTTCGGTATGGTGGGTTCAATGATCTCACTATTCATGTCAAAATGGATGGCGAAGAAAACCACGGGTACAGAGCTGATTGACCCTAATGCACCACGTAACCAAGCTGAAGCATGGTTACTTAACGAAGTTGCGCAACTAGCACAACGTTCTGGTATCAAAATGCCAGAAGTGGGTATTTTCCCATCGTACCAGTCAAATGCCTTTGCAACAGGCTGGAATAAAAATGATGCTTTAGTAGCAGTTTCTACCGGTCTACTTGAGCGTATGAACAAAGACGAGCTCCGTGCCGTACTCGCTCACGAAATTGGTCACGTAGCCAATGGTGATATGGTAACCCTTGCATTGGTGCAAGGTGTAGTCAACGCCTTTGTCATGTTCTTTGCACGTGTAGCAGGTGATTTCATTGACCGTAATGTTTTTGGTCGTGAAGATGGTGAAGCACCGGGTATCGCATATTTTGTCATTACGATTGTATTAGATATTGTTTTTGGTATCGCAGCGTCTGCCATTGTGATGTGGTTCTCTCGCTACCGTGAATACCGTGCCGATGAAGCTGGTGCGCGTTTAGCAGGTAAACAAGCGATGATTTCTGCCCTGTTACGTTTACAAGCAGAATCTGAAATGCCAGATCAAATGCCAAAAGAAATGAAAGCCTTTGCAATTTCTGCGGGTCAAGAACAAGGTTTCAGTTTAGCTGCATTGTTCCAAACACACCCAACGATTGAACAACGTGTTGCGGCATTACAACAATTAGATTGCCCATAATCGAGCATCTAATGTATGTCGTAAAAAAGCCTCCCTATGGAGGCTTTTTTACGTCTAATTTTTTCCGAACATTTACTGTCTTATCAATAATCTTTCAGCTGAACGATCTTTCAATTGAATAGCCTCTCAGTGATCGCGTTCAAGCAACAAGGCATTTCTATCTACAATACTCCATTGGCCTTTAACCATTGCCAAAGCAATGAACCACCCATATAAATTGCAAAGATAAAGACTAATAAGAAAATCATCCCGAGTATATCTGGGATATGGATCCATATCCATGCAACCACAGGGTTGCGCCAAAAAGCAGATTGCTGTTGTTTCTGTTCTAATTTTTCATGTAAAAACGGATGTACCACATGTTGATCTGTACTGATTTGATATTCTTCACGAATGTGCGTATGTACAACATCTAAAGCTTTACGGCTCGGTCGAATAAACACATCAAAGATCGTCCCTGCAACAGGAATAAACCCCACGACAGCATCTATAACTGCGAGTTTCATCACACCATTTAATTTGGCTTGTGGTACGCCAATCTGTTTGGCTTTATAGACGGCATAACAGGTCAAGACAAATCCTGCGATATCACCAGCTACGGGAATGGTACTCAACGCTGCGTCCGCACCTACCCCTTGTCGAGTAAATGGAATCCGAACCACGGAGTCCATCATATTGGCAAACTTTGCGAGATCGCGTTCAAGACGAATGACTTCTTGCTTTGACATTTTTTGTTTTAATGGTTCAGCCATGTTTTATCCAATAAAAAACGTGTAAATCACTGAGATTAAAACATATTAGAAGTCTTCAATCTGTTGCAAAATGCTAATCTCTATAAATTGAGCAATTGTGAAGCAATCATCAAATACACCACCACGCCAGTCGCATCACAAATCGAGGTTACCAAAGGTGCAGAAGCGCTTGCAGGATCGAGCTTTAACTTATTGAGTATGAAAGGCAAACTCATGCCAATTAAACAACCGAGCAATACGATACCCATCATACTCAGTGCCAAGACCAAGGCCACGGTTGCATCACCACGGTAGTAGCCTAAAATCGATACAGCAATGGCCATGGTTCCGCCCAGACACAGGGCAACCAAACTTTCACGTCCCAGCAAGTAAAACCAGTCCCTAAAATGTACATCGCCCGTTGCCAATGCACGCACCATCAGCGTTGCAGATTGAGAGCCGGCATTTCCACCACTGCCGACCAATAAGGGCAAAAAGAAAACCAATACAATATTTGCGGCAATAACGTCTTCAAAATGTGCAATGCCAATCCCAGATAACAAACTGCCAAAAACAAGAAATACCAGCCAATACACCCGTTTTTGATAGAGTTGCAATATCGGGGCAGATTTAAGACTCAATTTAGATGATGCATCGACAGCACCAGATTTTAAAAAATCTTCTGTTGCCTCTTCACTGGCCACATCCATTGCATCATCATATGTCACAATACCCACCATCACACCGGCATGATCTATAATGGGTAATGCCAGTAAGTCATAACGAGCAATGGTTTTGGCTACTTCATTCTGATCGCTGTCAAAATATGCAAAAATAATATCGGTCGCCATTAAATCACTAATATTGCTTTGTTCTTCGGCAAGTATTAATTGTTTGAGCGATAAAACACCCAGCAGCTTTCTTGCTTCATCAAGTACATAGGCCAAATAAATGGTTTCCGAATCGGGTGCCTCATAACGCAACATTTTAATGGCATCTTTTACCGACATATTCGGTTTTAGGGTGGCATATTCGGAGCTCATGATGGCCCCTGCCGTACCTTCTACATAAGAAGAGAGCTGCCGAATATCTTCACGCTCGGCCTGTGCCAATGCAGGCAATAAAGTATTTTGCTGCTCGTGATCTAAACATTTAAATAAATCGACACGCTTGTCTGAAGGCATTTCGCCCATAATTTCAGCCAAGTCTGTTCGCGTTAAACCGCGTGCAAATTTTACTTGTTCTTCGGGTTTGAGATATGAAAATACATAGGCGCGTGCAGGAAGATGCAGTAGCAGCTTTTGACTATTCTCTAAAGGTAATTGTGCCAAAATATCAGCCAAATCTGCGGCTTTAAACGTTTTAACAGAGTCTAATGCCAATGCAATATCTTGCTTGCTTAATGCATCATTTAAAAGATATAAAAAGTTGTTGTAGCTCATGCTCGCCCCCTATTACCCAACCTATGTAATAGGGCCGCAACGGCTCTTATTTTATTTGCCGAATGAACCCACATAATAATGTTGGTAAATATATATGTTTGAAATTTGGTGTATCTGACAACTGTGCCTGTCCATTTAGGGATTTAATCCTCATCAAACCGCTTATACGGCGCAGCAATACTACGAAAAACTGTTACATTTCTCAACCTTTACAACGAGACCTAAACAATTTAATCACTTATGTTTCTTTTAACAGACTTGGGCTTAAATAGAGTCCGTATCAATACATACATAAACGGAATAAAGATCAGCACCAAAACCGTACCGAATATTACCCCACCGAGTACGCTCACCCCAATCTCTTGGCGACTGGCTGCACCTGCACCAAAAGCAAGAACTAAAGGAACCACTCCTGCACCAAAAGCCAAAGAGGTCATCAAAATAGGACGTAAACGAAGTGCTGCGCCTTCCATTGCAGCTTCGATTACATGTTTGCCTTTTTCTTGTGCCATCGCTGCAAACTCTACAAGCAAGATCGCATTTTTACAGGACAGACCGATGGTCGTCAGCAAGGCAATTTGGAAATAGATGTCATTTGGAAAACCGGTCATGTAGCTAAACAAAATATTACCGCCTATCCCGAGTGGAATCGCACTCATGACTGCGGTCGGAATGCTCCAACTTTCATATAGGGCGGCAAGACAGAGGAAAATAAATCCAATCGAGACCAAATATAGCCAAATCGCTTGATGACTTGATTTTTGCTCTTCAAAAGATAAACCACTCCATGCCACATCCACGCCAGGCACCTGATCGACTAAAGCTTTAACATCCTGCATGGCTTGGCCACTTGAGACATTTTTGGCTGTATCCGCTTCCATTTGTAATGCGGTGTATCCCATAAAGCGATTGACGACTTCAGGGCCGCCACTCCAGCCAATGGTTGAAAAATTACTAAATGGAATCATTTCATTTTGGTCATTACGTACATGCCAATAAGCCAAATCTTCTGGTTTAGAACGGAATTCGGCATCTGCCTGCATCATGACGCGTTTAATACGTCCACGGTCAATGAAATCGTTAATATAACTCCCGCCCCATGCACTACTCATGGTGCTATTAATCGCATTTTGCGTTAAACCCATAGCCATCGCTTGTTTTTGATCAATATCAACTTTCAGTTCAGCTTTGTCTGGGTTAGAGCGTTTGTCTAAATTTTCGAAACTACTGAATTGTGCGGATTTCTCTTGCAGGCTTTTAAATTGCTCATCGAGATAAGCACGACCCTCACCATTCATATCTCGCAGCCAAAACTCCAGACCATCGGTTTGCCCAAGACCGCTGACTGAAGACGGCATGCTGACATTGATTTGTGCATTGTTGAACTTTTTAAAATGTTTCATAGCACGTTCACGAATCGCTTGCGCTGAATTGTATTGTCCTGAACGTTCATCCCAATGCTTCAGTGCAATAAAGCCTTGCCCTAAGTTTTGACCCGTACCAGAAAAATTTCGTCCATAACGAATCATCACCAAATCAATATTTTGCTTTTCTTCAGTCAAAAAGTACTGCCGAATTTGTTCACCGATCTCACGACTTTTCGACATCGGTGCACCTTCTTGTAATTTAAGTTGCACACTCAAAATGCCCTGGTCTTCACTAGGAATAAAACTGGTCGGCAAAGCACGATAAAACAAAGCAAATACCGTAATGAGCCCCGCAAACAAAACCACCGTCCATAAGCGATAACGAACCGTGGCTTGTGCAAGTGCTAGATATTTGGTTTTTAAAGTCTCTAATTTGGTGTTAAACCAAATCGCCCAGCGCTGTGGTTTCGGATTGGGTTTTAAAATTAAGGCACATAATGCAGGGGTTAAAATCAGCGCAACCATCAGTGACAAGCCCATTGCAGCCACGAGTGTGATGGAAAATTGTCTATAGATCACGCCCGTTGAGCCACCAAAGAACGCCATGGGAATAAATACAGCGGTCAATACCAAAGTAATCCCGATTAATGCCCCGCTAATTTCATGCATCGACTCGATGGCCGCTTGTTTTGCTGTTAACTGTTGTTCATGCATTAAACGTTCGACGTTTTCCACCACAACAATCGCATCATCGACCAACAGACCGATGGCCAGTACCAATGCAAACAATGTGAGCGTATTAATGGTCATGCCCAAAGCATATAAAATCGCTAAAGTCCCAAGAATCACCACAGGCACCGTAATCGCAGGTATCAGCGTTGCTCGCCAATTTTGTAAGAAGATAAACATCACCAAAACCACCAGTAAAACGGCTTCGAATAACGTTTTCACCACTTCTTTAATCGATTCTTGTACAAATGGCGTGTTATCCCGTGGATAAACGATTTTATAACCGGCAGGTAATTGCTTCGCTAACTGTTCAATTTCTTGCTTAATTAAGGCTGAGGTTTCAAGTGCATTTGCCCCAGAAGCCAATGAGATCCCCATCCCTGAAGATGGATACCCGTTAATGGTATTAACCCCTGAATAATTTTCCGCACCCAATTCAACACGTGCAACGTCTTTTAAATAGACAAAACTGCCGTTTCGTGCAGATTTGACAATAATATTTTCAAATTCTTCAACTGACTTTAAACGTGAACCTGAAGTGACTTTTGCATTGAGATATTGATCCGATACACTCGGCAATTCACCTACGGCTCCGGCTGCAACCTGCGTATTTTGTGATTCAACAGCCGCACGGATATCACTGGGCATAAGGCTATATTGCTTTAACTTCAGTGGGTTGAGCCAAATGCGCATGGCAAATTGCGAACCAAAAACATCGACTTCACCGATACCCTCAATTCGAGCAATGTCCTGCTCTAGATGAGTCATCATATAGTCACCAAGTTCGATATTCGAACTCTTGCCAGTCTCATCATAGAGGCCGATAACCATATGGGTATCACCCAAAGATTTATAGACATTTACCCCTTGGCGCTGCACATCTTCAGGCAGCCGATTGATTACTCCATTTATGGCATTTTGTACTTGTACTTGAGCGGTATCTGGGTCAGTGCCATTTTCAAAACTGATGCTGATCCGGCTTCGACCTGAAGAGTCGCTGCTTGAACTAAAATATAAAAGGTGATCAATTCCTTTAATTTGTTGTTCAAGAACTTGTGTGACACTTTCCTCAACTGTTTCTGCTGACGCACCGCTATAACTTGCGCTGACCGTAATTCGTGGTGGCGCAATATCTGGATAGCGCTCTACCGGTAAATTGAGCACAGCAAATAGCCCGAGCGCCATGACGATGATCGCCAAGACACCTGCAAAAATCGGTCGATAAATAAAAAACTTAGACAGCATCAGTCCATGTCACTTTTCAATTAATGAAATAAAATATGTTGATTGATTTTTTCAAAAAATCTTATTGATAATCAATCACAATGTGCTTGATTACAAGCCTAGACTACATAAAAACCTTGCTTGAAGCGAAATATGTAGAAAATATGGAGAGCCTCCACTTCAGCTATTTTAGTAAATTTATGTGACAAAACCGCCTCTGTCATGAAGTCTTAGCCACTGCCCTGCAATGTATGCCTGCAACTTCATTCATTTAAATAAAAAGATGCCGAGGCAGCCATGCAAAAACAATTAACAAAACAGTTAAATCTAGCCATAACAAGCAAAGTGAAATCCTCATGGGGCGTGTCTTCACTGCTCCTTTTTAGCGTTTTTGGTTTATCTGCATGTAATTCGGATGACGATAAAACCCATGTCACCAAGCCCCCTATTTTGCCTGATACAGGTTTTGTCATTGTTGGGCATCGTGGTGCCAGTGCTTTGCGACCTGAGCATACTCTTGCCGCATATCAAAAAGCGATTGACGATGGTGCGGATTTTATCGAACCCGATTTAGTGCCAACCAAGGATGGCTATCTGGTTGCGCGCCATGAAAGTGAAATTTCAGGGACAACCAATATCAGTACGCTGCCACAATTTGCGGATCGAAAAACCACCAAAAAAATCGATGGTATCGACTATACAGGATGGTTTACGGAAGACTTTAATTTGAATGAACTGACTCAAAATGTAAAAGCACGTGAGCGTATTGCTCAATATCGCCCTAATAACACTCAATATAATGATCAATACAGCATCCCAACGCTCGAACAAATCATTGAACTTGCCGAAGCTCATTATAAAAAAACTGGAAAAATTGTTGGTTTATATATTGAAACCAAGCATCCAACATTTTTCCAACAGCAAAATCTAGCCATGGAAGATCGTTTACTCACCACGCTTGCCAAATACAGTTATACACGTGATATCGCGCCTGTATATTTACAGTCTTTTGAAACCACCAATCTTAAATACTTACGTGATCAACTCACGCAAAAGAAAACCCTCAAACATGGCAAAATTATTCAATTATTAGATAGCCCAACTGCCATACCGGGTGACTTACAGCAACAAAGCTCACCTCAAAATTATGCAAGTTTAGCCACTGCAGAAGGCCTAAAATCAGTGGCAAAATATGCAGATGGTGTAGGTCCAAGTAAAACCTATATTTTTTCAAACACTGAATTTAAACAAACCAATTTTGTCAAAGATGCCCATGCTGCTGGTTTGAAAGTTCATCCTTATACGCTCAGACCTGAAAATGGTTTTTTACCTGACTATTTAAAATGTAGCTCAGTGGCAACCGAACGTTGTGATACCGGTGCGGCTAAAGAATTTGAAAACTTCTATAAAGCTGGTGTAGATGGTGTATTTGCAGATGATCCGGGACTGGTGCGCAAAACCTTAACGCAACTGCAAAAACCCTAATTTTTCTAAAATGAAAAAAGACGCCGAGGCGTCTTTTTTATTGTTCAATGGAAACCTTAAAGCGGGTTTGCCAAATATTCTGCGGCTGACTGCGTTGCCACTGGCTGAGGTGTTGGAGCTGTCGGAGCTGTCGGAGCTGTCGGAGCTGTCGGAGCTGTCGGAGCTGTCGGAGCTGTCGGAGCTGTCGGAGCTGTCGGAGCTGTCGGAGCTGTCGGAGCTGTCGGAGCTGTCGGAGCTGTCGGAGCTGTCGGATGTA
>NZ_VPCE01000034.1:0-1039 GCF_013418335.1 Acinetobacter sp. YH12145 | reverse complement strand
GGCTTTGTTGCACAAAGATTTGAAATGCAAAGCGCCCCTAATTGAGCCAAATTTAAGGCGTAACTTGGGTAAGTGGTCGACCTAATTCCGTAAATCTGTTAAGAACTGCTACACGTGCATGGATCTCATTCACTTGGCTATCAAAACTCCTTGCACTGAGTTTATCTCCTAATAATTTGATGCAATGCATCTTAGTTTCAACCAAACTTCGCCGATGATAGCCTGACCATTTTTTCCATAGTGTCCTGCCTAAACGCTTAACTGTTCGAAGTAATTCATTTCGCTCTAGCGAGCTACTCTTTGTATCTTTCCATGGTTTCGCATTTTTTCTAGGTGGAATCACCGCATACCCTTGCCGATCTGCAATGACCTGACGGCATTGCTTGGTGTCATAAGCTCCATCGGTATAAACAGAGTCAATCTGCTCATCTTGTGGAATCTGATTAAGTAAATCACCAAGCACCTGTGAATCACTGACATTATTGGTTGTAAGCTGAACTGCTCGTATTTGTAGGGTTTTAGCATCTATACCAATATGAAGTTTACGCCATTGGCGACGATATTCAGGTCCATGTTTCTTGCGCTTCCATTCGCCCTCACCTAGAAACTTCATGCCTGTAGAGTCCATGAGTAGATGCAGCCCATCGCTACTTTTTTGGTAGCTGATTACAATATCAATATGCTTTTGTCTTCTACAAAGCGTGGTGTAATCTGGAGCTATCCAATTTAATCCGCAAAGTTTAATCAGACTTTGCACAAAGCCAGTAACCATACGTAAAGACAGACGGAATAAGGATTTAATCATTAAGCAGCATTGGATGGCTGCGTCGGAGTAGGTTTGATTTCGCCCTTGTTTGCCTTTTGATGGCGCATACCATTGCGTAGCAGGATCAAACCAAATGGCAATATTTCCGCGACTCATAAGTGCTCGGTTATATGCGGGCCAATTGGTTGTGCGGTAGATTTTGTGTGCAGGCTTCTTCATTTGAAAATTATATCGCTGAAAAAGCCTTTACAGATAGGTTTGTGCAACAAAGCC
>NZ_VPCE01000033.1:0-1091 GCF_013418335.1 Acinetobacter sp. YH12145 | reverse complement strand
CGGCAGTATCTGACTCAGCTTGGCCATTGCTGACTGTGCATCCGGCTTCTTCAACGTCCGCAAATACCTGTACACCTTAGACATCACCTCAAAATTCACAGGGATGTACTTTTTCAAACTCGCGGTCAGGTTTGAGAGCCCACGTGCGGACGTAGCGTCAAATGGTCCATACGACCTTCTTGTGGGTACGACCGCATCCCCTTTGCTTATGCAAAGTAGATGGTGCGCAAATTTGCTGCATACTACATCAACACAGTACACCTGCCCATCATCAAGCAGCAATTTGCCGCACTTGAGCAAATATGATGCACCGAGGGGCTGCTCATACCCCTCGGCCCTTACACCATCAGGATAAAAATATAGCTTGCTACCGCTCACCTCATACTCGTAACACCACCGGTTCAAGCTCTCTTTTGCGCCTGCAAGCGTCTCGGGAGGTATAACAACGGTAGCAAGCACCACCTCAGGTTGCAACTCACTCAGAAAGTTCATGAGCGTGCGCTTGCTCCAATAGTGCAGTTCATCATGCAAAAAGAGGTATTTCGCGCTGCGGGCCATCGCTGCAGGGAGCAGATCTCTCAGGGTGACATCTTCTAGCACAACGCGCTTACTAACCAGGGACGCGCTTTTGCCGCTCTGAAGTCTGACAAAATCTGAGGTGTACCTCAATTTGTCAGCACTAGAGACAAATCTATTTATACTACTAACTAAATCTAGATTCTTGCTCCTCTTCTTAAGCAACTCTAACTTGAAATTTTTAATGCCTACAAAATAAATTCTACTGTCTAGATGGGATGGTAGCACTTTATACAGGAAATAATTCTCTAATGTTTTACACACGGGGTGCGAGTGTGGCACAGCAGAGTAAGGACTGAGGTAGATACCTGAGGTGCTTAAACGCTCCTTAGCCTTAGCTGACAAAGCGTAATTAAACAACTCAAAATTACTTTGCTCATACTCCTTGTAACTCTGAGCTGCGGTATTTGAAATACTTGACTGCACGGCCGGGTCAAAGGCTGCAACTATATCCTCTAATGGACTTCTGTATGTAAGAGCCATCTTACGTATTCAAGGCGAAGGTAAGGTTGCTT